>ONGM01000201.1 GCA_900317365.1 uncultured Planctomycetota bacterium
GAACGTCGTTTTTTCCTCTTCAAGGAAATCATCGCGTCCGCGTATTCCCCGCCGGAAGGCGACGACGCTTCGCGCTACGAATTTGGCAAAGACGCCCCCCGCGTTCAACGTCCAAGGCGGCGCTTAAAGCAACCCCGTATCCGGGACGCTCTATCCCCCCTAGGGGGTTGACGCGACGCCTTGCGGACTTGTCGACAGGCTGGCTGGCGGGTAGAATGAGATCGTCCTCGCGCTCGGAACGCCTCGATCGTTCTGGCGCAGGCTGGTTAGGCAAAAGAAAGACGAAGAAATGAAAGAAAAAATCAAGCTGGAAGACTACACAGGCGTCATTGTCAACGCGTTGCCGAAGGGACTGCTTCTCAATAGTCAGGGGGAGAAGTTCAATTCAATGGTGATTTCGTGGGGGCATCTCGGGCGCATTTGGAACGTGCCGACGTTTATCGCCTACGTTCGGAACACCCGATACACGAAGGCGCAGATCGACGCGACGCGCGAATTTTCAATTAGCGTTCCGCTCGACAAGCCGAACCCGACGATCTTCAGAATTTGCGGGTCGCAATCGGGTCGCGATATCGACAAGGTCAAGGAGGCGGGCTTGACCCTCGAGGCGCCGGAAACGATCGCGACGCCAGGCGTTAAAGAGTATCCGCTCACGTTGGAATGCAGAGTTCTCTACTCGCAAAAGCAAGATCATCTCTCGATTCCAGCGGACTTGCGCGCGAAATTCTACCCGGACTCCGACGACCCGACAATGCACGACACAATCCACGATCCTCACACCGCGTATATCGCGGAGATCGTCGACGCGTACATTATTAGGTAGGCGATATTAAGTAGGCGAGGCGATCCCATTCGTCGCGCAAAGCAAAAAGCGACGCCCCGTCCAACGCGGACGAAGGCGCCGTTTTTATTTGCGCGCGACGTTAAAGCCAGTCGTTAAACCCCGTCGCAATGCAAGCGACCAACGGGAGCGAAAATCGAACCAACCGCGCGGTAGCGCGAACTGGGATCCAGCGCCCGAGCGTTGGCGACCAACGGGAGCGAGGATTAATTCTCCGCGCGGTAGCGCGAAACGGGATCCAACGCCCGAGCGTTGGCGTCCGAGCGTTGGCGATTCTAGACGCCGACGGACGTCGGTTTCGGTTCCGTTGCCGAATCGAATTCGAAATTCGCCTCTTTCGTTCCTTTTTCAGGGACTTCAAAGGACATTTCTCCGGAGTTGGCGCGGGGCGGGAGTTTATACGGCGACTCGTTGGCGACCGTAACGCCTTCGACCGGGTTCTCTTCCGCGTTCGGATCGCTCCACGTTATGAAGACGACGTAGGGTCCGGGAACGACGCCGCGCTTTTTCTTCTCCGCGAGCGAGAGGGAGTATTCCCCGTTCTTATCGGTCATACCGATCGCAACGGGGGGCACGGTCGCAGTCGTCGCGGCAGACTGAAAGACGACGCGCAGATTTTCCGCAGGCTGACCGTCGACAATAACCTTCCCAGAGACGGGAACGGTGTGAGGTCCGCATCCGACGCACAGAGCGAGCGTCGCGCAAAGTAAGGCGGCGAGCGCGCATTGCAGGTTATTTCTCATTTTGAACGTTCTCCTCAACGTTGCGATTCATGCGAGGTTACGGAACTTGAACGGTCTGTCCGTCGGCGATCGCGCAGAGATTGCCCCACACGCCGATATCGTAAGGCGGGTTCCCCGAGCCTTTCCATCCGGTTCCGACGTTAATATTCTCGGAAATGAAGTGAACGGAGCCGTCGAGGAACGTCGCGTTCGTACCGCCTGCATGATACGCGCCTGCGGAGCGACCGCAGAAGTACGTGCTTTGCGGGGACGCGAGTCCGCACGTTGAGGTGCAGAGTTCCCACTGGTGCGCTTTAAACGTGGCGCTTTTCGGACTGCAGGTATAGATATGGTTTGCGGCGACGCCGGACCAGAAGGTCGTGCGGCGAGGCATGCCCTGCGCCATGTGGTGTTCCGTAAAGATCGCCGTATTCGACGTCCCGTCGGTAACCGAGGCCAGCGTGTCGAAGGAGAGCGAATATTTCGCGCCGTCCGCGCCGGTAACTTGTCCGAGATGGACGGTGTGAATCGCGCCGCGCAGGATCGTTCGATTCGACGCGCCGTTGTCGTCCCACCACCAGGTGCCGCCGGTGTTCGCGCCGCCGATCGCGCGGTACGAAGTCGCGTAAATATCGAATTTCGTATAATCCGAATGCCCGTCGTCCGTCGACGGCTTCATCTGCTGCCCGGCGCCCGGATCGCTCGGGCACTCGTAGATCGGCATTCTGAGCATGGCGAGTTGCTTATTCAAGCCTTTATTCGTCGCGTTGACGGATCCGGGGCTTTCGTTCGAAAGACCCGCCGCGCCGAAGTACATAGAAAACGCGTTCTCTTGTTCCAGGAACGGCAGTAGCGAAACGCCCCACATCGAGAACCAGCGCCACAAGCTCGCCGTACTGTTGCCTGTGTTGCGCATAATCGCGCCCGCCGGGAGAACCTTATTGACGTCGGCGTAATTCATCGTCGCCAGCCCGAGCTGACGCATTTTATTTGAGCATTCCATACGTCGCGCCGCTTCGCGCGCCGCTTGAACCGCCGGAAGAAGAAGACCGATTAAGATTCCGATGATTGCAATCACAACGAGAAGCTCGACGAGCGTAAACGCGGAGCGACGACTATGACTGTAAATGTGAGAAGAGCTGTCCATAAAAACCTCCAAAAACGCGCTTTCCGCGTTATATACTAAAAACAACGACCAACCCTTGAGTCATTGCGACAAGAGCTATTGTAATAGATCCCGAACCAAAATAAACAAACCGAATGAAAAAAAAGGGCTTTTTGACTTTTGTCTTGCCGTCGCGTACAATTATGGGAGTCGTCATGGGGACAAATTGAAGTCGACAGCAACGTCCGTAAAAAAGCGCGGCAACAGTCACTCAAAGAGGGAATAGAAGATGAAAATCATTCAAAAGTTCAACGCTCTGTCGATATTGCTAACGTTCTGCGCCACGATCGGCGTCTCGAGCGTCGTGTCGACGTCGCGCGCCGACGAAACCGCGCCGCAAGAGTTCGGCGGCGTTTATCCGCGCAACGCGTTCTTTAACGACGAAAACGAGTGCGGAACCGGCGCGGTCGTCGCGTGGGCGAACCGACTCTGGGCGATTACGTACGGGCCGCACCTTCCGAACGGATCCTCGGACAAGCTGTACGAAATCGACGACGATCTAAA
Organism: uncultured Planctomycetota bacterium; assembly: GCA_900317365.1. Taxonomy (GTDB): domain Bacteria; phylum Planctomycetota; class Planctomycetia; order Pirellulales; family Thermoguttaceae; genus RUG369. The sequence continues at coordinate 3,233 of ONGM01000201.1, forward strand.
CGTTACGATTCGTCCGGAAAGCGTCGGCGGCACGAACGCGAACCGCATGATACATCGGGAATCAAACCAGCTCTTCATAGGGAATCACGTAATCGACGCGGAGGGCGGGATTCGCACGATCCCGCACGCGGTCGCTCCGGGACGCGTTACGGCGGTCGCGCGAGGGCTAAAGGACGCCGCGAACAAGGTCTACTGGCTCACCATGGAGGAAGGTCTGTACGAGATCGACGTCAACACGCTCGAAGCGCGTGAAATCTACAAGGACGGCAACTCCGATCGCGGCGAAGGCGGCGACGTCTTACCGGGCTATCACGGTAAAGGCGGGTATACGAGTCAAGGTCGCGTCGTTTACGCGAACAACGGCGAGCAGAGCGCGGCGGCGCAGCAAGATCCGACGACGACGTCGGGATGTCTTGCGGAATGGTTCGGCGAGAAGGCAGGCTGGCGGGTCGTCGAAAGAAAGCAGTTCACAGAGGTTACGACGTCGGACGGGATCTACGGCGGGTTGACGGGCGAGGAGCCGTTGTGGACGCTCGGGTGGGACGCAAAGTCCGTAATTCTCGAAGTTCTGGACGGCGGGGAATGGCGGCGGTATCGCATGCCGAAGGCGTCGCATTGTTACGACGGGGCGCACGGTTGGAACACGGAATGGCCGCGCATTCGCAAAATCGACGACGCGGAAACGTACCTTGCGACGATGCACGGGCAATTCTGGCGATTTCCGAAGAGCTTTTCGCATGAGAACGCGCGAGGAGTGAGACCGCGTTCGACCTATTTAAAGGTGATCGGGGACTTTGAATATTGGAACGGTCGCGTCGTTTTCGGTTGCGACGATTCGGCGAAGAGCGAGTTTTTAAATAAGTCGCCTTTTAAAAACGCGATTTCGTCTTCGGCGAATTCCAATTCGAACCTCTGGTTCGTCTCGCCGGAGCGTCTCGACTCTTTCGGGCCGGCGCTCGGACGCGGGGCGCTGTGGCTCAACGAGTCGGTGAAAGCGGGCGAGGAGTCCGATTCGTATCTTTTCGCAGGCTACGATCGTCGTTCCTGTTACTTCAAGTGCGCGAGCGCGAAAACGCAAGACGGTTCCGTCCCTCAAATCACGCTTGAATACGACGCGTTAGGGAACGACGACTGGCAGGTCTTAGCGGACGTCGTCATTCCGCAAGGCGCGGAAGGCGGCGAATTTTGGCGCTCGCTCGACGACGCGCCGGACGCGGAATGGATACGCGTTCGCTCGAAGAACGCCGACTTGGAAGGCGCGACTTTCGTTTTGCAATACCGCAACGAAGACATGCGCGCGACGGATTCGGCGGCGATTTTCAACGGGCTTGCGACGGCGGCGGACGTCGACAATTTCGTCGGCGCCAGATTCTGGACGCGCGGGGACAATCGCCGACTCGCCGTCGCGACGACGATCGTCGATCATGACAAGACGACGCGACGCTACTACGAACTCTCGGAAGACGGCGATCTGGAAAAGGTCGAATGTCGTTACGAAGGGGGCGAGCAAGGCACGTTGGACCGGCTTGAGAAGATGGTCGGAGCGACGCCGATCGATCCGGAAATATGCGCGATCGACGATAAGAGCGTCCTTCTCCACTATCGCGGCGCGCCTTACCGACTCCCGATCGGGTCGGAGTCGATCGCAGGCGTTCGTTCGCCAATGGTCTCGCGTCTCGACCGCGAGGTCGTAACGGAGCGCGATCTTTTCCACGTCGCGGGAACGTTTTACGAACTCCCGGCGGAGAACGCGGGAGGGGTTCCGAAGATTCGTCCGATTTCGACGTCGGACAAATTGATCGTGGACTACGCGTCGTATCGCGGGCTTCTCGTATTGTCGGGAATCGTCGGAGAGAAGTCTTCGGGCGAGTCTGAGCGGATCGCGCGATCGGAAGACGGGGTCGGGGCAGTCTGGCGGGGCGTGATCGACGATCTTTGGTCGCTCGGCAAGGCGCGCGGTCAAGGCGCGGTTTGGAAGGAAACGAAGGTCGCCAAAGACGCGCCGTCGGATCCGATGCTCGCGACGGGTTACGATCGGAAAACGCTCGAGCTTGCGAACGCGTCCGAGTTCGCCGCGAAAGTCGATCTCGAGGCGGATATCACCGGGGACGGCGATTGGATTCGCATTCAAACGTACGAGGTTCCCGCGCGCGGAGAAATTCGCGAAGTTTTGCCGACGGCGTTGCAGGCGTACTGGTTCCGTCTCCGCTCGCAGGTCGACGCAACGCTCAGCGGGAAATTCATTTACGACTAGGCGCCGTTGCGTATTACCGATACGAATTAAGTTCAAAAGGCGCGAAGCGCTTGCAATTCGCGCCGGTTCATGTATAACAACGCCTTGGCGCGCGCAACGACGAGTTCGCGACGCGCGGCGATCATCACATTTGTTAGGAGCCGTTCCTATGACCAAACACACCCGATATTTTGCGCTTGTCGCGGCGTTCGTCTGCGTTTTAACGTCGGCGGCGTCGACCTTCGCGCAAACGCTCAAATCGCACGACGACGCCGTATGGCTCGAAGCGGAATCTTTCGCGACAAAAGGCGGCTGGGGAATCGACACGCAGTCGGTTCCGAAAGTCGGTTCGCCCTACTTGATCGCTCACGGTTGGGGAACGCCGGTCGCGGACGCGACGACGACGGTCAAGTTTGCAAGCGCGGGAAAATATCGCGTATACGCGCGCACGTGGAACTGGGTTTCGCCGTGGGCGCCGAACGAAGCGCCGGGTAAATTCCAGGTGATCGTCAACGGCAAGACGTTGCCGAAAACGCTCGGAACGGAAGGAACCGAATGGGACTGGCGTCTCTGCGGCGTCGTTGAAATCAAGGCGAACGCGTTGAACGCGACGGTCGCGCTCCACGATCTCACCGGGTTCGACGGACGACTCGACGCGCTCGTTTTCGTTAAGGAAGGCTCTGAGTTCGCGCCGCAAAACGACCTCGAATCGATCAAATCCTATCGCCGCGAAGCGCTTCAACTTCCCGACGTCGCGCCGGTCGCGGGGAACGGCAAGACGTACGATCTCGTCGTCGTCGGAGGCGGAATCGCGGGCACGTGCGCCGCCGTCGCCGCCGCCCGATTAGGAGCCAACGTGGCGCTCGTGCAAGATCGCCCGGCGCTCGGCGGAAACGGCAGCTCCGAAGTTCGCGTCCACCTCAACGGCGAAATCAATATGCAGCCGTACCCGAATCTCGGTAATCTCACGCACCTCATGGGACCGCACGGGGGCGGCAACGCGCGCGAAGCGGATCATTACAAGGATCAGACGCGTCTTGAACTCGTAAACGCGGAAAAAAATATCGATCTTTACCTCGGCGTGCAGATCGACCGCGCGAACGTCGTCGAAGAGAACGGCGCGAAACGGATTGTGAGCGTCGTCGGAACGAATATCGAAACGGGTCGTGAATTGCAGTTTAAGGGCAAGAATTTCGCGGACTGCACCGGAGACGCGGTCGTCGGATATTTGGCGGGCGCCGACTGGAGCATGGGGCGCGAGGCGAAGAGCGAGTACGACGAGCCGAGCGCGCCGGAGAAAGGCGACAAGATGACGATGGGTTCGTCGGTGCAATGGAACACGGCGGAGACGACGGAGCCTTGCGATTTTCCGGAATTGCCTTGGGCGATTCAATTCAACGAGAAGACGATTCGTCCTTCGATTCACGGCGACTGGGACTGGGAAGGCGGGATGAACCGAGACCAAGTCTTCGAGATGGAGCGAATCCGCGACGTCGGGCTTCGCGCGGCGTACGGGCACTGGTCGTACATGAAGAACCACGCGACGGGAGAATGGGTCGCCAAAGTTAAGAACCGGAAGCTGAACTGGGTCGCGTACGTCGCAGGCAAACGGGAGTCGCGTCGACTTCTCGGCGACGTCGTCTTGCGCGAGCAGGATATCGTCGGCGCGCAGCCGTACGACGACGCGTCCGTAACGACGACGTGGTCGATCGACCTTCATTATCCGGAGCCGGAAAACGCGAAATACTTCCCGGGCGAGGAGTTCCGCGCCATTTGTCGTCAGGTCGCGATCAAGCCGTACGCGATTCCGTATCGATGCTTCTATTCGCGCAACGTCTCCAACCTCTTTATGGCGGGGCGCGACATTAGCGTAACGCACATTGCGTTGGGCACGATACGCGTCATGCGCACCGGGGGCATGATGGGCGAGGTCGTCGGCATGGCGGCGTCGATCTGCAAGAAACACGACTGCGATCCGCGCGACGTCTACGCGAGCCACCTCGACGAACTGAAGGCGCTCATGCGCAAAGGCGTCGCGCCGCCGACCGCGAAGGCGTCCCTGAATACGGCGTACGTTAAGCCGAACGCGAAGAACGTCGCGCTCGACGCGCAGATCGCCGTGTCCAGCGACTACAAGAAGGGTCCGCAGTACCCGAAAAAGAATATCAACGACGGTAAATTCAACGTAGCGGACAACGACGGCCGCTGGGTCAGCGACGTCGACGACGGGCACTGGGTCGACTTCATTTTCGACAAGCCGACGACGATCAATTCGGCGATCGTGATCACGGGACAGGCGCCCGGTAAGACGCCGATTCGCGATTTCCACTGGATGTACGAAGACGCGAGCGGCAAGCTCGTCGACCTCAAAGACTCTGCGGTCGCGGACAACGAAGCGCCGATCGTCGCGCAACAATTCGCGGAAACGACGTCGAAGCGGTTCCGACTCGCGATCACCTACACGCCGGAAAGTCTCGCGCGTTTGTGGGAAGTCGAACTCTATCGAGTCGATCGCAATAAGAAGTAGCAACGTTTAAGGCGCTCCGCGCGCAAAAGGAAACCGACGATGAAAATCATGGCGCCAGCCGGGGATTTCGAACGACTCGAAGCCGCGATTAAAGCGGGAGCCGACGAAGTGTATATGGGAGTCGCCGGTTTCGGCGCGCGGAGATTTGCCAAAAACTTTACCGTCGAAGAGTACGCCGACGCCATTGATTACGCGCACAAACGCGGCGTCGACGTGCACCTCACGTTCAACACCATGCTCGCCGACGCGGAGCTCGACCAGGTTTATCCCGGAATGAAACGGCTCTACGAGGCGGGTCTCGACGCCGTCATCGTTCAGGATTTCGGCGTCGTTCGATGGTTCCAAGAGAATTTCCCGGAAATCAGCCTCTGCGCGTCGACCCAGCTCTCTCCTGCGTCCGCGCTCGAACTCAATTGGTACGAAGCGAACGGTTTTACGCGCGCCGTGCTCGCGCGAGAACTCACGCTCGACGAACTCAAGTCGATTCGCGCCCAAACGAAGCTCGAAATGGAGGTCTTCGTCTCCGGCGCCTTGTGCCTCGGATGCTCCGGAAAGTGCTATCTTTCAAGTTTTATCGGCGGAAGAAGCGGTAATCGCGGCATGTGCGCGCAACCGTGCCGACAGGCTTATCGCGTTCTCAATTCGCGAAACGACCGCGAACCCGAGTTGGACGTCGAGCAGAGCGCGCAAATCTCCGAATCCGAACGCGCCGATCTCACAAACTCATACTGTCTCTCGCTCAAAGACCAACTCCAAGGGCGCGAAGAAATCAAAGCCCTTATCGATCTCGGCGTCGACTCCGTCAAAATCGAAGGTCGAATGAAGTCCCCTGCGTACGCGTACGAAACGACGCGATATTATCGCGACCTCGTCGATTCGATTACCGGCGTCTCGCGCGCAAAATCGGACGCCAGACTGTCTATTAAAAAGAGCGCGGAAGAACGCGCGCGAGAGTCCAAAAGCGACGATCCGCTTCCGAAAGAAGACGACGAAAGACGTCGTTTCCAAATCGCGTCCCTCTTCAATCGCGGATACGACAAAGGCTACTACCACGAGCCGGACCCTGCGATTATCAACGCGCGTTACGCGTCCAACTTCGGCGTGGAAATCGGGCGAGTCCGACGCGACGCCGTTCTGCTCTCACAACCGATCGTCAACGGGGACGGCGTCTTTTTCGTCGACGCAAACGCGCGAAAGCTCGGAGGACTCAACGTCAGCGGCGCGCGCAGAGTCGATCCGACGAACTCGCGACGTTCGACCGTCGTTGAGAAAGCGCTCCCAGGCGACGTCGTGAAATTCCACGAGCCGATTCCGCTCGGCGCCGTCGCCTTGTATCGTTCCTACGACCACGCGCTCAATAAGGAGATCGAAAGCCTCCTCGCGCGCATTCGCCGCCGCGAACCGATCGCCGCGAAAATCGTCGCAAAAGTCGGCGAAAAGATGCGGCTCGAACTCTCGACCCCGCGCGCGACCGCGTTCGTCGTCTCCGAAAAACCGCTCGAACCAGCTCGTGCGCGCGGACTCGACCGCGAGTCCCTGCGCGAATCGCTCGACAGATTCGGCGAAACGACCTTCTACCTCGACTCCTTCGACGCCGAAATCGACGCCGACGCGTTCGCTCCGAAATCGCTCGTCAATCAGTTGCGACAGGAATGCGTCGTCAAACTCGAAAGCGCGATTATCGAGTCGTACCGTCGCGTCGCTCCGACTCGATCCGCAGACGACGTCGAGCGCGCGGAACTCCGACAAGATCGCAACTCGACTTTCGGCGCGTATCGAACGGCGCGCGAAAAGCGACTCGATCTAACCGACGCGCCTTACGTTAAAACGACGAAAGAGTATCTCCCGCGAATCGCCGCCGCCGTCCGCACCGCGACGCAATACGAAGCGTGCCGAAGTTTCGGCGTCGAGAAGATTTACTTCGAGCCGAACCCGATCCAATACGAAAATCGGTTCCTCTTCCAGACGTCGTCGAAATTCGCGCCGATCGCCGGATCCCTCGCGGAGGCGATCCTGCTCGAAAAGCGCGGCGAGCCGTACGCGATCGATCGGTACTTTAACGTCGGGTCCGCACGCGCCGTTCTCGACCTCGCCGAACGATTCCCGCGCGCGAAAACGATCTATCTTTCACCGGAAATCTCCGATCGCGCCGTCGACGAAATCGCCGCGACCTTAAAGAGACTCGGCGAAAAACGACCCGACGTCAAGTTGGGAATCAACGTCTACGGTCGACTCCTCGGAATGAACGCCCAGAAGACCCTTTTCAACGAACCGGTCGTGAGCGCCCTCAACGGGGACGATAAGAAGATCGTTATTGAGAAGATCAGCGCGCGAAACGCGGCGGCGGACGGCGAATTTGCCGACTCGTTCGACGTCGACGCCACAAAACGCAAAGGCGCCGAACTCGACCCGGAACCGGGAAGTCTCGTCTATATTGCGGAACCGCTCGACCTGATCGACGCTATTCCGTGGCTCGTTCAGTCGGGAATCGACGAACTACGACTCGACTTCACGCGCGAAAAGTTCGCGGAAACGAACCGCGTTCTCGAACGCGCCGCGACCGGCGGCTTCGGAAGGTTCCACACCTTCTCATACGGATACACCCGCGACGGCGTCTATTGAGAAGTCCCAAAACGCGGCGCGAAACGTAAACGCGCGTTAAAACAGGTCGCGTTACGCCGAACGACGGTTCGAAGAAATCCATAAAGAAACGTCGCAACGAGACGCCGCGCGCCGAGGTTCGCGACGAAAAAACCGGTCGCAACGGAGAAATTTCGGCAAGACGAAGTTAAGAAAGCGGGAGTTAAGAAAGCGGGAATGTCGATTCGCGTCCGTCAATTAGCGTCCGACGAGCGATTCGACGAAACGATCGGAGTTCGCGCGCGCGGGAAAATACGCGGCGTAGTCGGCGATCGAGCAATTGAGCGCAACGACGAGATCGACGAAAAGAAGCGCCTGCTCGCGTTGCTTCTTGAGCGCCGCGATCGCAAGCTCGACGTCCGCGTCGGTAACGTTCGTAAAGTCAAACCCGAGAATGACCGCAGGAGAACGGAAATTGGCGCCGGCTTCGCGCGTCAATTTCAAACGTTCGAGCACGAGTTCCCCTGCGCCCCGACGCGCCGCCGTTTCGTAACCGGCGACGCCGAGTTCGTATTTCATACCGCAAAAGGGCAGCGTCGACGGCAACGGGTAGGAAGACGTCGCGATCGTGAGCCCCATCATCCTGAGCAGATTGGTCTGTTCGACGCGCTTGAGCGCCTTCGCCTCGCCGGTTCGCGCCTGAGCTTCGAAGATCGCGCTCACGCACGCGGTCGTCGCCGCCTCCGAATTGGCGTTGCGCGCGATCGTTAGAAGGCGCGCGTAATGCTGCGCGATCGTTTCTTCCACGCGAATCCGCGCGACGGCGCCGCTGAGTCGCCAGTAAGTCTTCGCGACCGCGTTGCGCGCCGCCGGAGTCGAACCGGAACGCGCGGCGACTTCGTAGAGACTGAAAAGACGCTCTTCTTCGCCTTCGATCTGAGCGCTCGGATCGACGATCGGAACCGCAAAAAGAGCGCGCGTCGCGGCGTACGCGCGTTTGGCCGCCGCCGCTTCGGAATTCTCGTTTGCGCTCGCGCGTCCCGAATCAGCAGCGGCGTCCGACGATTGCCCGCGCTCAATGCGGCTTGTCTCTTGCGGCTCGACCTCTAAATTCGAGTTTGCGACCGCTTCCGCGAGCATTTCGTCAAAAAAAGAGGCGAACTCCTCGTCGCGCTCTTGCGGCAAAAAAGCGCCGTCGGGCGCTTCGTTTGAATCCGAAACGCGTTGCGTCGACTCGGATTTCTGCGGCTGTTCGTAGCCTGTTATAAAGACGAAAATCGACAAAACCTCGTCCGTTGGAGGAGTCGATTGCGTAACGATCGGCGGGCGCTTTTCTTTCGGCTCCTTAGGCGGCTCCGCTGGAGCGGGCGCTTCCGGCTTCGGAGCATCGGCCGGTTTCTCCGGCGCCGCGCCCTCTTGCGGTTTCGGAGCCGGCGTCTCCGCCTTCGGCTCAGGAACCGGTTGCGGCGCGGGCTCTTCCGGCTTCGGTTCCGCAGCCTTAGGCTCAGGCGTCGGTTGCGGCGCGGGTTGCGGAGTCGTTTCCGGACTCGGTTGCGACGCGGGTTGCGGGGTCGTTTCAGCAGGCGCGGCTTCCGGGGTTGCGGCGGTCAGAGGCTCCGCTTTGGGGACGTCGGCGGTCAGGGGGGCGACCTCGCCTGTCGTCTGAAGGGTAACGGGCGCTTCCCCATTCTCGGTTTCAAAAGCGGCGAATGAGATTCGCGGCGCGTCGGCGTCGGTAAAAGAGGTTAGAAGCAGTCCGTAACTCGGGGTCAGATCGACGGCGACGAGGGCGGTCGGCGCCTGCTCGTTGGGATCGGCGCGGTCGCTGAAATCGGGTATGCGATTGATCGGAATCGGATAGAAAGCGGACGGAACGCCGTTCTGAGGTCGAGGCGCGGCGCCCGCGCCTTGTCCCGACGCGCCTTGAGTTTGTTGTCCGGCGGCGGGAGTCGCGGTCGATCGAGTCGCGCTCGTCGGACGTTGATTGAGGGTCGCGAGAAGCGCCTCGCCTTGCACGTTTCCGGGCACGGTTTGCGCGACGTACGCGGCGATCGCCTGATTGTACCGCGCCGCCGCTTTGAGCGCTTCGTTCTGCGCGGCGAAGAAGGCGTCGACGAGATTAAAGAGCGCGTCGTCGTTCTGCGGAAGCGTCGCCGCGTTGAACGCCGATAAGAGCGCGCGTCGAGCGCCGCCGGCCTGACTCGCGCGCGACTGCAAGGTCTCGTAAAGCAACGGCAAGAGCGCGTTTAAGCGCGCGGCCTCTTCCGGTAGTCGGCGATAGAGCGACATTTCTTCGAAACGGGTGCGATAGGCGGCGGTCGCCGGCGGAGTCGTCGGCGCATAGAGAACGGAATCGCCGTCGACGCGTCTGCCAGTCGCGGCCGCGCGCGCCAATGCTGCGCGCCGACCCGCCGCGGACGAGAACGTCGCGTCGAAATTATACTGCGCTTGCAAAAGATTGAGTCTCGCGCTCGTCGCGCGTTCGGTCGCGATCTGTCGCGCCGCGTTGAGGTACGCGACGGCAGTCTCCGGCACGCTCGCCGAGCCGCCGTATTTATTCACGACCTTGGAAAAGCACGCGTCCACGTCGCCTTGCGTCTGCTTGCAAAGGTTGTAGTAGGCGAATTTATACGAGAGTTCCCAATACGCGTAGAGTCTCCGCGCGCGTTCCGCCGGAGAATAGACGCCGTACAGAAGACGTTCGAGCGTGAGCGATTCGCCTAAGGACGCCGTCGCGCCGTTGGCGTCTTTTTCCAAATCCTGGCGATAGTAGAGAGCAAGTTGCGCTTCGGCGACGTTCTGACTTGTCGTCTGCGTGGCGCCGACGCGTCCGGACGCCGCCGCGCTCGACGTTCCGCCGGTCGCCGCCGCGCCGTTTTGCGCCGTTCCCTGGGTTCCGGCGCCCGCTCCGTCCGGCGTTTCCTGACCGAGCGCAACTGTGAACGACGCCGCGACGACAAACGTCGACGCTACCGACGCCAGCGAAACCAACGCGCGCGACAAAAAGCGCCGAACGATCGACAGATTCGAAAGAATCGCGTCGCTGTCCTGTTTCATTTTGTCTCCTTTCGCGTCCGATTCGACCAGTTTTGCGCGGCGCGCGTATTGCGCCAAATTGCAATTGTATTTATAATAGCCGCGCGAAGACCACGCAACGCGCCGAGTTTTATTATAGTCCCGAAAATGACGCGAGGAATACGTTCCCGCCAACTTTTCGACCTTTAACGCGCATTACGCGGAAATTTTAACTACGGCAAAACGATTAAACCCAATTCAACGATTAAATCAGTTTTAAGAATAGAATAAATCGCAACGTTTCGAATTCGACCCTCGGAACGGGAGCTTATACGGGATGTCCAACGAAACATTCAAAGAAACGTCGGAGAGTATCCGCTCAAACAGACCTCGCTCAAAACGTCGGTGGGGATTGAAGATTTTAATCGTCCTAGCGATCGTCGCCGCCGTCGGATTCTGGTATTATCACAAGACCGTAACTCAACCGATCGACGTCGAACACGCCACGCCAAGTCAGGCGATCGGGTGGCTCGCCGTGCGCGACCTTTCCGAAGAATCGAAGGAAACGAAAAAGAAGCTCTTCAAGTATTACTTTGACATTCTCAAGACGCCAAGCCCGACCGAAGCGACGACCGAGGCCAATTCCGACGCCGACGCAGGCTCCTCCGCAGCGCCCGCTCGTAGTTCCGAGACGCCTTTACGACTCCCGAAGAGTCTCGAATCGGCGTCGGGACTCTTCTTTATAGGCGCCGATAAAAAGGCCGACGCCTGGGCGAAGAATCACGTACGCGCGCCGTATCTGCGACTCGATTATCTCATTCGCCCCTCGGCGCCGCACGACAAGACGACGCGCGTTCTCTCATCGGACGTCAAGCCGGGTCCGTCGTTGCAACGAAGATACCAAGATCTTCGCGGCGAAGCGCCGACAAGGCGCGAGAAAAAGTCGAGAATCGAAAAGAACGTCAACCTGCTCGTCATGCAGTGGTTCGCGCTCAAGGCGGAAGAATACGACGAGATTGCCGACGCCGACGCCGACGCGTTTCTCCGTCAAGCGGCGATCGACATGGAAGGTTTGCAGGAATTCTACAACAGTTTGCGCGAAACGGCGAAGCAAAACGAACTCACGCGCGTGCAACTCCTCGGAGAATTTGAGCGTCAGACGGAAGGCTGGTGCGAGATCGGGCAACTCGACGAAATCGCCAAGGCGCTCTGGTTCAAGGACCTGCTGATTTGCTACGTCATATCCCGCGAAGCCAACGCGCCGAATCTCGCCTCACCGCCCCAACTCTCAACGAAGGCGCTCGAACGCCTCGGCGCTCTCAAAGGCGAAGAGGGAACAACCGACGGAGAAGATACGACGAGCGAAGCGGCGGTCGATCAAGCGACGGAAGAAAACGCCGGCTTCACGATCGAAAACTTCAAAAACTCGGTGAAAAAACGCGTTTCTGGCTTGCTGGAAAACGCGCCCTTCGCGCCGAGCGCGAACGAATCTCCGAACGATTCCCCAATCGACGCGGAACGGTAAAACGACGGTTCGCTCCGCTCCTCTCGCGCAAACGACCAAACGCGCGATCGTCAAAAGAAACGCGACGCCTTGACAAACTCAAGACGTCGCGTTTTTCAATTCCCGCGCGTTTTCACTCGCGCGGCTTTTCGCTAGGGGCGAGAAACGATCGCCGAGCATCCCGGCGTCTCTTCTAGGCGAACGCAAACGGACGTCAGCGACTCGCGCGAAATTCCAAACGAATCTTTAAGTTCGCGCAACCACTCGTCGAGAAGACGCGCCGCAATGATCTCCGTCGAGGAATTCGTCGCGTTGAGAAAAAGAAAATCGGATTTCGGTCCGGTTATCGATCGCTCGACGGTCTCCTCAGTCGGAGCGTTCGCGCCTTCAACCGCAACCGTCTCTTTAACGACTAAGACGAATTCCTTTTCGGAAACTTCGCGCGTCGCAATATTCGGGTTGCGGATCGGAACAAGAATGCGATATTGCCAACGTTTTAAAACTTCCTTCGCGGCCTTCATTGCGGCGTCGAAATCGACGACGCATTCGGTTTCGTCGAGAAGGCTCTCAACAACCAGTGAGAAGCGAAAATCGTGGCTATGAAGCCGCTCCGCGCGCCAGACGCCCGGCGCGATCGGAAAGGAAAGGAAATGCGACGCGTTAAACGCCAAGGACGGATGCGCCGCCTCTATTTTAAAAGTCATTTGAGCCTATTCTCCGCGCGATTCGAGTCTTCGCCGTCGAATCCTTTCAAAGTAATACCGCGCCGCGCCGAGCGCCGCCCAGCCGAGATTCGCGGCGAAGAGCGCGTATAAAACGACGACCTTATTCGATTCGCCCGCCGCGTACGTGTGCCGACCGCCGCCCCCCATAACGAAGCTCAAACCGTACCACGTCATAATAATCGCGAGCGCGCCGACCGCCGCGCCGATCGAAAGCGCGAACTTTTTGCCCCCGCTCAACTTATACGCGTGCAGTACGACAAGATAGACGAGCAGCGTCGCGAGCGCCCAAACCTCTTTCGGGTCCCAGCTCCAGAATCGTCCCCAGCTGAAGTCGGCCCAACGCGCGCCGAGAATAATGCCGAGCGTCAAAAAGACGACGGAACTGCGCGTCGTCGTCAGAATGAAGGGCGCGAAACGAACGGCGTTGCGCGGTTCAAATTCGCCCGACGCGTTGTAACGTCCGAACGCGTACGATCCGAGCGAAACGAAGGACGCCGCCCAGGCGATCGCGCCGAGCGCGTAGCTCACGATAATCGCGAGAACGTGAATCGTCAGCCAGAAGTTGCTGCGAAGCACGGCGACGAGCGGTCGGATATGAGGGTTAAATTCCGCCGAATTGAAATACGCGCACGCGGCCACGAGCGTCCCGATAAGCGCGCTCGAAACGAGGAACGTCTTCCGCTGGAAAACTTCGTCGAGCGAAGACGACCAGCTCGCGCCTTCGACTGCCGACGACGATTCCAAACGCCAAAAGGTTCGAGGACAGAGGACGAGCGCCACAAACGTCAGAACGACGCGCGGCGCGCTCCACACAAAGAAGAGAAACGTCGCCGTCGCCGTCGCCGCGTCAAGTATGCCCTGCATTGCCAGCGCGTTTGCAAACGTCGATTTCACGTTCTCAAAGAAGGATCCGCCCGCCGAGCCAGCCGACGTCCAAAGATCGAGCGCCCAATATCCGAGTCCAAGCGTGAGCGCCAGGCGCGGCGCAAAGAGAACGCGCGATACGAGCCGTTCGCGGGAATTCTCGCCCCGATAGAAGAACGCCGCCGTTCGCCAAGCCTTTCGGAACGACCGCGACCACAGCGGCGACGTCGCGTAACACAACGCTATCAACGCGATTAAGAACGCTAAAAGTACGACCGTCTCGAACATATTGGAGACCGGCGCCCAACCGGTAATCGCCGCCCGCGTCGCCCCGCCTATAAACGCGACGACGCAAGAACACGCCAACAGTATCGCGCCGATCACAAATTCGCCGCGACTGCGACTCTGCTTTTTCATGAAACTCGGCGGCGCCAGCACAAGTATCCCGAGCGCGCTTCCGACAATAACGCCGAACGCGCCTCCGGTCGTCAGACTGCTAAACAACACGCCGACGCAACACGCGATCGCGGCGCCGAGCGATACGATCATGACGATCGTCTGATATCGAATCGAGCGTTTGCCCGTCGTCGTCTCAAGACCGTAAGAGTACGCGAACGCCGCAAGCGCCGCGAGTCCGAAAATCCAGTTCCAAAAGAACGCGTTAAAACGATAGTAGAAGAGCTCCAAGTCGAGCGCGCCTTCCTTCGGATACGACGTCTTCGCAAAGGTCTCTTCCGCCGTCGTTTCGCGCCGGTCCGAGTCGACGCGTTCCGCGAGGGAACGAAGGTTCGTCTCAAACGTCTCCAGCGCCGCGCTCACTCGACGCGCGCGCTCCGGCGCGGCGACTCCGACGTCCTCCGCGCCCTCTTCGACCGCGAAATTGGCGACGACGCAACGTCGATACGCCCAAACCGCGTCGCAAAACGAGTCGGCGACCCCGCGCTGACCGCGAGACGACCGCGCGTCCGCGAGCGCCTGAAACGGATCCGCAAACGGATCGAGCTTCGCGCCCCGAGCGCCGTCTAAAAGCGCGTCGTCGTCCGCGTTCTGAGGAGACTGCGCCGGGTCGAGATAACGCGCGAAACCAAAATCGGAAAGCCAAAGTATCGACTGCAACGACGCCCAAGGCGATTCGACGCCGACGCCTGTCCCAGCTCGACTTTGCGGCGCGCGGCGCATCGGACAAAGATAAAGCGCCTTGCCGCTCTCGTTCGTCATGGCGATTCGAGCGCAGTCTAAATCGTTGGCAATCTCTTCAAACGCGGATATCGCCTTCATGAGTTCGACGCGATATTCAGTCGAAAAGGTCCCTTTGGAGACGATTTCGTCGCGGTGCGTCTTTAACGTCGCGAGCGTCTCGTCCGTCGTCTTCTGAAGTTTTTCGAAGAGCAAATCGAGCGTCGAGACCGGGGTCTTGCGCGCGAGTCCGCCGAGAAGCGCCACTTGACGCGCAAATTCGAGCGTCTCGCGACCTTTTCCGTCCCCGGAGATCGGCGTTCGGCGCCGCAGTAAGAATTCTTTGTCGTAAAACGGCGACGTCTTGCGCAACGTTCGCGTCTCGCGCGTCAAAAGCGTTTCGAGCTTCTGAGACGACGTCGCAAGTTTCGTCATCGGCCCCTCAGACGTCGGGTGGAACATTCCCATATTCATCTCGGTTCCGTAAAGGATTCGATTGAAATAGGACGCCACGCGCGACGACGCTCCTCGAGTCGGCGCGTACGTCAACGACTCAAAGGTCGCGAGGCGATCTTCAATGCGATCGAGCGCCTTAAGAACCTCGGGCTTCGCTTCCGCAGAACCGCGATACGCTTCGACGAACGTCTTCGATTGACCGGGAACGATCGCCTCAAGGTCGATCGGGGAGAGCCGCCCTCCTCGCTCCTTCACGTCGAGGTCGGAAAGGCGGAGAACTTCCTTGGCGACGAGATCTTTCGGATCGTCGAGAAAAGGCAGGTAGACCCAGCATTCCGTTTCCGCGAACCACGAGAAGAGGAGTTCTGCGGCGGTGAAGTCGATCGATCCGCCGTCGGTGCGAAGCAATAGTCGCTCGCGCGCGGCGCGCTGGCGTTCCAGCGTCTTTTCCTCGACCGTCGCATACCATTCGCGACGTTCCTTCTCAACGCGTTGCGCGTCTTCCGGCGACGCGGAAGACTCCGTCTCAAATTCGGCGAGAAATTCGCTCAACGTCGGAAAGTTAATCGCGACGTCCGAATCGAGACGGTCGAGAAGCTGATCGGAGACGCGAATACTAGGCTGCGAATCGCCGACGACGTCCCGAACGACAATTTCCGCGAAGGTGTTCAAAGGCTGGCGGCGTCCGTCGTAGAAAACGGGAATTCGCCGCCACGCGCTCCAGTCGATCGACCGAAGCGCGACGATCGACTTCGCAGACTCTTGCGCGCGCGCCTCGCGACTCCACGCCTTTTCCGTTTCCGACGGCGCTTCTTGCGCGATCGTCGTTCCAACGGCGCCGAAGAACGCGGCGAGAAGAACGAGCGCGCTCGCGACGGTTCCCGACGTCTTACCCTTCGCGTTACCCTTCGCGGCGTCGGAACTCGCGCTCTCGGCGGACTGCGCGGTCGATCCGTCGGACGATTCAGGCGCCTCAGGGGATTCAGGCGAC
>ONGM01000036.1 GCA_900317365.1 uncultured Planctomycetota bacterium
ACATAGGTCGGGGGCAAGCCGCCGGCTTTAGCCGACGGACAAACGCCAAAATAACCAAACAACGCCGCGTTCCCGACGCCGCCAATCCTGCCAATCGCCGCCAATCGCCGCCAAACACATACATTGTGCAACCCGACGCGTCAAACGTAGTTTGGGCGATAACGGGGGCGCGACGTTATTTGGTTGTGTTGGCGGTGGCGCTGTCGCGGGAATCATAGCGTGCGATTGTCCGCAGGCTAAAGCCAGACGGCTTCCCCCCTTTGGGGGCGCGCTACGCGCGATAAATTTTTCAAGGCTCGCTTCGCTTCGCCTTGTTTGCAACCTCGTAAGCGACCAACGGGAGCGGGTTTTTGACAACCCGCGCGGGAGCGCGAACCGGGATCCAACGTCCGAACGTTGGCGCGTTAATGTTGGTCTTTAACCAAATCGGCGAGTTTGGCGTCGACGAAATCGACGAGGGCGGTTGGGCTGAGGGCGACCATGGTTCCGCGAATACCGGCGTTGACGTAGATTTCGTCGAAGAGAATCGCGGTTTCGTCGATTAAGGTCGGGAACTTCTTCTTCATTCCGATCGGGGAGCATCCGCCGCGAATATAGCCGGTGAGGTCTTTCAGCTCTTTCATCGGAATCAGGTCGCACTTCTTATCGCCGAACGCCTTCGCGACCTTTTTCAGATCGAGCTCGTCGCAGACAGGGAGGCAACAGACGAAATAGCCGTTCTTCTCCCCCTTCATGACGAGGGTCTTAAAGATCCCTTCCGGCTCCTTACCGAGCTGTTCGGCAATCTTCATACCCGAGAGATCGCTCTCGTCGACCTCGTATTCAATCGTAGAAAATGGAATTCCGGCGTTCTCTAAAAGGCGCGCGACGTTCGTTTTCGTCGCGTGCGCGCCGCTATGTTTCGATGACGACATACGTCGCGTCCTTCTTATTCGCGCTAATTTCGCGCTTATTTCGCGCCGACGTTCGACGCCGGCGTCGGCTTTCGTTCGCTTTTCTTTGTTCGCGTTCGTCGATTTTGAATTCGGCGATCGTTACGCGGTCTTGCTTCGGCGGTGCGCCCACACCTGAACGAGGTTGATCAAGAGGAGTATAAGAAAAGAGCAGGCGAGGGTAACGAGCGCCACGACCGCCGCCGCGACGAGGTTGTTCTCGTCCACCTTCTCGAAAATCACGCACGAAATCGTCTGCGTCTTACCCGGTATGACTCCGCCGATAAAAATGACCGTGCCGTACTCCCCTAACGCGCGCGCAAACGCCATCGCGAACCCGCTAATGAACGCCGGAAGGATCGTCGGGAAAATAATCCGCCGGAACGTCTGGCCTCGCGTCGCCCCTAAACTCGACGCCGCCTCTTCCACCTCGGGGTCAAGCTCCTCGATCGCTGGTTGCAACGCCCGAATCATAAAAGGCAACCCAATAAAGATCAGCGCCAGCGTTACCCCAAACTCCGTCCCCCGCGCGCTAAAGGGAAGGAATCGACCAAGCCACCCGGAATCGGAATAGAGCCGCGCCAACGCGATCCCCGAGACCGCCGTCGGCAACGCGAACGGCAGGTCCACGATCGCGTCGAGAAATCGTCGCCCGGGAAAACGATAGCGCGTGATCGCCCACGCCGTCGCAAGCCCGCAGATCCCGTTCACGCACGCCGCGATTAAGGACGCGCGAAACGTGAGAAAGAAGGCGCGCTTGACGATTAAATTCGACATGATCGTCTTCACGTCCGTCGCGGAGACCCCCGACGAAACGACGAAAAGACTCGACAACGGAATCAAAACGATCAGGCACAAGTACGTGATCGTAAATCCCATCGTGATATTAAAGCCAGGCAACACGTTTCTTTGAACGATTCTCATAGTATCCTCCGCGCCGTTCCGTCGGCGCGTCCGCTATGTTCGCCGCGTCATGCGACGTCGACTCGCGCGACCCCAAGAGGATAGGCGCGCGAGTCGATAATCTTTCCGCGATCTTTCCGTAGTCTCTATTCTTACGACGATTACCGTCGCAGACGATTTCAAACGACTACTGCTGTTGAGCGATTTCCAGCGTCATCTTGTCGTAGAACCCGGTGGAGCCGAAATGCTCTTCCTGCGCCTTAAACCACCCGCCGAAGACTTCGTCGATCGTAAAGAGTTTCGTTTCCGGGAACTCGCTCTTATGCTTTTCGAGGACGTTCGGGTCGGACGGGCGATAGAATCTCTTGGCGATCAGCTCTTGCGCTTCCGGCTCGTAGAGGAATTTGAGGTATTCTTCGGCGATATCGCGATTCCCTTTGCGATCGGCGACGGCGTCGACGACGGCGACCGGCGGCTCCGCCTTAATTGTGAGGGCGGGAACGACGATTTCCAGTTCGTTGTTGGAGTATTTTTTAGCGAGCATCGCTTCGTTTTCCCACGCGATGAAGGCGTCGCCGTTGCCGTTTTTGACGAAGTCGTCGGTGGCGCCGCGCGCGCCGGACTGCATGCCTTGTCGGGTCGCGTTCTTAAAGACTTTTTTCGTGAATTCGTACGCGGCTTGTTGGGCGGCGTCGACCTTCTCGCGCGGCACGGTACCGGCGATAAAGGCGTCGATCCCGCCGTCTTCGGCGAGGGCTTTGTCGAGGGCGTGCCCCCAGATCGCGAGATAATTCCAGCAGGCGCCGCCGGAGGTGTTCGGGTTCGGCGTAACGACTTTAACGTCGTCGCGGAGCAGGTCGTCCCAGCCTTTGACGTTCTTCGGATTCCCTTTTCTCACGAGGAGAACGATCGTTGAGACGTACGGGCAACTATTGTTCGGGAGTCTCTTTTGCCAGTAGTTCGGGCTATTGGGATCCTCGGCGCCTTCGCTAAAGAGATGAGCTTGGGCGACGAGATCGACGTCGCTTGCGAGCGCGAGGGTAACGACGTCGGCGTCCATGCCGCTAACGACGGCGCGCGCCTGACCGCGCGACCCGCCGTTGCTCTTTTCGACGGCGACCGTTTCCCCGGTTTTCTCGAGCCAATGCTTAATAAAGAGCTGATTATAGTCTTCATAGAGTTCGCGCGTCGGGTCGTAAGAGACGTTCATAATTTCGCGCGTTTTTTCCTTTGGCGCGCAACCGACGTACGCGGTGAGGAGTCCGAGTCCAAACGCGGCGGCAACTAATGCAAAGAAGACCTTTTTCATCGATTGAATTTCCTCGTGTGTAAAGCGTCGTTCCATCGAGCCTCGATTCCGCGCGTTAGGCTAGGCGAATCGCGACTCCGCGTCCGCATAACGCACGCAAACGCGTCGCGCGGAACGCAACCTCGCCAATTGTATCGACAATTTGCGTTAATAAGAATAACCGAGTTGAAGAAAATTAACAAATTTGCGTTTTTTATCGATTTTTGTCGTTGTTATTGTCGACGCGCTTGTGGGAACGCGGCGAGGGTCGACGCAAGTTTCCCGGGGGTTGTTGACGGAGCGGGGCGCGATTATAATAGAGGGCGTCGCGATCCGTTTGCGCGCGTTGACGCGCGTTGCGGCGGCGACAACTAAACCAGTAAGCGGCGACTTCAACCCAAGAATGAGGATAACCAGTGTCGAAACTAACGGAATCGTCGGCGTGGCGCAATCTTGCGGCCCATAAGAAGGAACTTGAATCGGTAACGATGCGCGAAATGTTCGCGTCGGATCCGGAGCGATTCAAGAAGTTCTCGATCGAATACGGCGGTATTCTTTACGACTTTTCGAAGAACCGCATTACGGAAAAGACGCTCGATCTTTTAATCGCGCTCGCGGAACAGGCGCAGATTAAGGAGAAGGCGGAAGCGATGTTCACCGGCGAAAAGATCAACGTAACGGAACGTCGCGCCGTGTTGCACACCGCGTTGCGCAATCGTTGCGGGTCGCCGGTCTACGTTGACGGCGTCGACGTCATGCCGGGCGTGAATCGCATGCTCGATAAGATGGAGGATTTCTGCAAGCGCGTTCGTTCCGGCGAATGGCGGGGCTATACGGGCGAGAAGATCACGGATATCGTGAATATCGGAATCGGCGGCTCCGACCTCGGGCCGTGCATGGTCTGCGAAGCGCTCGAACCGTACCGCTCCGTTCTCGAGCCGCATTTCGTCTCGAACGTCGACGGCACGCATATCGCCGAGACGCTCAAGAGACTCAATCCGAAGACGACGCTCTTCATTATCGCCTCGAAGACGTTCACGACCCAAGAGACGATGACGAACGCAAAAACGGCGAAAAACTGGCTCCTCGAAGCGGCCGGCGGGGACGCGAGCGCGGTCGCGAAGCATTTCGTCGCCCTCTCCACGAATCGCAAGGCGGTCGAAGAGTTCGGAATCGACCCGAACAATATGTTTGAATTCTGGGATTGGGTCGGCGGCCGATATTCTCTGTGGTCCGTGATCGGTCTGAGCATTGCGCTCTCCGTCGGGTACGAGAATTTCGTCGAACTTCTCTCCGGCGCCCACGAAATCGACGAGTATTTCCGCTCGACGCCGTATCGTCAGAATATCCCCGTGATCATGGCGCTCCTCGGCGTCTGGTACAACAACTTCTGGGGCGCCGAAACGCAGGCGATTCTCCCCTACGACCAGTACCTCCGCCGGTTCCCCGCGTACTTGCAGCAAGGGGACATGGAGTCGAACGGGAAGGGCGTCGATCGCGAGAATCAGCGGGTCGATTACGAGACGGGTCAAATCGTCTGGGGCGAGCCGGGCACGAACGGTCAGCACGCGTTCTACCAGCTCATTCACCAAGGGACGAAATTGATTCCTTGCGATTTCCTCGCGCCGGTTCAAACGCACAATCCGATCGGGGACCATCATCAGAAGCTCATCGCCAATTTCATCGCGCAAACGGAAGCGCTCATGAAGGGTAAGACGGAAGAGGAAGCGTATCAAGAGCTGATCAAATCGGGTCTTGACGAAGCGGAAGCGCGTCGACTCGCGCCGTCGAAGGT
This sequence comes from uncultured Planctomycetota bacterium, assembly GCA_900317365.1. Taxonomy (GTDB): domain Bacteria; phylum Planctomycetota; class Planctomycetia; order Pirellulales; family Thermoguttaceae; genus RUG369. The sequence continues at coordinate 4,919 of ONGM01000036.1, forward strand.
CTTTACAGGGAATCGTCCGACGTGCTCCTTCTTCTTTAAGAAGCTGACGCCGGCGATGCTCGGTCGTCTCATCGCGCTCTACGAAATGAAGATTTTCGTTCAGGGGATGATTTGGAACGTGAACTCCTTCGATCAGATGGGGGTCGAACTCGGCAAGCAACTCGCGAAAGCGGTTCTTCCGGAACTCGTTTCCTCCGACGCGACGACGGGGCACGATTCCTCGACGAACGCGCTCGTGGAGTATTTCAAGAAGAATCGCTAGCGGTTTTTCTTGACGTTCGGAAGTTTCATTCCGGTTAAATTAAAAAGAGAATAACGAAAAGACGGGCTATTTCGTGAGAAAAAGCCCGTTTTTTTTTGACTTGCGGGGTCGTCGACGTCGCGCGTTTGTATAATGAATTTGTTATACTCGGGGCGCGTAGTCTCGCCGCAGCAGGTTTGGCGCGCGTTCGATTCGACAACGGGCTGAGAAGAAACGAAAGAAAATGCGAAACAGGAATCGATATATTCTGACGTCGGGATTATTGAGCGCGTGCGTCGCGTTGATCGCGTCGTCGCCGCTAGACGACAATTCAGCGCGTTTCGACGCTTTCGTTCACGGCGTCGCGTTCGCGCAAGACGAGGATCCATTTGCTGACGAAGACGACGGCGCCTCGGATCCCTTCGGCGCCGACGAAGATTCCGATCCTTTCGCCGGCGACGAGGATTCGACCGACGCCGACGCGGATTCCGGGCTTGATTCGGAGGACGCCGATCCGCAGGATCCGTTTAGCTCCGACGACAATTCCGCCGATCCGTTCGCGCCGTCGAGTTTTTCCGAGCCGAAGTCGACGCCGATTCCCGCGCCTGCGAACCCCGCCGCGCAGGACGCTAAGGAGGTCAATCCGGAACGCGAAAAGTACGCGCGCCCGGAAGACGTTCCCGACGATCTGAAGACGGAAGAGGATTTCTACGCGACGCTGACCGCGCCGGAACGCTCGATTCTCTACGAGGCGCCGAAGAACGGAGCCGATTACTTCGCCGCCGCCGTTCGGATCGCCCGCGTCGGTAGAATTCAATTCGCCAAACTTCTCGCGGAAAAAGGACTCGGCGCCCAAGAGGCGACCCCGGAAGAATCCGCCGCCGCAATTGAGTCCGTCGGTTCAGGAAACGCCGCGAACCTCGTCGCCAACCCGGATCTCGGTCAGGCGGGAACCGATCTGTATATGAAGACGCTCGAGTCCGCGCGAATCTTTTGGGAAGACGAGACGCGTCTGACCGAAGCGTTTGCGAACGTAACGAGCGGAACGCCGACCGTGCGCTCGAGCGCGATGACCGCCATTCTGCGCGGAGGTCCCGTCGCCGTGAAAATGGCGATTCGCGATCTGATGGGGGACGACCCCGCGAAGGCCGCGAACGCCAAGAGCCTCATGCCGATCTTTGAGTCGGACGGCGTTCAAGCGCTGATCGCCGCGCTCCGCGACGCTCCCGACGCCGACGTTGCGCCCGTCGCCGACGCGCTCGGAGAAGCCTCCGACGTTCAAGGCGCCCTCGAACTCGTCGCGCGATTTTACGCGACGCAAGACCCCGACGCCAAGCGCGCCCTCCAAGACGCGTCCGCGAAACAGTTCGGCGCCCCGACCGCGATTCCGCCCGCCGCCGACGTCGCCAAACTCGCCTACGACTCCGCGCTCGGATACTATAATCGCACGACTCGCTTTGCGAACGTCGTCGAGGATCAAGCGAGCGTTTGGCGTTGGAACGCCGAGAAGCGCGAAGTCTATCGCGAAAAAGAGACGCTCGATCTCGCCTACCTCACGGAAGCGGCGCGCTGGGCTATGGTCTCCTACCGAATCGCCGCGACCGTGCCGGAGGATCAGGCGCGCGTAACGCCGCGCGAAGTCCTCGATCTTGCGATCGTCGCCGTCTCCGAACGCGCCGCGACCCGCGTCGGTCTCGATTCCGCGCGCCTCGGCGTCCCCGAGCTTAACGCGAACGTCGCCAACCTAACCGCCGGCGACCTCGTTTCCGCGCTCGCCTTCGCGCTCAAGACCCGTCATTACAACGGCGCCTTAATTCCGACGATTCTCCTGCAAGATCTCGGGGACGAGTCCCTCGTCGCGCCGTATCAAGGCGGGCGATCCGTCGTCGTGCGCGCCGCAATGTGCCCGAGCCGACGCGAACGCTACGAAGCCTTGACCGCCATTATGAAGTGGAACCCGAGCAAAACGTATATCGGCGCGAGCGACGTCGAGCGCGCGCTCGCGTGGTTCGCCACCGGGTCGGGGGAACGCGTCGCGGTCGTTTCGACGCCTCGCCTCGCCGAAGCGAGCCAAATCGGGCGCGAATTTGTCGCGCAAGGCTATAAAGTCGTGCAGACGACGACGGGTCGCGACGCGATTTTGGCGGCTCAGAGTTCCGCCGACGTCGAGTTCGTTTTCGTTACGGCGGACACGAGCCTTCCCGACGCGCGGGTCGTCGCGCAGACGTTGAAGGCGGACCCGCGCACCGCCGACGTGCCCCTCCTGGTCGGCTTTTCCGACGAGCGCGAACGCGGTAAGGCGAACGCGTTGGTCGGCGTGGAACCGAACGCATACGTCGCCCCGACCCCCTACGACCTCGAGTCGAGCGTCTGGGCGCTCGGTAAGCTCTTCGAGCGCGCGAAGTTCGATACGATTCCGTCCGAGGCCCGACTGGAGCAGGCGAAGAAGGCCGCCCGCGCAACCCTCGCCGCCGCCGTGAGTCGCCCGAATATCTACGATCAGGACGTTCTCAACGACGCGACTCGACGCATGCTCTCGACCCCGACCCTCTTCGACGAAGGGCTGGAATACGCGGCGACGATTAAGACTTCGTACGCGCAGAACGCGCTCGTCGATATGATCGGCGACCTGCGCTTCAACGCGTCGACGCGTCGTCGCGCCTTGGAAGCGTTTGAACGCCAACTGTCGACGAACGGCTCCCTGCTTCGCGGTCCCGACGTCAAAAGGATGTACGATCGCTACAACGCCAGCGAAAAGGAAGACGCCGAGACGCAGAAGATCCTCTCCGATATGCTCGACGTCTATGAAAAGCTGACCGGCCGCCTCTAACCGCCTTTTCGTCCGCGATAGGATTCGTTTGCAAAACGCGTCGGAGCAATTCGACGCGTTTTTTTACGCGCGGCGAGGCGACTCCGATCTGCTCTTTTCGAGGTTTTTGTCTTAGCGACCGTTTCTTCGCCCGCCTTCCTTTCTGCACATTATTGCGCGTATTCGATCAATTTTATTAACAATTTTTATTTATTTCTCTTGTTTTGGAAAATAAATCTCAGTATACTAATCCTAAGTTCTCATGATCTTGCGGCGATTTCTTTCGTCGGCGGATAGAGGATTTTGAACATTGAGAAAAGCGTTGATTTGCCGGTCCTTTTCGATTTTGCAACGGAGTCGACCGGCGTTGCGACAATGTTTCATACAAGATAAAAGGAGCATCATATGAGTTTTGCCCCGTTCCTTAGTTCGACGAGGACGTCGTCTAGACGCGCCTTCACTCTCGTTGAGCTTTTGGTTGTTATCGCTATTATTGGTATCTTAATCGGTCTTCTTCTTCCGGCGGTTCAAGCGGCGCGCGAGGCGGCGCGGCGTATGCAGTGCACGAACAACCTGAAAAACCTCGGGTTGGCGATGCACAACTATCACGACACGAACAAGCGCTTTCCTCCGGGGAACACGTTCTTTAACGCGCAGAACAGCGCGAACCCGCTCACGGGCACCGGGCTCGGTTGCGAGGCGGGCGGCGTCTACCACGGCATGATGGGCTGGGCG
>ONGM01000259.1 GCA_900317365.1 uncultured Planctomycetota bacterium
ATAGAGTGGTTTGCGCGCCGGAGCGGTAAAGTAGGCGCTACCGTCCTCTTCCACAGGCGCGGATCCCAAATAGAGGCGCGCGTTGCCTGCAAAATCATGACCGACCGGCGGAACGTGAGCTTGATGCGTTGGAAATTTCGGCAGAAGTTGGTAAACGCGCAACTCCTTAATTTTGCGTTTTTCGGGGAAGGGCCAGAGGGACTCGTAAACGTTAAAGAGCGTGAAGGTTCCGGTCGCGTTTTCGTCGGCGCGTTCGACGTTCGTCGCCTTTTCGTCCGGAAGCGCGGAGGGAATCGTCGCGGGAATCTTTGCGCGTTCGCGTAGGAGAAGAGGATACCGGCAACTGTACTTTTCATCGTCGTAGAGAAGTTCTAAATTGCCGAACCGATCTCGATAGTACAATCCCAGTTTTCCGCTGCCGACCGTTTCCGGCGTCAGATTGCCGTCGGTCGTTAGGTACCCGTTCGCCGGTTCGAAGCTGTAAGAGACGAGAAAGAAGTCTTCAGAGAGGGGCGTTGGACCGTAGTAGTATTGATCGGGCAGGTTCATTTGCCCGGTTTCTTCATTAGGCGTTTCGGGGAACGCGATTTCAGGCGTAATGACTTCGAGGGAGTCAGGGGAGTCTTGTCCTGTTTCGGGGTCGTATTTTACTTTCGTTGGATCGAGAATAACGAGCGAGCCGCCGACCGCCGTGTGGTGAGCGGTCGCGATAAAGGCGATTTTATTCGAGTTTGGAATCGGGCGAGGTTGAATGCAGGCGACTGGAGACTCGGTGTAATTCCCGAAGAGGGTAACGGCGCCGGTTCCGTCGGGGTTCGAGAGCCACAGACCTTGGAAACGGGCGGCGTTCCGATCGACGTAATCCCAGCGCGTGTATACGACGCGTCCGTCGTCGAGAAACGCAGGGGTCCATTCGTTCGTTTCGTGCCACGAAAGGCGACGAATCTGACCGTCGGGAGTTCGTTTATGCAAGGTGGAAACCATAATCGGTTCCCAGCCTTGATTGCACCGCGCGAACCCGCCGCGCCGGGTCGACATAAAGATCAGCGAACCGTCGGGGGCGGGCGTCGGGTCGAAATCGTCGTAGGGACCGTCGGTGAGTTTTTCGGACTTTCCGGAGGCAAGATCCATGCGATAGAGACAATATTTGCCGTCGGACTCCTTTAAGAACTGTTGGACGCGTTCAGTCGCGTCCCCTTCGGCGCGCAGATGGTAGGCGTTTAAGACAGGCGCGTCGGGCTCTTGGACGTTCGTAAAGTCGGCGAATGCGAAGAAGAGCGTTTTTGCGTCGTACGAAAGGTTAGGCGTAACGAAGAGACCTTTGGGGAAATCGGCGGTTAGTTCCGTCGTTTGGAAGGAATAGCCGGGCTTTTCGAGGCGAAAGATTCCGCCGCCGCGCTGGTTCGAGAAGCGTTCGTAGAAGGAGAGATACTCCTGCAGAATTTGGAACCCGAATCGATTCGCTTTAAGAAATAGGATAGGCGAGTCGTTGAGGAGTCGATTAGCAAAGATCGCGTCGCGGGCGCTCCAACGCAGTTGACGATAGATTTCGGCGCGATCTTCGTCGTTTGTAGCGGATTTGGCGTCGGCGCGCGCCTTTTCGATTGCGCGTTCAAAGGACGCGAGGCGCGTCGAATCGACGAGATCTTCGTCGCGAAGAGATTCGAGCAAATCTTCCGACCGATCGATCAAATCAGCGAGCGCGTCGGAGTTTCCTATCGTTCTCTCGCGAGTTTCTTCCTGTCGCGCCCAGTCTGCTTCGATACGCGCTCGGAACCCCGGCGCAATCTCGTTTGCCGCCGCGAGACTACCGAACGCGCTCGCCGCAGCGAAAATGATCGACACAATTATTAAGCGTTTCATTGTCGTCATCCCACATTTTATAAGAAGTCCAGGCGTCGAATTGACGCCGCGTTGACCATAGTATATATGAAATCGAACGCATATGAAAGTCTGACTCAATTTGTCGTTTAGATAAAAGCGTTTCAATCGAATCGATTTGTTAGGATCGCTTGGTCGGGCTTTTTAGGTTGGCGTTCGTCTTGTTTCTTTTTAGGGAATAAAAAACGCTCCGACGCGTAAAAAACGCGAGGGAGCGCGAGAAATTCAGGCGAAGTCCTCAGACGAAGCGCGCGTTAGTTGTAGTAGTTCATGTGGTTTTGAACCGGAACAACGTTGGAATCCGGGATTTCGCGGATCCAGATATTGCGGAATTTCGTCAGGTTGTTGTGATCTTGGATTTGGATCGGTTCGCGATCGCCGTGGGGTTGATATTGAGGCGTGCGATGGAAGAAGGTGTCGCCTTTGATTTCCCAGTGGTTCTGAACGACGACGCCGTTGAGAAGGACGGTGATGTACGCCGGGCGAATGACTTCGGCGACGTATTCATCGCCGTTCTCATTTTTTTCGGTGCGGAGGATCGGGCGAGTGAAGATAACGTCGTAGGTTTGCCATTCGGTCGGCTTACGGACAGGATTCACGTAAGGCGGGAATTGCTTGTAGATCGAGCCGCATTGTCCTTCGTAGTAGGTGTCGTTTTCATACGAATCAAGGATTTGAAGCTCGTAGTGATTCATGAAGAAAACGCCGCTGTTTCCGCGACCTTGACCTTTAGCGTTCGGATCGTCGACCGCCGGGCAAGCGAATTCGAGGTGAAGTTGGCAACTTCCGAACTTCTCTTTGGTCACGATGGAGCCGGAGCGCGGCTTGCAGGTCAGAACGCCGTCGGCGACGTCCCAGTTTCCGCCGGTCCAAGCGTCAAGATTCGTACCGTCGAAGAGAATGATCGCGTCGGACGGAGCGTCGCCGACTTTTTCGCCCGGCTCAACGCGGGGCGGTTCTTTCCAATCGATACCCATGCGGAAATCGCCGCCGCGGAATTCACGATTATTATCTTGCGCGTTCGCATTCGCGCTGAATGCAACAGCACCCAAACCGAGCAGAAGGGCTAGGGCAAAGCGTTTCATTGTAATCCTCCAATTGAACTTAATCGAGTCGCGAGACGTATTCGTCGGAAAAGTCTC
>ONGM01000078.1 GCA_900317365.1 uncultured Planctomycetota bacterium
ACCTTTAGGACGATAAATCGTTATCTGGGAATAATTTTGAAGTCCGACCCCGCGCGCGTAGTCGAGAACGCGAACGTGCAAAACGCGCTCGCCTTTCGTCGCCTTGCCGCGCGCCGTGATTCCGCTGCAGTGGAAAAGTTCGGGAAAATTATTCAAGCGCCGCCCGTCAAGTTGAGAAATACCCGCCGATTCGCACATTGCGTCGATTTCGTCGTAGAAACGTTTCGGAACGTAAGGCAAGGAACGTTTGGTCGCTTCGTCGGTTTTTTCGAAGAAGTCGACGCCTTTCACAGACGACGCGGCGGCGCCGGCGGCGTAAATAAGCTCGCGAAGCGCCAGAATCTTGTCTTTTGCGAGCGCGCCGTGAGCGCGACCCATCTCTTGCGGCGTTCCTTCGAGGAAAATCACGTCGCACACGCCGTCGAGTTTCGCAAGCGTTCCGTTGGGAACCTTAGCGACAAAAGTCAAATTCGTCTCCGTCGACTCCGCGACTTTAACCGGATCGTATTCGGAGTCGTTGGCGTCAAAAGCGAAGTCGTCGCCGGACTGCGCGCGCGTCGTCGACGAAAAAAAGATCGCAAGAACGCAACAGATCGCGAAATTCCAAGCGAGGAAGGCGCGACGATCTTTCCAAATTCGATTCATATTTCCTCCGTACGAACGATTTCCACCGCGCGAGTTCGACTTCCGACGACCGTTCCCGTTTGTCGCGCGGCGGAGCTTCGTCGCAACGTTTCTACAATAAACGCCGGAGACGCGTATTACAACGCAAGACGCGTCCCCGAAGCGGCTTTAACTTTACTCGACGCCGAGTTTCTTCATCATCTCTTCGAGCGGCACGCGCTTCGTTTCCGGCATCACTAACGCAACCCAAAGTAGTTGCAAGACCATGAATACCGCAAAGGTTTGGAAGATAGCGGCCGGTCCGAAGAGCGCGAGACAGTGCGGGAAAAGCCACGCGATCACGGCGTTCAAAATCCAGTGCGTAAAGCAACCGAGCGCGTTTCCTTGCGCGCGAACGGCGTTCGGGAAGATTTCGCTAATAAAGACCCAGATGCACGCGCCTTGTCCAAACGCGTGGGACATAATAAAGACCATGAGTCCGACCAAGACTCCGTACACGCCGAGCTTCGGAATCGCGGCGACGACAGGAGACGTCGCGGTTTCTGCGGTCGCGATAGGCTCGGCGGACGCGGTGGCGTCGGCGTTTTCGTCGGTGGAAGCGTTTTCAGCTCCGGCGACGGCGATCTCCGGTACGACGAGAGCGTCGGACTCGGCGACCTCGATCTCCTCGACGACGGCGGCTTGACTCTGTTTGTCCATCTGCTCGATCGAGGCTTGAAACTCGTCCGCGTACTTCGTGAACATGAAACCGACGAAGGCGAGGCTGATAATGTACCCGAAAGAACCGACGTACATCAGCTTTTTGCGTCCGAATTTATCGATACAGAAGAGCGCGATCATCGTAAAGACGAAGTTCGTCAACCCGATAATCGCAGGGAAAAACATCGACGCTTGTTCGCTTGCGCCCGCCATTTTAAAGACTTTCGGGGCGTAATACATAATCGTATTGATACCGGAAAGCTGATTGAACGCGGCGATCGCAATAGCGAGCATGATCGGCTTGCGGTATCGCCGGCAGAAGAGTCGTTCTTTTCCGGCGGATCGTTCGGCTTCGAGGGACTCTTTAATCGCGGCGAGTTCGGCGTCCGCTTCTTCGTCGTTCAGAATAAGCTGTCCGAGTAACTTTCGGGCTTCGTCGTAACGTTCGCGCGCGGCAAGCCAACGCGGACTTTCCGGATTAAAGGTCAAGGCGATCCAGAAGAAGAGGGCCGGAACCGCTTCGACGCCGAACATCCACCGCCATGTGGAGTCGCCAAGATTAAGGCTCGCAATAATATAGTTGCTAATATATGCGAGGAGAATACCGAAGACGATATTAAACTGAGTGAGCGCGACGAGGAAGCCGCGTTTTTTCGGCGGGGCAATTTCGGCGGTGTACAGAGGCGACACGACGGAGGCGCCGCCGACGCCGATTCCGCCGAGGAATCGGAAGAAGACGAAAGAATACCAGTCCCACGGGAACGCGCTTCCGATCGCGGAGACAAGATACAGAATGGCGATCAAGATGAGGGTCGGCTTACGTCCGAGTTTGTTCGCCGGATATTGAATCGTCGCCGCGCCGAGAATCGTTCCGATCAACGCGCTGGAGACCGTAAAGCCGAGCATCAAGTCGCTCAAATTAAAAACGCGTTGCAACGCGTCGGTCGTTCCGGAAATAACCGCCGTGTCAAACCCAAAGAGCAAACCGCCGAGCGCCGCGACGATCGAACTGCGCAACACGAGGGACGAAGTTTTTTCAGAAGCCATAAATTTGCCCGATTCATTGTATAGCGACGCCGCGTCGCAAAAATCCGCGCGCGACGTAAAAAGTTGAAACGTCCAAAATATTATCTATGGATAAAAAACGATTTCAAGAGAACACAAGGGGGAACGAGCGAAAAGCGCAAGAAAAAAGGCGCCGCGTTCGAACCGACGCGACGCCCCAAAAGTCAACTTCTAGGCGGCGTTAGAAAATCTTATTAACCACGCGCGGGAAAAGAATCACGTCGCGAATGTTGTCGATTCCCGTCACGTACATAATGAGACGTTCAAACCCAAGTCCGAATCCGCCGTGCGGAACGGTTCCGAAGCGGCGAAGATCGATATACTGTCGATAGTCGTCGATCGTCATATTGCGCTCTTGCATAGCGGCGAGGAGTTTGTCCAGGTTCGCTTCGCGTTCGCTTCCGCCGATGATTTCGCCGACGCCGGGAGCGAGCAAGTCGGTCGCCGCAACGGTCTTGCCGTCCGCGTTCTGCTTCATATAGAACGACTTGATCTGCTTCGGATAGTCGGTTACAAAGACCGGCTTTTTAAACGCGACTTCCGCGAGATAACGCTCGTGTTCCGTTTGAAGATCCGTTCCCCATTCGACCGGATATTGGAACTCGACGTCCGCTTTCTTTAAGATCTCGATCGCTTCGGTGTACGTAACGACGCCGAATTTCTCGTTCACAAGCTTATTGAGTTTCTCAATCAACCCGTTTTCAAAATTCTTTTCAAAGAAAGCCAACTCGTCGGGACACTTTTGCAACGCGACGGAGACGACGTTTTTGATCATGCTCTCGACGACTTCAATAACGTCGGGCAACTCGGCGAAGGCAATTTCAGGCTCCACGTGCCAGAATTCGGCGACGTGGCGCGGCGTGTTGCTGCATTCGGCGCGGAAGCTCGGACCGAACGTGTAAATTTTTCCAAAGGCAGTCGCCGCCATTTCGCCTTCGAGCTGTCCGGAGACGCTCAAACCGGCTTTCTGTCCGAAGAAATCTTCTTTGTAGTATTCCTCTTCCGTCGCCGAACGGTCGTTCCACGGACGCGTTGTAACGCGGAACATTTCGCCGGCGCCTTCGCAGTCGCTCGCGGTGATAAGCGGCGTGTGGACGTAGACGTATCGGCGCGACTGGAAAAACTCGTGAATCGCCGCCGCGAGGACCGAACGAACGCGGAACACGGCGTTAAACGTGTTCGAACGGAGTCGCAAATGCGGAATCGTGCGTAAAAATTCGAGCGTATGTCGCTTCTTCTGGAGCGGATACTCCGCAGGACAGTCGCCGAGAACTTCGATCGAGCTGGGAGTCATTTCAACGCCGCCTTCGCGACCTTGCGACGCGACGATCGTTCCTTCGACTCGCAACGCGGACCCGAGCTTCAAGTAAGCCGACGGATCCGCAAACTTTTCTTTGTCCAGAACGACTTGCAAATGCTTGTGGGACGTGCCGTCGTTAAGCGCGATAAACGCGACGTTTTTAGAATCGCGAGACGTTCGCACCCAACCGCAGACGACGGTTTCGGCGTTCAAATAAGCCGGGTCGTTAATGACGTCGTATATATCGGTATGTTTCATTTTAAAACCTTTATTAAGCGCTATTCGCGTCGATCGACGCGTTCTGCGCGTGTTCAAACGCGTTTAATCCCTAAGCAATCCCGGCGAAACGTCCAACGTTAAATCGGAGAATAGCCCCGCCTTATAACGCTCGATCGCGATCGCGCCCATGACCGCGTTGTCGGAACACAATTTCGGCGGCGCTATATATAACTTGAACCGATACTTCTCCGCCGCGTCCAACGCCTTCTCGCGAAATCGCGCGTTCGCCGCGACCCCGCCGCCGACGCAAAGCGTCTTCATTCCGCACTTTTTCAAAGCCTGACGCGCCTTGCCGACAAGACAATCGACCGCCGCTTCTTGGAACGACGCCGCTATGTCGGCACGCGTTTGCTCGTCAATCTGTTGCGAAGCGAAGTCGACCTTGCCAACGCCCGCCAACTTATACCGAACCGCCGTCTTGAGCCCGCTGAAACTAAAACGAAGCCGATCCTTCTCCGAAAGCATCGGGCGCGGAAAATCATACGCCTTCGGATCGCCGCGCTCCGCCGCCTTTTGGATCGACGGTCCGCCTGGATACGGCAACCCCAGCATAGCGGCGACCTTGTCGAACGCCTCCCCCGCGGCGTCGTCGATCGTGGCGCCAAGCGGTTCAAAATCGATCGGCGTCGAGCAACGATACAGACTCGTGTGCCCTCCGCTCGCAATCAAGCCAACGCAAGGGAACAGCTCCTCGTCAAACGCGACGCGGCACGCGTAAATATGCGCTTGAAGATGGTTGATCGCGATCAGCGGTTTACCCGACGCCACGCAAAGCGCCTTCGCCGCCGAAAGTCCGACGAGCAACGATCCGGCAAGCCCAGGCTCGTTCACGCACGCGATCGCGCTAAGATCGTCCAAAGTAACCTGCGCCTGCGTCATCGCTTCCGAAATAACGGGAAGAATCGCCTCCATATGCGCTCGAGACGCTATTTCCGGAACAACCCCGCCGTATCGTTGATGAACGTCAATTTGAGACGCCAACGACGCGCCCAAAACGTTGCGACGCTCGTCGACGACCGCCGCCGCCGTCTCGTCGCAACTCGACTCTATCGTCAATATTAGCATATGAATCCGCGTCCTCTAGCCATCCGTCCGTTCAATCGACGCCCAACGCAACGTCGCGACGCGCGCCAGCCTCGAATTATATCCTATTGAAAATCGCCGACAACCCCCTAAGACGCCCGAGGGCGAACGAGCCGAGACTCGAATCGACCTCGCAACGCGGCTAGAGCAAAAGAAAAGCGCGACGCCTTCGTTCCAAGGCGTCGCGCTCGTCAGATACGATTATGCGCGGTTCAGAATCTTCCGATTTACTTCTTCACCGGGTCTTGGGGATAATTCACTCGACCGGACATGAGAACGTCGGGACCGACGACCTCGATCTTCTTATTGCGCAACGTCGCGGCGCGGCGCATGAGTTCGCGACCTTCGCCGCCGACCGCAACGACCGCATCGCTACCGCCGACGATCTTCGGCGCAATAAAGACGCGCGCTTCGTCGATCAGCTCGAGGTCAAAGAGTCGTCCGAGAAGCTCGCCCCCGCCTTCGACCAGAACGTTCGTCATGCCTCTCTTCGCAAGCTCGTCGAAGAGCTGAATGAGGCGTTCTTCGTGCGTCTCGCCGGGAAGAACGAGCGCTTCCGCGCCTTTCGATTCCCAAAATTCCTTCTTACCTTTCGGCGTATTCGGGCCAAAAACGAGCATAAGCGGAACGTCGCGCGCCGTTATCGCAAGTTCGGAATAGACGGAAAGGGTCCCGCCGGAGTCGAAAACGATACGAGTCGGCACGCGTTTCGGCTCGCGACCTTCCGGCAAACGAACCGTCAGTTTCGGATCGTCTTCCATTGCCGTGCGACTACCGATCAAGATCGCGTCGACGCATTCGCGCCATTCGTGAACGCGAAGTCGAGATTCCTCGGAAGAAATCCAATAGCTCGATCCAATGCGCGTCGCGATCTTACCGTCGAGAGTCATCGCCCATTTGCCGATCAGCCACGGACGGTTCTTTTGCAACCGCGTCAGGTACGGCGCGTTCAATTCCCGCGCTTCGTCTTCGCAGACCCCGACCTCGACTTCAAGACCGGCTTCCTTAAGTCGGCGAACGCCTTCCCCGTTGTTCAGCGGGAACGGATCGCTCATCGCAACGACGACTCGCTTGACCCCGGACGCGATCACGGCGTCGACGCACGGAGGAGTCTTGCCTTGATGCGCGCACGGCTCGAGCGTAACGTACATGACGCCGCCTTTCGCGAAGTCTCCCGCCATCTTAATCGCGTTCACTTCCGCGTGCGCTTCCCCGTAACGCTGGTGCCAGCCTTCGCCGACGATCAGCCCGGATTCGGCGGACGGCTCCGCGCCAACTTCGAAATACTCGCCGTTCTCAACAATGGCGGCGTTTCGATTCTGAGCGTCAGAATCCGTCAAATCCTCGCGCACAATGACGCAACCGACCATCGGATTCGGTTCGACAAGTCCCTGACCGCGCGTCGCCAATTTCAACGCGCGCCTCATATAAAGTTGATCGAGATTCGAATTCATCTTCTCAACCGATTCTTTCATTTCGATGCTGAATATAACCGTCAAACGTTGCGTTCCGCCGCAGGCTCGACGGTGTCCGACGTCGCCTTACGCGATTACGCGCGTTTCTAAGGCGCGGACTCAGCGCTGATTATAACGATTTAACGCGTTTCCACAATAGAGCATGAATTGAAAAATTGTGTTCGCGAGAAAATATTCTAGCAAAAAAGGCGCCAAACAAAAAATCTCCGACGCGCGCGAAGCGCCGGAGATTGAGAATGCCGTTTGCGACAAGTAGCGCGAACGTCAAAACGCGTAAAAGACGTCAAAACTCGCGCGCGATTCCATGCGAGACCGCGCGACGTCAATTATCAAGGGACGTCCCGAAACGCTACGAATCGAAATCGTCGGTCGCCGAAGCGTTCTCGCGGCGAAGACGATTGAGATCCGCCGTCGTTCTCATCGCGCAGAACTTCGGTCCGCACATCGTGCAAAAATCTTCCGTCGGACTTTTTCCGTCGGGATTTCCGCACGGGGGCACGACAGGCAACTCCGAAGGCTTCGACTCCCGACCTTCGACCGGCGCGGAAGCGTCGCGATTCTCGCGCGCTTCAACGTAGTACTGCCGCGCTCTTTCAGGATCGAGCGCCAAGGCAAACTGCTTTTCCCAATCGAAGGCGAATCGCGCGCGCGCCATTTCGTCGTCGCGCTCGCGCGCGCCGGGGCGGTGAAGCGCGATATCCGCAGCGTGCGCGGCGATCTTGTACGCGACGCACCCGTTGCGCACGTCTTCCAAATTCGGCAGTCCGAGATGTTCCTTAGGCGTTACGTAGCAGAGCATTGCGGCGCCGTTAAACGCGGCGACCGCCGCGCCGATCGCGCTCGTGATATGATCGTACCCAGGCGCAACGTCGCACACGACGGGTCCCAAGACGTAGAACGGCGCTTCGAAGCATTCCTTCGCCTGTCGCGCCATATTGTCGGCGATTTGATCGAGCGGAACGTGTCCGGGACCTTCAATCATGACCTGCGTTCCTTGCTCCCACGCGCGCTTTGTCAGCTCGCCCATGACGGAGAGTTCCGCAAATTGCGCGGCGTCGCTCGCGTCGTGAAGACACCCGGGACGCATGCCGTCCCCGAGGCTCCAAGAGACGTCGTACGCGCGCATAATTTCGCATAGTTCGTCGAAAGATTCGTAGAAGGGATTTTCCGCCTTATGAGCGACCATCCACTTTGCGGTGAGCGAGCCGCCCCGACTCACAATTCCGGTCAGACGCGAATCGACGAGCGGAATATGCCGTTGCAGCAGCGCGCAGTGGATCGTCATGTAATCGACGCCTTGCTTCGCCTGTCGCTCGACGACGTCGATAATTTCGCGACGAGTCATATCGAGAATATCGTCCAACTCTTCGCAAATCTGATACATCGGCACCGTTCCGACTGGCACGGAGACGGAGTTGATCATTCGGGTTCGCAACGCGTCGAGATCGGCGCCGGTGGAAAGGTCCATAATCGTGTCGGCGCCATATTTCACGGCGCAAACGATCTTTTCCATTTCTCGGGCGGCGTCTCCTGCGAGGGAAGACACGCCGAGATTCGCGTTGATTTTGGTCGTCGCGGCGCGTCCGATCGCGATTGGCGAAAGACCTTTTTGCAAGTGAACCTTATTCGCCGGAATAATCATTCTTCCGGCGGCGACTTCGGCGCGCACCGTCTCAGGGTCGAGACGTTCTTTCTGCGCGACGATCTCCATTTCTCTCGTAACGACGCCGGCTCGAGCTTCTGTCAATTGCGTCATTTTTTGCCTTTCGTATTAAACGCGCCGTTCAGCGCGCAAACGCTCGACACGACGTCGAAGTCAGCGCGCGTCCCACCGCAACATAGCGCGAAGCGGTCGACGACTCAATTATGACGCCGACGCAAAATCGGTCAAGACGAAAAACGCGTTACATCTCTAAGGAGCCGATAATCTCCGCTAATGAACGAATGCCTTCGCGCTCCATAACGCGCGGCATTTCGTCGAGAATCTCCATGGTAACGCGAGGATTAAAGAAGTTCGCGGTCCCAATTTGCACGGCGCTGGCGCCGGCCACGAGGAAATCAAAGACGTCGTCGACGTTCGCGATTCCGCCGATTCCAATAATAGGCAGTTTAACCGCTTGCGCAATTTGCCAGACGCAACGCAACGCGATCGGCTTAATCGCGGGACCGCTAAACCCTCCGCAACCGTTTCCGAGCTTCGGCTTGCGACGACGCCAATCGACGGCGAGTCCGTAGCACGTGTTGACGGCGGAAATCATATCCGCGCCGCCCGTCTCCGCCGCTTTCGCAATATCGGCGATCTTCGTAACGTTCGGGGACAATTTTACGGAAAACGGCTTGGTCAAACGCCGCCGCATTTCCGCCGTCATCCGCTCGCAGAGTCGCGGATCGGTTCCGTAATCGACTCCGCCGGAGACGTTCGGACAACTCACGTTGAGTTCAATCGCGGAGACGGCGCTCTCGTCGTTGAGTCGTTCGGCAAAACGTTTGCAGTCGTCAAGGGTTTTCGCGGCGACGCTAACGATAAGCGGTCGTCCGATCGAAGCGAGATACGGAAGTTTCTTTTCGACGAATTCGTCGAGACCGTCGTTGTCGAGCCCGATCGCGTTGAGCAGACCGGCGGTCGTTTCCGCCGTGCGCGGCGGCTTATTGCCGGGTCGCGGCTCGACGGTAATCGTCTTGGGAACGACGCCGCCGAGACGCGATAGGTCGATAAGTCGCGCCGCTTCCCGCGCGTAACCGAAAGTTCCGGACGCGACGAGAATCGGATTGGGAAGAGTAAGAGTTCCAAGCGTTACTTCAAGACTCATAAGAACCTCGAGTCTGGCGCGTAAAGCGACGCGCCGCGTTAAACGACGTCGACAAAAATTTACCGCGGATAACGCCGCACAATCTGCTCGCGCACGTCGCGCGGCGCCAAACGATAATTTTCGTACGCGTCGTACATTGAAAAGAGAATTTCACGAACGTCGTAATGAAAATTTTTCAATAGCGTCTCAAGCTCCGAATCGCTCATTTCGTCCCCCATGTCGACCTCTTCGAGTAAGAATTTAAGCAATTCTCTCAGGATCTCAACGGAGGGAATCGTTCGGAACAACACGGGAACGCCGATCGCCGGTTTATGCGTTGTGAGCAACAGCCCCAACTGATTCATCCGGCAAAACGTTCGGATAATGATCCGGTTGACGTACGACAGTTGCTCGAAACCGTCGAAAAAGAGCGCCTTCTTCTCGAAGAGGGATCGTCGACGGTCAAAATCCTTTGCGTCGGTGGAAAGGATCTCGCGAAAACTGTCGCCGGATAACCCCTGCGCGGTCGCCGCTTCGACGATTTCAACTTCGTCGTACTCCTCATCGTCGTCGTCGGCGACGGACGTCTCGTCGTCCAAATCGTCGACGGAATCAAGCTCTTTGAACGGCGCAAATTTAATAGGCTCGTCGAGTTCTTTAAAGAGTCCTCCGGCGTCGGAGGTCTTACGCAAACCGAAATTTCCGGCTTCGTTGAACCCAAACACTGCGGATTTATTCCGCTCGCCCCGAGCGTCGGCTTGTTCGCGCGAAGTCTTGTCGTCTACTTCTTCGTTGACGTCGCCGGAGGAAGCGTCCGAATCATTCGGAGCCTCTTTCGGAGCGTCGGTCTCGGAGACGCTAAATTCCTCGACGCCTCCGTTCTTTTTCTCCGCTTGGGAGTCGACGGTCGCGTTCCCGCGCAATTCGGCGTCTTTGCCGAAAATCTCAACCATAGAACGACGCTGCTGACTGAGATACTCCTCCTTCGACATCACAGGAGGCGGCAAAAGGCATTTCGACGGGAGGAAGACGGGAACAGACTGAAGAAACTGCTGCAATTCCGTCCAGAAAACGTCGGGCAAAAAGCGCGCTTGATCGTGCAAGGTCCACGTGAAAATTTCGTAGCCTTCCTTAATCAACTCCTCTTTAAGAGCGAGCATGAGAGACGTTTTCCCGCTTCCGTGCGCGCCAACAATTTGTCCGCGCCGGGAATGCGACTCGAATTGATCGACGAGATAGCGCAAACAAATCGAATTCCGGACGTCTTCGCCGAGTCCGAGCGCGCGTGAGAAAAGCTCTTGAAACTTCGCAGGCCGCGACGCTTTAATGTATTGAACAAACGACTTCTCGAAAAAAAACGGAGTCTTACCCGGCGCGGTATACCGGGTCGAAAAAGGATTGCTTTGATGAAAATTAGCAAAACTTTCGTTCATTCGAGCGCCAATTCTTTTCGAGTCAATAAGTCAAGTAGCCTGAGCGCCGACGCATTACAAAGTCCTAGGATCCGGCAAAGCGCCTAGTCGGAACGGCGCTTCGCCGACAAGTTGCGCGTCGTTCGCGAGAAAGACGCGCACGCGCACGAACCACCGAATCTTAACGATCGCGCCGTCGTACGAAAGCGGACACTGAGGGAGAACCACGCTAAATCGACCCGGTTGCACGGGATCAATCCAATCGCCGTCGTGAACGGACAATCGCCAAAACGCGTGAACGCCGACGTCTTCGTTCCCCTTTCCTTCGGTCTGCCATAGCACGGAGATCTCCGTCGTTTCGATCGGCTGGCGGATCTCGTTCAAATAGTAGCTTCCGGCAAGAGTCTCGCCAGGGTAATACAGTCTCGCGCCGCGTCCGTCGAGACGAACGACGATCCTCTCTTTTTCGCTAGCGTTAATCGATTCGAACCCGATCTCGTTCTTGCGATACATAACGAAACCCACACACGACGGCAATGACATACGCGCGCAATCGCAACGTTCCGAGTCAAGTATACGCGCGCGGCGCTCGACGTCAAGCGCGTTGTGAACGTCAAGACTCGTCAAATTCCGTCGCGCGACGAAATAACCGTCATAATCCCGTCGAGGACGACGGTACGACGACAAAACGGAATCCTACGTAGGGGCCTTTGCGTCCGCCGTCGTAGTATCCGCGATACGCGAGTCGACATTCGTAATCGTGGCTGTCCCAACATCCGCCGCGATCCGTTCGAATATCGACCGGCGTCTCTTCCACCGTCGCGCCCGTCGGATCCACGACGGCAAGCGCGACCCCGTTCTCGTCAGACTGATAGTCGCCGGATCGATCTTTGCACCATTCCCAAAGATTCCCGAGCATGTCGTACAACCCCCACGCGTTGCTCTTCTTGGTCCCGACCGGATGCGTTCCGCCGTCGTTCTGATCGCCAAACCACGCGATTTCTTCAAGCGGTTGACCGCCTGTCGCGCCTGAATCTTGGCACGATTTACCCGCGCGCGCCGCGTATTCCCATTGCGCTTCCGTCGGCAAATCAAACGCGACGCCGTCCGGCAACTGCGCGAGTTTCGTCAATTCCGCGCAATAATTTTCGCAATCGTACGCCGTTACCGTGTCGACCGGGAGATCGTCCCCGACCCACTTGCTCGGATTCTCCGAAGCCACAACCTTCCACATGCGTTGCGTCGTTTCCGTCTCAAGGATCCAGAATCCGCGCGTCAACGTTACCTGATGCGCTTTCTCAACGGAGTCGCGATTCTCTTCGTCGTCGGGACTGCCCATGTCAAAGACGCCGGCGGGAGCCCAACGAAAGGCAAAATCCGCGTCTCCTATCTTAACGACCAGGCGCTCCCCGCCGGACTTGCCAGGCCGCGCGAGCGCCGAAGGGTCGACGGCCGATTCGTTCGCAGAATCCGCGTTTGCAGCCCCCGCGTTCTCACCGTCCGCGTTCTCGCTTGCGTTTTGCGAATCTTGCTCGCCGTCCGCCGTCGGGAGCTTGGAATTGCAGGCTCCCGACGCGCAAATCAAAAACGCGGCGATTACGACGAGCGAACCGAAACGCGCTGCGGCGTTCAAAGAGAAGGTAGACTCTTTTGTCATAACGTACTCCCGGTAAAAAACATGAGCGGAAAGAGACGCGAACGCGTCGACAAGACGGCAACGCGTTCGCTACGATCGGTTAAATCGAAAAATCAGGATATCAACTTCCATCTCTTGCAACGAAGTCGAGCGAACCAGCTCCCTTGCATATGTTCGTACCAGATCGTAAAGAGCGACCCGTCGTCGAGTTGAACCGTCGACGGATACCCGAGATCGCCGTCGATCGCGTCGCCGTAGAGAACGAGCGGCTCCGACCACGTTTCGCCGCAATCGTCGCTCACGCGCGCCTGAACGCCCAACGGCGCGCGACGATGCCCGTACGTCATGAGCAGTCGCCCGTCTTGAAGCCGATTCAGGAAAGACGGAATTCCCCACACGCCGATCGCGCGCGGAACGGACCATGTGGCGCCGCCGTCCTTGGAGACCGTTTGAAGATTCTCGTCGCCGTTGTTGCGATTGCCGTTCCGAATCTGTGCGACGATCGTTCCGTCGGTCGCTTCGACGGCGTGGAGTTCGTAGTAAGCGCTGCAGGTATCGCCTTCGCGCGTTGGAATCACGCCGAGAACGTCCCACGTCTGTCCGTCGTCTTTGGAGACGGCGGCGGCGCAACGATGCTCCGACGTCCAAAGCTCGGTCCCGAGATAAAGTTGGCGACCGTCGGAAAGTTGAATCGGACCGTGAGGACTATTGATCGGGGTCGAATAGCGTTCCGACCACGTAACGCCGCCGTCGGTCGAACGGAACATCCATTGACCGACTTCTTTCTGTCGTTCTTCGTCGTTTAATCGACGATGAACCGCCATCCATTTTTCATAGCGTCCGTCCGACCAAATATTGAGTCGCGGCTCGCCTTTGTCGCGAAATCCCTTCTCTTCCATGAGCATACCGACATATGCGAGGGACGTGAACGTGGTCACGAGGATCGTGCCTTTGTCGGTAATGCAAATACCGGCGTCGCGATCGTCGATCGGGCTATCGTAGATCGTCTGCGGCCAAGACCATGTTTTTCCGAAATCTTTCGACCGAAACATATCGACGCGTCCAAAAGGACAGACGTGCCCTTCACGTCCGCCGGACGCGACGACTAGCAGTTCGTCGCCGCGCTTTGCGATCGTCGGCCAGCCGTAATAGTATTCCGACGGCATGCTAAACGTGCGAGTTTCCTCCAGCGTTTCAAACTCCGGCGTCTTGGTCGCGCCGAACGCCGCTTTACTCAGGAAAGGCGCAAAGTAAGCCGATGCAACAAGTCCGGTTCCGGACGCAATGAATCGCCGTCGCGACAATTTCTGGGACATAATCGCTCCTTACATGGAAAAGGGGTTCGCGAACGTCGCGCGACCCCGTTAAGTCGCGCAACTTGTTCAACCTCCAAGTATATCGCGTCGACGTCGAAATTTCAACAAAGAGCGAACAAAAAACGAGAAAGCGTAAAAGAAAAAACTCCGCGCGAATATATCGGCGGAGTTTTCGTATGACAAACAACTCTGTCGGAACCCCAAGTTCCTAGAACGTTTAGTCCTCGAGTCCCCAATCGCGAATAAGCTGTTCGGCGCCCGGGGTCATGCGGCGCAGTTTTTCGGCGTAAAGCGCTTTGCCAGCCGCGTCGAGAGTCGCCAACTTGGATTTCATCTTGGCAAGTTGCGCGCGACGTTTACGGCGGCAGTTAATCTCCTTTTTACGTTCGGAAAGGGACACGGTTATCTCCTATCGGTTTCGCTTACCGACGCCGATCAGGCTCCCTTTCTAAAGCGCAGGAAAGCGAAGGAACGTCGGAATTTCAATATGCGCGTTAAAATCCAACCGCGACGAAGCGCAACTAGTCGTCGCGATCAGCTGACTGCAAAATAAACTTGACGTATTTTAACAGAATGAAGGCTTCTGTCAAGTGTCGCCTCGCAACGTTTTCACGTTTTCGCAAGTTTCCGTCAGCGACGGTAAAAACGCGTCGTTTTTAACGATAATGCTTGAAACAACGGTTAAATCGACCGCTCGTTAAAGAACGCGCGCGCCCTGCGCCGGACGCGTTGCGAAGATCGTCGCGTCGTTGCCGGTGCGCTTCTTGTACTCGTCGCGATACTTTTGCGTGATCTCGTCGATCTTATCCGTTTGAACGAGGGACACGGTGCATCCGCCAAATCCGCCGCCGGTAATGCGCGACCCAATCACGCCGCCCGACTTGCCGATTTCACGCGCGATTTCAACGAGAGCGTCGATCTCAACGCACGAAACTTCATAGTCGTCGCGCAACGAATCGTGACTGGCGTACATCTGCTCGCCGACGGTATCCCAATCTCCGGCGACAAGAGCGTCCGCCATCTTGAGCGTGCGAACGTCCTCGCCGATCGCATGACGCGCGCGACGGAAAAGACGATCGCCGTTGACTTCGTCGATCAGTTTATCCTTCGACGCCAGCAAGGTTTCCATGGAAATCTCGCGCAATAACGAAGCGCCGAGGCGTCTCGCCGCTTCTTCGCAACTCGCGCGACGTTCCGGATACTCGCTGCCGGTCAGCGAATGCTTTACGTTCGAGTTCGTAATCAGGACGGAGACGTTCGGGTCGGAAAGCGGAATCATTTTCGGTTCGCAACTTCGGCAATCGAGGAGCATCGCGCAGTCTTTGACGCCGAGCGCGGAAATGAATTGATCCATAATTCCGCACGCCATCTTCGCGAAGACGTGCTCCGCTTTTTGGCACAGGAGCGGCTTCACCGTACCGGGAAATTTCACGCCGGAGAGTTCTTCCATAAGAGTGGCGATCGAAACTTCGAGGGACGCGCTGCTCGAAAGACCGCCGCCGAGCGGAACGTTCGAATTGATCACCGCGTTGAAACCGGTCGTCTTCGCGCCTTTCTCGATCGAGCAGGCAATCGATCCTTGAACGTAAGAGGTCCAATCAACCTTTTCAGGAGGGGTCATATCGCCGGTGAGACTGAATTTCGCCGTCGCGCGGGTATTGTTGGAATAGATCGTCGCTTCGGAGGCGCCGGTCTTTGACGCGGCGACGATCGTATAGCGTTCGATCGCCATCGGAAAGACGTATCCGCCGTTGTAATCGGTGTGCTCGCCGATCAAATTCACGCGTCCCGGCGCGGCGACGAGGATCTCCGGCGCGCTTCCGAACTTCTCTTGATACAATCGTTTGGTCTCTTCCACCAACTCGTCGAATAAGCGATCAGACATGACGTCTCCTAAATATCTAAATTTGCCGACCCTATTGTTAGAGTCGTCGTTTCTTTCACTGAGCTAAATATACGTCAAGCGTTCATTGAAATCAAGCTTCGCCGTCAATAAACTGCTCGAGGGTTTCTTCGGAGTTCACAAATTTAACGACCCACTCGCCGTTCACGCGGAGCGC
>ONGM01000047.1 GCA_900317365.1 uncultured Planctomycetota bacterium
CGTGTAGTTGACTTGCTTGGGCTCGTCAAACCATTGAACGCGATTGACCGTGTAGGTCTTGGTGCGTTGTTCGGTAACGGGAACCATAACCGTGTAGGGAACTTCCTTCTGGCATTGTTCGACAACGCGCTTGTTGACCGTGTAGGTCTTGGTGCGCTGTTCAACGACCGGCTTCATAACCGTGTAGTTGATTTGTTGAGGAACGGTGGACCAGACGCGCTTGTTGACCGTGTAGGTCTTGGTGCGCTGTTCGGTAACGGGGACCATGACCGTATACGGAACTTCTTTCTGAACCGTTTCGTAAACGACGCGATTGACAGTGCGCGTAATCGTCTTCTGCTGGTTTTCCCAAACGGTGCGATTGACCGTGTAGGTAACCTGGCGCGCTTGACGTTCCGGGACGTACTTCGTGCAAGTAACCTGACGAGTAACCGGAACTTTTTGAACGGCGTTGCGATAGCAAACAACCTGTTCGCGATCAAAGACGACTCTGCGGCAGGTCTTCATAACCGTGTTGCATTGCGCCGTAAATTCGCACGCGGTCGGACGACAAGCGGTGTACGAGCAGGCGCCGCAGTACGCCGCTTGCGCAGATTCTTGCGACGCGGCGAATAGAGCGACGACCGCAAGCGCGACCGCTCCAATAAATCTTTTCATTTTAACCTCCATCAAAACGCTAACGGACGAACCGTCTCCATCCATGTCGTAACGCGCACACTTCGCGCGAAGCGATCGCGGTGGGTTGAGCCGCTTATCGTCGCTTCGCGTGAAAACGCGATCGTCGGCTGCGACTATTGGCGAACGTTCGCCAATACAATCGTCGCGTAGAGACGCCGCAGGCTTTGCTTACGCTTAAAAGCAAACGAAACTCGGAACGCGCTCTCGCGAGTCCGAATCTCAAAACTTCTTTGCCTAAGTATCGGCGCGCGCCTCCGGCTCTCTTGAAGAATTTTCCGTCGTGTTGGAAAACTTGCTAAAATAGCAAAGCAAAGGTCGCCGCCAAATACGACATGGTACGCCGAAAGAATCCGACACAGTACGAGTATCCGACTTTCAGCTTCCCACATTATACTCACAATGTTAAAATAGGATAGACGCTTTAAAAGAAAAAGATAAAAAAGATTCTTTCGCAGAACTCAATTTGTTAAATTAAACGCTTTACAACGATTCCACGAAATAAACCGTCCCCATAAAATAAAAAGGAAAATCTCGCGAAATTTCTTCCGAAACGGAACTTCAAACCTTCGCCTTGCGCCATACGCGCCTTAGGATACAATGGGCGAAACGAGACGTTATTACCCCCGAATTAACCCGATTCAAGATTCGCAGCGCCGCGCGCTCTCAACAGGATCAAGAGGTCTTCCCATGTCGTCCTTTCTCGACTGCTCGTTATGTATTCTGCGTCAATCCCTCGAAGCCGCGAGATTCTCGACCAACGACGAGTCGACGCAGAGTAAAATCGTCGAAGCCTCGATGAAAATCCTGCTCGAACACGGTCTCGACGCTCCCGCGCCGTTCACCGGAACGCTCGTTCACCGCGCCGTTCGCAATATCACCGGCGATCCCGATCCGTACCTTGCCGAGAAAAAACGTTTTAACGCGCTCGCGCTCGAAAGACTCGACGACGTAAGAGAATGGCTCGAGTCCGCAAGGGACAAGCGCGAGACGATTCTCAAGCTTGCGATCGCCGGCAATTCCATCGACTTCGCGCTCGAAAATATCACGCCGGAAAAAATTGACGCGGCGATTCGCGGCGCCGTCGACGCTCCGCTCGTCGGTTCCGCAAAAGAATTCTTCGACGCCGCGCAAAACGCTCGCTCAATACTCTACCTAACCGACAACGCCGGCGAAATCGTCTACGATAAGTTGCTCGTCGAAACGCTCGTCAACGACCTCGGCAAATCGGTCGTCGTCGCGACGCGCGGAGAGCCTATTCTCAACGACGCGCTTCTCGACGACGCGCGCGAAATCGGTCTCGACTCCGTCGCGCGCGTTATCGACAACGGCGGAGACGGACTCGGAACCATCTTTGACCTGACCTCGCAGGAATTCCAACGCGAATTTGTCAACGCCGATCTCGTCGTCGCCAAAGGTCTCGCAAACTTCGAGTCCCTCACCGCGCCCGGACAGAAGCTCTTGCCAAAGAAAATCGCGTTCCTCTTTAAAGCGAAATGCAGATTCATCGCCGAAAGCGTCGGCGCAAAACTCGGCGACCTGATCGTCAGAATTCAATAGCGTCTCAATAACAGAGATCCAATAACGCGTCGAACTCTTCGGAACTCGGCGCGCCGCAAGGCGGGCTTTTCATACGCGCGGACGCTCGAAAAGCCCGACTACTACGTCTCGGTCGTCTCGGTCTCGATGAAACGTCCAACTCGAAAACGTCCCAATAAAAAAGGAAGACCGACTCGCGCCGATCTTCCCTACGTCATTAACCTTCTCTAACTCAACGAGAGTTAAAGGAGAGCGTCCGATGGGAGTCGAACCCACAACTGGAGCTTGGGAAGCTACCGTGTTGCCGCTACACTACGGACGCGTCGGCAGGCTTTCCCCACCGCGTCATCTATTCTATACGATTCCCGACGAAATTCAAGCGGTATTTTTTCCGTAAAACGTCAAAAAATCGGATTTTTTTCCTACGCCGTCGCTAAGCGGCGCCCCCGCTTGTCAATTGTTAGAAATGTCGTACAATATTAGTTTGTTAGAAACAAATCATTTCATCTGACGTCGGCGTCGCGCGCAGACGCTCGTTCGTTCGCCTTACACCCAAACAATCAAAATGCCCACGCATTCACGCAACCTTCCAACGCCCAGCGTTCAGCGACTCCCGAGCTACTTGCGCTTCCTCAAAGAAGCGCAAGCGCGCGGCGAACGCGTTACGTCCTGCACGCGTATTGCGGAAGAGTTCGGGCAACTCAGCGTTCAAGTGCGAAAAGACCTCGCGATCACCGGGATTTCCGGTCGTCCGAAGGTCGGGTATCGCATCGACGAACTTGTGGAGTCGATCGAGCGTTTTCTCGGTTGGAATCTTAAGACGCTCGCGTTTCTCGTCGGAGTCGGCAACTTAGGCGCCGCGATTCTGAATTACGAAGGGTTCGTCTCGCACGGACTTGAAATCGTCGGAATTTTCGACGCAAACCCGGCGTTGTGGGGTAAGGAACTCAAAAAAGGGCGCATTTGCTCTCCCGACGAAATGGAAACGCGGGCGCAGGAAATTCGCGACGCGTGCGGACGCAACGTCGACATGGGCGTGATCACCGTTCCCGCAGTCGCCGCGCAATCGGTGGCGAACCAACTCGTTAAGGTCGGGGTGCGCGCGATTTGGAACTACGCGCCCGCGCAATTGGAACTGCCGGCGAACGTGGTCTGCGAAAACGTCAAGCTCTCCGAAAGTTTCGCCGTTTTAACGAACCGCATGAGAATGCGGGACCTTGCCGCCGCGCGCGAGCAGTCCGCGATCGAATAGCCGACCGCGTTCTCATTCGCGCGGTATCTCACTTGATCTTTTCTGATTTTTTCACTACATTTCCAACGCGCGGCGCGCGGCGTCGCGCGTGTTGGTTTTGACGCTCTTGGGGACGACGATCATGTTACGACGCGTAATCATTACGTTTGCGAGCCTTGCGTTCGTTTTGCTCGTCGCGACGGCGCATTATCGCCTCTCTTTCGAGGAAATTGGTCCGAACGACGCTCCGGAAAACGGCTTCTTACCCGCAAATCGCAATTCGGAAAACGACGATGCGGAAGAAGTCGGGGCGCTCCAACGCGTCGCGCCGGAATTACTCCCACTCTTTCCTAATGAAAACGACTGGCGACGCGTCTCGGCCAATATTATTTCGTCGAGCGATCGAAACGTTTTTTTCCTCTTCAAAGATCGTCCGCGATTCTCCGAAGATGGGAAAACCTTGAGTCTCGACGCGTGTTCCGCCGTCTTTTTACCTGAACGCCGCCCCAACGGCTCGCAATCGGCCGACGGAGCGCTCGTCTTTGAATCCGCAGACCAGCTCGACCTCGTCTTCACAAAACCGATCTCAAACTATTTTAAACTCGACTCCCTCGACCTGAGTTTGTCGAATTTCATTAACGGCGAAATGCGCGGCGCCGTTACGATTCGATCCGAATTCTCCCCTGACGATCCGAACGACGACCTACTGCTACAAACGCGCAACGTCGTTTTCACCGCAAAACAAATCCACACCAATTTCGACGTCTCGTTTCAATTCGGCAAAAACAACGGCGCCGGAAAAGGTCTCACGATCGACCTGGAACTCCCCCTCAATATTGGTCGCAAACGAACGAAGCTCGACGCCTCGAAACCGATTAACGAAAACGAACGCGCGCAATTCACGCCGCGCGAAGTCGCGCTCCAAAAAATCGACGCGCTGCTCGAAGACGGAAATCTCGGCGGCGGTTTCTCCATTCGTAAAATTGAAATCCAAGAGATTTACAAGTACTTCAGAATATACTACAACTCCCTGGAATCGATCGCCGACCTCAACGTCGCCAAACCCGCGCCGAAAGCGAACGACAAACCCAGCTCGGAAAACGGCGACGCGGAAGACCTCGACTACGTCGACGTCAGCTGCAAAAAAGGTCTCTACTTCTCCTCGAACTCCAATGAACTCGGCGGATGGTGCGCACGATTCAATAAAGAAGTGGAACTCGTCTCGTACAGAAACGGCGAAAAGAGCGAACAGATCCTTTGCGACGCCCTGTACCTCTATTTTCGCGACGACTATTTCGAAGAAATCGCCAAAATTTGTCCGGAAGCGCGCGCCGATCTGAAAAGGAAAAACCCAAGCGGCCGCCTCGCCAACCTTCGCCCGACCGTTGCGCGCGCGCGACGAGGAGATTCCTCTCTCGTCGTGAAACTCTTCGAACCGAACGTCGATATCTTCGCCGACGAAATTCAATACGACATGCTCAACAACGCGCTCGACGTCGCGAGCAAAGGCGCGCAGCCCGCTCGAATTCTGCGTTACGACGAACAATCGCACAGTCCCGAAAACGCGCTCGTCGATTTCGCCTCCTCCCATATCCGACTGGAACTCAACGATCGCTACGAACTACGAGAAGTCTACGCCAAAGACTCCGGAGCCTTGACCCTGCGCGTCAAAGAAAAGAGCGGCGCCCTAAGAACCCTTCAAGCGTTCTGGAACGCCGGACTCAAAGCGACCCCGGAGAAGAAACGCCCGAACACCCTCTTCGTCGCCGCCGCCGGTCAGGTCGTTTTCACGCTCGACGATCTCGGATCCTTCACGTCAAACGAAGTCAATTTCTGGTGCCAATTTGACGAAGCGCCCTCGGAGTCCGGCGCCGTCGCGTCCGCCTCCTACCCCCCGAACTTCAACGACGATCCCGACGGCGATCCCGCCTCCTCGACTCCATCGGAAGAAGAGAATACCGGCGTCGTCTTCAAAAAGTACGCCTCCGTTACCCCGATCGGCGCGAAATTCCTCGGCGAATCGATCTATCGCTCGTCTCGCGGCGTCGCGCGAATCGCCGACAGCGTTACGATCCGCTTCGATCGCGCGACTGCGGAAACGACGCCTTCCGCGCGCTCAGAAGACGACGACAAAAATCCGCTCGAACTCGCAAGTAGCGCCAACGTCGTCGGCCCAACCGCGACGGAAGCGTTCGAACTCAACGGCGAGCGACTCAACCTCTGGTGCCTACTCGTCGACGAAAAGAACGGCGAACGCGTCAAGAGACGCGTCGATATCTATCGTTTACTACTCCTCGGAAACGCGTCCCTCGTGAATCGCAACGTCGCCGACGGCTCGGAAACGATGCGACTCAACGCCGAATACGTTAAAATCGACCGTCCAAACGATCCGAGCGCCACCGTCGAACTCAAAGGAGAAACGAGACCGACCTTCTTCTCGATGAAGGATTTAACCTTGACAGGAAATCGCGTCGTTATCGATCGCGCCTCAAATCGTTTTGAAATCGACGGCGCCGGAAAAATTACGATTATTCCAACGGAAAAAGCGTTCAAAGCCTTAAACGATTCCGAAAACGCCGCGCTATTCTTCACAAACGACCCCGTCGATATCGTATGGTCGCAAGGGATGACTTTCGACGGAAGCGCTCTCGACGTTAAAGCGGCGCCAAATGAAAACGTCGTCATATCGCAACGCACGCAAACCCTCACTTGCCCGCAAGCGCGCGTTACCCTAAAAAATCCCGTCTCGCTCGCCGACCTGAATTTCAAAGATGAAACGCAACTCGACGTCGAATTCCTCGAATGCTTCAGCGACGACTCGCGCGACGTCAATCTGAATCTCACCGAATTCGACCGTAAGTCCCCCGACCCGAACGCCGTTCGCGCAGTCTACGCCGCGCGCTTGAAGAATATTCGATTCCAACGTTCCACAGGAAAGTTCCTCGCGACGCAAGGCGGAGAAATCTCCGTTCTCGTCAAATCAAACGGCAAAACGCCAAACGTGCCCGTCGATCTTAAAGCTCTCAAAAAGGACGACAATTCGGAAAACGATCCCGACGCGCCGCAAAAAGAATGGCTCAAAATCTACGGTAAGTTCTCCGACTCCCTTCAAGGCGACGTCGAAAGCTATCAAATTTCCGCCGATTCCAACGTCCGACTCGCCGTCTGCCCGGTCGACGACCCGCGCACGCCTGTCAGGCTCGACGGCTCGGAAAAACCGAAAGGAACCACCGTCGTTACTTGTAAAACCGCAAACCTAACGCTTGAAGAGAATAAAACCGCCGAACTCGCGGCGAAAGAACCATATAGCTTTGAAGTCAACGCGAGCGGCGACGTCCTCTTCCAGCACGACGAATACTACGGAACCTGTGAAAACCTGCGATATTCCTCGACAAAGGGCGTCGTTACGCTCGCAAGCCCGGAAACCTCGAAAGGCTCCATCACGCGAAAAATCGCCTCCGGAGCGCCAACCGAAGACGTCGGACAATTCACGCGCTGCACCGTAACTCTCGATCCATGGCGATGTTCGATCGAAGGCGCGTCCCGATATTAACGACAAGAACGCCCCGGCGGCGCGCGCTCGCGCTACTCCGGGGCGTTCTTCTTACTACGCGCTTCTTTCGTCCGCCTTGGAACCCTCTTGCGACCTTTAAAACTTCTCGATCTCTTCGCGCGTCGCAAGGGACGGCTGCGCGCCTAACTTCTGAACGCTCAACGCCGCCGCCTTCGTCGCGAACTCCACCGCGTCGACGATCGAACGACCTTCCGCCAACGCCACAGCAAGCGCCCCGGAATACGCGTCCCCCGCC
The DNA here is from genome assembly GCA_900317365.1 of uncultured Planctomycetota bacterium. GTDB lineage: Bacteria > Planctomycetota > Planctomycetia > Pirellulales > Thermoguttaceae > RUG369. Next base: position 7,255 of record ONGM01000047.1, read on the forward strand.
GCCGTCGCGTCGACCGCCTGAACGCGGCGCGACGGCGTCATTGTCCGAATCCCGTCCCGCGTCGCTACGTACGATCCGTTCGCTCCGAGCGTGATGATCGCCGTCTCAACGCCTAACGCCAGCAGTTTCTCCGCCGCGCGCGCCGCGCTCGACTCGTCGGTAACCTCGATTCCCGTGAGCTGCGACGCCTCCGTCTCGTTCGGCTTAATGACGGAAACGTTCTCGATTATCCCCTGCGGCAACGGCGCGCCTGGCGCCGGAGCCGGATCAAGTATCACGAGAACGCCGTTTTTATGCGCCAGCTTTACCGCGCGTTCCACAGTCTCGAGAGGAGTCTCCAATTGAACGACAAGCGCGTCCGCGTTCTTAATCGCGTCCGCAGCGTCTGAAACGTCTTCCGGCGACAACGCGTCGTTCGCGCCCAACGCCACCGAGATCGAGTTCTGACCGGCGTCGTCGACCATTATCAACGCCACGCCCGAAGCGTTCGTCGAATCGTGAAAGATCTTCGACACGTCGATTCCCTCGCGCTCGAATCCGGCGACCGCCTGATCGCCGAGCATATCGCGCCCGACTCGTGCGACGAAAAGAACGTCGCCGCCGGCTCGCGCCGCCGCAACCGCCTGATTCGCGCCCTTGCCGCCCGGCGCCGTCGCAAAAACGCCGCCTACGATCGTCTCGCCGGGACTCGGTATGCGACGAGACTTAATTATCATGTCCGTATTCGAACTTCCAACGACCACAATCTTCGGTTTCGACATTGCATCCTCTCACTTCTAACTTCGTCGCCTAATCTCGCCCGCGACGACGCGAGCTGCCCGACTCATTATCGCAAAGCGCGCGTCCGCGCGCAAGCGCTCGCGCCCTATTTCTCACAAACGCGCTTCCCCGTCATACTCTCGATCCGCACGGCGATCGTCTCCGCGCGCGACCCGTGCCGCCTGATCGTCTCCTCAACGTCGACGCTCGAAGGATAGTACTTCGCCGCCAACGCGCGCAAAACGCGCAACTTCGTCGACTCGTCGGAAACGATCTCAGCCCGACCGAAAACGACCGCGCTCTCAACGCGATAAAACCATTCGCCGTCTCGCTTCTCGCCGTCGCTCCAAACCGTAAAGCAGACTTTGTCGCATTTTGAAACGGCGTCCCTCTTGTGCCCCGATTTCGCGCAGTGGAAATAGATCCGATTCGCCTCCGCGTCGTAAACGAAATTGATCGGGATCGCGTACGGATACCCGAAATCACCGATCGTCGCTAACGCGCCGCGTCGCGACGACGCAAGAAGCGCGGCGACCTCCTCCTGCGTCGTCTGCTGCTCGGCGCGCCTCATCGGACGAAAGACGGGAGCGGCGTCCAACTCGCTTGATTCTGCGTTCGCGTTCTCCATCGCCTCGACCGCCTTTCGTTAGTAATTCGGAGTCGGCGCGCGATACTCGTCGAGTTTGATCGTCTTGAACCATTCGATCGTCTTCGTGAGTCCCTCGCGAAGCTGAACTTTCGGCTCCCATCCGAGTTTCGCGCGCGCTAGCGATATGTCCGGCTGACGTCGGCACGGGTCGTCGACCGGCAATTCTTTGAAAACGTATTTCGGTTCCTTGCCCAAGAGTTCCCAGACCAGATCGGCGAGCTCCTTAACGGTGAACTCGTTCGGATTCCCTAAATTAACGGGTCCGACGAAATCTTTGTCCTCATTCTCCATGAGTCGAACGAGCCCGTCGATTAGATCCGTGTAATAGCAAAAGGAACGCGTCTGCGACCCGTCGCCAAAGATCGTAATCGGTTCGTCGGCGAGCGCCTGACGTATGAAATTGGAGACGACGCGCCCGTCGAACGGATGCGTTTTCGGTCCGTACGTATTGAAGATTCGCGCGATGCACACGCGCGCGCGTTTCATACGGTGCGTGTCCATAAAGAGCGTTTCTGCGGCGCGCTTTCCTTCGTCGTAGCACGCGCGCGGACCGATCGGATTCACGGCGCCGCGATAGTCCTCGCGCTGAGGATGAACTTCAGGGTCGCCGTAAACCTCGCTCGTCGACGCCTGAAGAATTTTCGCGCGGCATTCGGACGCGAGATTCAAAAGATTGATCGCGCCGAGCACGGACGTCTTCATCGTCTTAATCGGATTATATTGGTAATGTCCCGGAGCGGCGGGACACGCTAGATTGTAGATTTCGTCGACCTCCAATGCGATCGGGGTCGTTATGTCGTGCCGAATCAGTTCAAAATTCGGCCGTTGCAAGAGCTTTTCTATATTAGATTTCTGACTTGTAAAGAAGTTGTCGACGCAAATAACGTCGTGTCCGCGCTCCAATAGCAATTCGCAGAGATGCGAACCGAGGAACCCGGCGCCGCCGGCGACCATAATTCTTTTGATTTTCATGTTGCACAACCGAGAGTTCGGATATGAAAAACGCGCGACTCAACGGAGAGCCGCGCGTTCGTTATGCGTCGCTCCTAGCAAACCTAGGCGCGTTCGCTATCTCATTCTTGGAAGAGATCGTTGAGGAAGGACTCGTCGAAGATCGCCTCTTCCATGTCGAGTTCGATTTCGGCGGCGTTTTCAACCTCCAAATCGTCGGAGTCGTTCAAAGCGGCGAAGACGTCGCAACGAGCGTCGAAGACTTCTTCGGCGGTCGCAACGCGCGCGCCCGAATCGACGACGAGCGTCGCGCCGGAGTCAACGTTCGCGTCGACCTTGAGCGAATCGGCGATTTCGTTCCACGCGTAGTCGTTCGCGGCGCGAACGGCGTCGACGACGATCTCGTCGGCGGCTTTCGTCGCGGCGACGGTCGAAACCGGGTCGACGGCGGAGAAGACGTTCGCAACTTCAACGAAGATCGCGTCCGCCGCTTCCGCGCGCGCTCCCGACGTCGCCGGAACGTCGACGACGATCGCGCTGAGCGCAACGCCTTCCATATTGTCGACGTACAGGATCGGCGTGTAAACGCCCGACTTCGCGTAAATGTGATCGAATTGCTGACGCAGGCTCAGACCCGTGAAGGACTGCGGCGTCGTTCCGTCGTTCCAATCGATCGACCAGTACGCGTGCGGCTCCGTATTCGAGACGATCTCGACGCCAACTTGCTTCATCGTGCCGACGGAACGTTCCGTTACGTTCGTATTGTACGACGGAGTCGGCGCTTCAATCGCGTATTCGACGATCTCGGACCAGCCGGATTCATTCTTGACCGAAGACGCGACCGCCTTGATGCGCGCTTCAACGACGTCGCCGACGTTGAAGGACGCGCCTTCGAGTCGACCGAAGTCGCCGGTCAACGCGCTCGTCGAACGCCATTGCGTCGCGCCCTTGACGCGGTATTCAACGACGTATTCCTTCGCCGGATCGTCCGTCGACCACGCGACGACGACGGCGCCGTCCGTCGAGAGTCCGATCGTCGTAATGACCGGCTTGCCGTATTGAGTCGAGCTCGCGTCCGTAATCGTGAACGCTACGGTCGCTTCCGTCGACGCGTCGCCGGAGTCCGTAACCTTAACGGTAACGGAGTAGTCGCCGGCCGCAGGACGCTTCGCGAAAACGATCTGATCGCCTTCCACGCGGAAGAGTCCGGACTCGTCTCCGACGAGCTCGTACGTGAACGTCTCGTCCGCGTTCGAATCGATCGCTTCCATCGTCGCGACGACGTCGCCCGGTCGAGCGGTCGTGTCGAGCTTGTCGGAAAGCGTGAAGTTAATACCGGTCGGAGCGGAGTTCCCTTGCTCTTCGATCGCGCCCATGTCGACGTGGGCGCCGACCTTGCGCTCGGCGCCGAGCAGATCCGTCTTCAGCTTCGCGCCGGTCGAATCCTTCGCGAGCGCGTCGGACCCCGCGTTGATCATCGGCGAACCGATTTGCAAGCTGAGATCCCACTCGCTCCAGGTCTTCGCGGACGCTTCGTCGATCGGTTGCGTGAAGCTAATGAACATCGGATCGACCGACTTGACGCCGGTTCCGGTAATCGCCGCGTTCGAGCGTCCTACGTTGGAGTACTTCAACGTGGTCGCGCTCGTCGACAGAATCGAGGTAACGTACAGGTCGGCGGTCGATTTCGCGTTGTTGCCGTAAATAATGGAGTTATTCACGTTGAGGACGTGGTTCGCCCAGACGCCGCCGCCCGTTTCCGTAGCGACGTTTCCAACGACCGTGCTGTTGACGATATTGACGTTCCAGTCGAGCTTGTCGGCGGATTTACCGAAGAGGTCCGCCGCGTTGATTTGCGCGTAGACGCCCGCGCCGGTCGCCGCGTAGTTGCCGACGACCGCCGAGTTGATCACGGACGCGCCGGCGTAGGTCCCAAGACCGCCGCCGAAGTACTTCGCGGAGTTGCCCGCAATCCAGGAGTTTTCAACGACGAGCGCGCCGCGGTTGTAAATACCGCCGTAATATTGCGCCGAGTTGTTCGACAAGGTCGAGCCGACGACCTTGAGCGTTCCGGCGTTGTAGACGCCGCCGCCGTACGTCGCGTTGTTGCCGTCGACCGTAACGTTGGTCAGCGTGAGATCCGCGTAGTTGCGCAGACCGCCGCCGACGTAGTTCGGGTCGTCGCCGATCGTCGTATTAACGTACGAGCCGCCGGTAATCGAGACGTTTTCGAATTCGACCTTGATCGAGCTGTCTTCCGTTCCAACCGCAACGACGGAGCCGTTGAACCCGCTCGACTTAATCTCAACGCCGTTCTCCGAAGAGATCTTAACGCCCGTATTGATTTCAAGCGTGGACTCGACGGTAACGTTCGTAATCGACGGATCGACGGTAACTTCGCCGGTTCCGAGTCGTTTTGCGTAATCGATCGCTTCGCGCAACGAAATCACGCCGTCGGTCAGGTCGTAGACGTCCTTGTCGGTCGTAACGACGGTCGACGGATCCTCGAACGGGAACTCGTAAGCGCCGATATCGACGGAGTCGAGGTACGAGCAGATACGAGCGTTCGTATTGCTGAAATCGTACGCAAGCGCCACGCCGTCCGCGTCGAGCGCGTACGCGTCGTTACCGACGTTGATCGCGATGGAGTCGGAAGTCGTGTGGAGATCGACGCTCGACGCGTTCTTGAGGATCGTACCGTCGAATTCCGGCGCGACGACGAAGCTCGGATCGCCGATCTTCGACGCGGTCATGGACGGATTCACGCGGACGCCGGAGTTCGATCCGAGAATCGAGCTGTAGAGGTTCGCCGCGCGGGTCGCGTAGAGGTCGACCCCGTTCGTCGCCGCGTTGCCGGCGATAATCGTGTTGTAAGCGCGCGCCGTTCCGCTATTGTACAAACCGCCGCCGTTGACTGCGGAGTTCGCGGCGATCGTCGCGTTGCGCAGAACGAGCGTACCCGCGTTGAGAACCGCGCCGCCGTTTTCGCCGGCGGAGTTCTTCCAGACGAGCGAGTTGGACACGGTCGCCGTCGCCTTCTCGGCGTTCACGATCGCGCCGCCGTTCGCCGACGCCGCGTTCAATTCGAAGTTGGCGTTCGTCGCGCCGAACGTTCCGGCGTTGTAGACCGCCGCGCCGCTCGCCGCAACGTTGCCTTGGAAGAGCGCGTTCGTCGCCTTGAACGTCGACTTCGCCGCGTTGTAGAGCGCGCCGCCGTCCCCGTTCGCCGTGTTGCCCGTCAAGCGCCACGACGAATCCGCCGTAATCGTTCCGGCGTTGTAGATCGCGCCGCCTTCGCCGGAAGCGTTGCCCGTAAAGACGACTCCCGACGCGCTCGTTACCTTCGAGCCGACCGAGTTGTAAATCGCGCCGCCCTTACCGTCGGCCTTATTGCCGTTGAAGACGACTTCGTCTCCGAACGTGATCTCGTAAGCGTTTCCGCTCGTGGAGAGACTGTTGAAGATCGCGCCGCCGAATCCGGCCGCCGCGTTGTTCGTGAAGATCGCGTTTGCGATCGTCGCGACGCCGTAGTTGTCGATCGCGCCGGCGTCGCCGGTCGCGGTGTTCTCCGTGAAGTCGACGCCGGTAATCGTCAAAACGCCTTGGTAGTTGACGATCGCGCCGCCGTATTGCGCGGCGTTCTTCATGAACGCGGAATTATTGACCGTGAGGTCGCCTTCCGAGTAGACGGCGCCGCCGCGCTCTTGCGCGATTCCGTTGACGAACGTCGCTTCGGAGAGAACGGCGGTTCCGGCGTTGTAGATCGCCGCGCCAACGTTCGCCGTATTGGCGTCGAACGTCGCGACGTTCGCAATGAATTCGCCCGCGTTGTAGACCGCGCCGCCTTCCGTCGCGCTCATTTCAACGAAGGCCACGTTCGTCGCGTCGATGAGCGCGGATCCGGCGTTGTAGATTGCGGCGCCGTTCTGCGCGGTCGCTTTCGCGAAGTCGACGTTCGTTAAGTACAGGTTCGCCGCGTTGTAAATCAAGCCGCCGAGGTCGCTCGCGCCGTTTACAAGGGTAAGTCCTCGAATCACAACGTTGTCGCCGTGCGCGACGACGAACGCGCGCGATTCGCCGTGCGCGTCGATCGTTACGTTAGCGCGGTCGCCGTTGATTTCCATATCGCGATCGATAACGAACTCGCCGTCGGCAAGCGTGATCGTCTTACCGTAGACGTTCTCCGCGAACGTAATCGACTTGCCGAAGGACGCGCCGATTTCCGCTTGGTCGCCGCCGCGCCACGTGAGCGTGTCGCCGTTCGCGAGATCGTACGCGACGTCGGTCGTCATGACGACTTCTTCCGTCGCCGTTTCGCCGGTCTCTTCGTTCACAACGACGTCGCGCTTGAAGGAGAGAACGCCGTCGGCGTAAGTCGCGACCGCGCCGGCGGGAACGCCGAGCTGATCGTTTTGAGCGAGCGCGAAGGTCGCGCCGGATTCCAGTTTCGTCGCGACGCTAAGCTCTGTGGAGCCGGATCCGACGCTCGCGATCGCTTCGCGGAGCGACGTGAGTCCGTCGTGCGCGTCGACGACGTCTTGTTCCGTCGTAACGACGATCGAAGGTCGTTCCGCAACGGAGAACGTCGTCGTGAAAACGTTGTTCGCTTCGTCGAGCTCGACGATCGCGGAATCGGAATCGAGTACGATCGTCAAGGCGTATCGACCGGCGTCGAATTGTCCGAGGTTCCAGTATCCTCCGACCGTTTGACCCGGATTGAGTCGGTATTCGTCGGTGAGGAACCCGTCTTCTTCTTCTCCGTAAGTCTTCGTGAAGGTCTTTTCGGATCCTTCGACGACTTCGCCGGCGTCGTCGAGTTTCGCAACGACGAGCTTGTAATTGAAGGAGTTGAGAACCGGCGCGACGCCGTAGTTTCCGAAGACGTAGTCGAACGCGACGTCCCAGCCTTGGAGGAACTCGGTCGCTTTGACGCCGTCGATCGTAGCGTAGTATCCTTCAACGACCGGTTTGACGGTGGAATCGAAGGTCAGGTCAGGCGCGGACACGGACTGGAATTCGTAAGCGCCCATATCGACGGAGTAGACGACGCCGTCGACGTCGACGCCGACGATACGCTGAGCGCCGGCGAGGTCTTTTTCAATAACGGAACCGTCGGCGTACAGCGCGAGTTCGTTCGAGCCGTTGTTGACGGCGAGCGATTCGCCGGTTAGCGCGTACGCGGCGCCGAACTTCGGATCGACCGGCGCGTCGGTCGTTCCGACGAAGGAGTCGGAGACGGTGATCGCTTCCGCGTTGACGACGCTTTCTCCGTCGCCGAGAATCGAGTTCTTAACGTTAGCGGTCGCGTCGAATTCGAGCGCGAGATCGCTCGCTTCGTTCGCCGTGTTCTTAGCGACGATCGAGTTGACGATTTCGTATTTCGCGGAGTCGCCGTAGAGTCCGCCGCCGACGCCCTTGGCCGCCGAGTTGCCGGCGACCGTAACGTTCGTGAGCGCAACGTTGAGTTCGGCGCCTTGCGCGGCGTAAGCGTAAACGCCGCCGCCGTTGACCGCCGTCGCCTTATTGTCGACGATCGCGCTATTGACGATCTTGAGCGTTCCGGAACCGGTCGCGAGCGTAATACCGATCGCGCCGCCGTTGCGCGCCGCAATGTTCTTCGAGAACAAGGAGTCCGCAATGGACGCGCTCGAATTGAGCGCGTAGACCGCGCCGCCGTTGAGGCTCGACGTATTCGACGCAAAGGTCGCGCCCGTAACGTCGAGACTGCCGATCGAGTAGATCGCGCCGCCGAAGAAGGACGCCTTGTTCGTGGAGAATCGTCCGCCGGTAATCGTGAGCGCGCCGCTATTGTAGATCGCGCCGCCGAGTCCTTCGTACAGGATCTTGTCGGAGTTGGCGTCCGCGTCGCTGTGCGCTTGGCTGGACGCGACGGACACGGATTGCAACGCGAGCGTTCCGTAGTTCGCGATCGCGCCGCCGTTGACGTCCTGACCGTTGCGCAGGTTGAGCATATTGATCGTCGCTTCAACGCCTTGCTTAATCGTGAAGACGCGCGACTGCTTACCGGCGTCGACGGTAATGCGAACGAGTCCGGACGGCGTAACGCCGTCGATCGTCATGTTCTTAGCGACGGTGATTTCCGTACCCTTAAGCGAGATAACGCGCGCGGCGCCGCGAACGAGCTCGTCGGCGAACGTGATCGTATTGCCGACGTAGGTCGCGACGGTCGTGGTCGCGTCGTCGTTGAAGGTAACTTTATTTCCGTCGAAGGTCGTGATTTCGCCGGTGATCGCGTCTTTTCGGACGTCGGTTCCGAGTACGGTTCCGTTCTCGCAGACGAATTCACCGCCGGCGACGAACGGGGCGACGGTTCCGTCAAAGTCGACCGGCACGATAGCCGCGCCGACGTACGTCAGCTTCTGTTCGCCGACCGTAACGACGTCGCCGCTCTTCAGGAAGAGGTATCCTTTCTCGTTGCAGATCGCGCCGTTCTTGAAGACGCCGGCGAAACCAGGCTTCGAGATTTCGTCGCCGTCCGCAAGTACGACGGCTTTTCCGTCGGCGGTCGTCGCGACGAAGTCGTGGTACGCGACGTGCGTCGTGTCGTACAGAATCGAATTCGGTTGCAGATCGGAGAGCAGAATTTCGGAGCCGTCCGCCATAACGAGCACGTCGACGTAGACGCCGAGGTCCTTATCGGAGTACGGTTCGCCGATCGATTCGAGGTATTCGATCTTCGGAGTCGGTTTCGCAACGAGTTCGGTTCCGTCGGCGAGGGTAATCGGCAAGGAGTACGAGTAATTCGTTCTCGCGTACGGCGCGCGTGTTCCGTCCGGATAGACGAAGGTCGCGGTCGCGGCGTCGTAAGTAACGTACTTGCCGCCGTAAGCGATCGAATCGCCGTCGTGGACTGGGACGTAATCGCCGCCGTTGACGTTCACAACGTTGACGTCGACGGTCGCGACTCCGTCCGCAACGGTAACGACGTCCAGATCTTCGGTAACGTATTCGCCGGAGTCGGTAATGATCGTCGACTCGTACCAGGACGGACCAACGTAGACTTCGACCGCTTCGCGCAGCGTGATCTTGTCGTCGAGCGGGTTGTATTCGCCGTCTTCCGTCGTATTAACGACGACGCTCGGCGCTTCATGAACTTCGAAATCAGCGGCGAAGACGTTGTTCGGAGTCGCTTCGGATCCGTCTTCTTCGCCCCATTCGACGATTTCGTTATCGACGTCGAGGGTAATCGTAACTTTGTAAGTACCGACGGGGAGTTCGCCGAGGTTCTGGCGCGCGTACGAAACGTCGCCGTTCGTGTAGACCCAGCCGTCTTCGTTGAGCCAATCGAAGTAAGTCGCGCCCGTTTGGTAACGACCAATCTTGGTAACCGAGTAGCTCTTACCGGACGCGTCGACTCCTTCAATCTTGAACTCGACGTTGAACTTATCGACGACCGCCGCGTCGCCAATATTGGAGAACGCGAAGTCGAGCACGACGTCTTTTCCGACGTAGTAGTAGTTGACCGCAACGCCGTCGAGCTTGCCGTACCAGAAGTTGACCGCGTTTTCGCCGAACGCGAGGTCCGGAGCGATCGTCGTCTGGAACTCGTAAGCGCCCATGTCGATCGAGTAGACGACGCCGTCGACGGTCAGACCGACGAAGCGCGCGTTACCGGCGACGTCGAACTGGAACTCGCCGTTTGCGAGCGCGTTGGAACCCGCGTTGATCGCCGGCGAGGTCGCTTTGAGCGAGAAATCGCCGCCGTCGGCGTCGACGAATTGAGGATCGACTCCGATGAACGAACGATTCTCAGCGACGAGCCAAGATTCGCCGAAGGTCTGTTCGCCAACGGATTCGGCGTTTTGCAGCAAGGTGTTGCGGAGCGTAACCTTAGCGGCCGCCGTCGCGTAAATATCGACGCCTTGACCGCCGACCGTCGTTTGCTCGGTCGTTTCCACGCCGTCGACGACGACCACGACGTCTTCCGTACGCGCGTTCGCCGCGTTGCCCGCGATAATCGAGTTGTCGATCGTCGCCGATCCTTGGACGTAGATCGCGCCGCCGTTGAGCGCGGCGTTCTTCGCGACCGTCGCGTTGACAAGGTTCACGTTGACCGCGTAGATCGCGCCGCCGTTCTCGCCTGCGACGTTGTTCGCGACGAGCGAGTTCTTCAGCGTAACGTTCCCGCCGCCGAGCGCGCCGCCGACGCCGCCCGCCTTATTCTCCGTAATCGTCGCGCCAACGAGCGATACGGTTCCCGTCGCGTAAATCGCGCCGTAATTACCGCCCGCTTCGTTGCCCTTAATCGTCGCCGTTCCAACGATAACGACGTCGCCGATCGAGCGAATCGCGCCGTAGGCTTCGTCCGCCTTGTTGCCGGTGATCTCGGCGTCGCCGGTAATCGTCAAGCCTTGCGCGGCGTTGATCGCGCCGACCGTGCGCGCGGAGTTGTCCGCAATCTTCGCGTCGCCGTTGATCGTGATCGAACCGACGACTCGCAACGCGCCGTAGCTGTCGCCCGAGACGTTGCCGGTAATCGTCGCGGCGATCTTATCCGTCGCGATCTCGTTCCCTTCTTCGTCGTATTGAGGCGCAACGTAGCCGTTAATTACGAGGTTGCCGTCTGCGGAGAGCGCGCCTGCGTTGCCCGCCGCTTTGTTGTTCGTCGCCGTGAAGATTCCTTCAACGGTAACGTCGCCGTCAACGTCGACGCCGCCGACGAGCCCCCTGACCGCTTCGTTGTCCGCGATCGTGAGATCGCCGCCGAAGTTTGCCGGTCCGAGAACGTACGCCGCGCCGATGTTGTTGTTCGCCTTGTTGCTCGTGAAGCTGGCGGAACCGTCGACCTTGAGCGCCGCGCCGACGAAGATACCGCCGTTGTTCGCGCTGATGAAGTCTTCCGTCGTCTCTTCGCCGACCGTCGTCGTCTTAACGCCGTTTGCAACGTTGTTCGCAACGACGAGTTCGCCGCCGACCGTGAAGTCGCCCGCAACGTACGCCGCGCCGTTCGCCGCCGCGC
>ONGM01000271.1 GCA_900317365.1 uncultured Planctomycetota bacterium
AATACCGGCGTTCTCGATATTTATCAGTCGGACGTCGTCGGTTCGACTTCCGAAAGAGCCGGCGGTATTTCCAATACCGGCGAACTGGACCTTTACAACTCGATCGTCGCCGGGAACTCAGCGTCCGTCTCGCCCGATATTCTGAACTATTATGAAGACGGCGCGACCGCGTATTATTCTCTCGTCGGAATTGCGGACTCGTACGCGGGCTACCCCGTTGTTTCGGGTACGGACGACTACGGCGACGCGGCTTCCGTTTTGGGTACGGCGGATTCGCCCGCCGATCCGCGCTTTGCCGTCTTTACCGCGATCGAATCGGTCGACGACTGGAACGCGAACGTCTGGAGTGAATGGAATCTCGCCACGGCGTCGAATTCGCCCGCCGTCAATACAGGTTCGCTTACGTACGTGCCGGAAGGAACGGTTAACGATTGGCTCGGGAACGCGCGCGTCGTCGGCGCCGTCGATATGGGCGCGTATGAGGCGACTCTTCTGAAGGAAACGCCGTCGACGGTCGTAACCTCCAATCTTGACGTGATCGATCCGAACGACGGATACGTTACGCTGCGCGAAGCGGTCGAGCGCTACGCCGTCGCGGGCGATACGGTAACGTTCGCGCCGACGCTCGCCGGCTCGACGGTCCTTCTCGACAAACCGCTGACGTTCGCCGACGACTTAACGGTAGACGCGTCCGCGCTGTGGAACGCAGAACAGGACGCGCCCGGCCTGACTCTGGACGCGGCTAAGAAGGGACGCGCAATCGTCGTTCAAGAAGGCTGCTTCGTTACGGTCAAAGAACTGAACGTGCAGAACGGTTCAGCGCTTGTAACCGACTCCTCGTACGCGCCCGGCGACGAAGATTCGGAATTCGATCCGCTGGATATTGTCGTCAATAACACGCAGGGCGGCGGCGTTCTCAATCTGGGCGCGCTCACAATGGAACGGTGCGTCCTTGCGGGCAATGAAGCGGAATTCGGCGGCGCGCTCTATTCGACGGCCAGCGCGACGCTCGTCGACTGCGTCGTTGCGAACAACGCCGCGTACAGTTCCGGCGGCGCCGTTTATTCGGAAGGGGTTCTGACCGTTTCGAGCAGCGAGTTCGTCGGTAATAAGGCGGACCGAGAGGGCGGCGCCGTTTACATGACGTCGCACGGCGCGTTCGATTCGACCATATTTGCCGACAACGAAGCGAAATACGGCGGCGCGCTCTATCTTGCCGAAGGCGAATACTTTACCGAAGCGGCAAACGTCCGGTTCGCCGGCAACTCCGCGGAGGCGGGCGGCGGCGTCTATATCCAAAACGCGAAATTAAAGCTGACGGAATCGTCGGTCGTTCAGAACCGCGCCGAATTGATCGGCGGCGGCGTCTATAACGAAGGGTTCCTCTATGTTTCCGAAAGCGTGATTAGCAATAACGCGGCAGGGCGGTTTGACGGCGGTATTTCCAATCTCGGCGGCGCGCTCCTGATCTACGATTCCGTCGCGCTCCTCAATTCGCCGGGCGATATTGACGGCGTCGAAAGCGCGATCGACGGAGCGAGAAACGTAACGTCCTTTGTCGATTGGGCGTCGAAGCCCAACTCTTCGATCGCGTTGGAATCCGGAACGCTGACCGGCGCGGACGATCCGCGCGCGGGCTCGGCTCTTACGTTTGAACTCGCTCAGGATCTCGCGACGGCGACGTTCCAATGGTACCGCTCGACGAGCGCCGAGCTCTGGGAAGACTGCGTCGCAATTGCCGGCGCGACCGCCGATACTTACGTTCCGACCGAAGCCGATTTGGGATATTATCTGCGAGTCGTGGCGACCGGCGCGGAAAACTACGTCGGTTCGGTTACCGCCGCGTCGACGGCCCCGGTTAAAGCTTGGTTTAACGCGCCTTCCGTTCAGGTCGGCGTCGTCAATGCGGACGCCCTCGTGACGCTAACGGGCGCGGAAAACGTCTCGGCCTGGCAGATCGAATACGGAACGGATCCCGCGTTCGGCTCGTATACGACGAAGATCGGCAAGTCCGGCGAAAACAAGATTTCCGATCTGACGCCGGGCGTAACTTACTACTTCCGCGTTAAGGCGGCGGTTTCCGGCTACGCCGATTCGGACTACTCCGAAGTTAAGAGCGCGACGGTTCCGACGTCCGCCAAACGTCTTTCGAATCTGAACGCGTCGATCGTCGCGTCGACGAAAGTCGCCGTCCAGGTTAAATTTGAAACAGTTGCGAACGCGTCCGCGTACGTCTTGGAATACAGCAAGAGCCCGAATTTCACGTCCACGACGACCAAATCGTTTACCTCGGCCGGAAGCAAGTGGATTACCGGCCTGACTTCCGGCGCGACCTATTACTTCCGCGCGAAAGTTACCGCGTCCGGATACTCTGATTCCGAATATACGACGTTCGATATCTCCCTTGCGGGCGCGAAGAAGGTCGGAACGCCCGCGTTTGCCAAACTTGCCGTTAACGGTTCCGACTCCGTAATGGCGGTCGTGAACGCGCCGTCTCAGGCGGAAACCTATACGGTCGAGTACAGTAAAGACCTCAGAAACTGGACGGCGGTCGACTCCGACTCGGCGTCCTGCGAGGTCACGGGCCTGGAACCGGAGACGACCTACGCATTCCGCGTTAAGGCGTTGGCGTCGGGCTATGACGATTCGGACTACTCGGAAATCTGGAGCGCGTCGACGACGCAGGCGCCGACTCAGCTCAACGTTCCGACGCTCGCGTTTGTCTCGGCGACTACCGAAGCCGTTACGCTGAAGATCGGTTCGGTTGAAGGCGCGACCGCCTACGCGATCGAATACAGCGCGTACGACGATTTCTCGAACGCGCTCGTTAAGAACGTCGCGGCGGCCGGATCCGTCGTAATCGACGGTCTGTGGTCGGACACGCAGTATTACTTCCGCGTAAAAGCGACGGGAACCGGCTTTACCGACTCCGAATACAGCGCGGCCGTTACGGCGCGGCTGGCCGGAGAAAACCAGCTTGACGCGCCGACCCTGTCGATCGTCTCGAAGACGGCGACCGCCGTTCAGGTCAGTATCGGCGCGGTCGACAACGCGAAGACATACGTCGTCGAATATTCGACAAGCCCCGATTTCGCGAACGCGAAGACAAAGAGCTACGGTTCCGCGGGCGCGAAGTGGATTACGAGCCTCACGAAGAACGCGACGTACTACTTCCGCGTCAAGGCGACGGCGGACGGTTTCGCCAATTCGAACTACAGCGCGACCGTAAGCAATAACGAGCCGACAACGACCGCGATTACCGCGATTGCGCTTTCAACGGACGCGCCGAAAGTCGGCGAAGCGATTACCGCGACGCCCGCTCCCGCCGGCGCGACCGCGAGTTACCAGTGGTACCGCGGCGAAACGGCGATTTCCGGCGCGACGGCCGCGACCTACGTTCCAACCTCCGACGACGTTGGGTTCGTCTTAAAGGTCGTTGCG
>ONGM01000101.1 GCA_900317365.1 uncultured Planctomycetota bacterium
GCGTACGGCGTGTCGACGCAGGTCTCGATTCCGCACTCGGTTAAGTCGGGTTCCGTCGAGTTTGGAGGACAATATGCGGTAAAGAACGCCGCCGTTCCGCGGAAGGTCGTGCCTCGACAGTCGTTTTCGAAGCCTTGCAAGCCTTCGGAGATTAACGCCGTATTTGAGAGACCGTCTTTGATCGCGTTTAATCGCACGTTTCCGCCGGTCGAGAGATCGTAATTGCGCAAGACCGGAGGATTGGCGACGAGATCGTTCGCCCCGCCGCGTATTACGCCGAAACACGCCCCTTTATGAACAACTTCGCCGAGAACGTCGCTATACTTTTCAATCCACCAATTCTTTTTGGCGTTTTGCTCGCCGTCCCCGCCCCAGCCTTTGCGATTCGTCGGATAGAGCGCGGTCGCGCCGGCGCACGCTAGGTAATTGTATTTGAACCACACGGAACCTTCCAAAGACTGTTGCGTGTGAATATCGCTCGGACACGAATAGTACGAAAGCCTGCCCGTCTCTTGAATAAACGGAACGCGATTATCAAAAGCGACGCCTATGAAGTCGCCATGATCGCAGTATTTAACTCCTGCGTTAAAGCAAAGTTGCGAATACAAATTCGGTTCGCCCATATAAGGCAGAATGAAATGGTTCCATGTGCAAAAATTGATTCCCTTGGAACCGACGGGCAACTGCTGTCGATTGTTCTCGGCGTACATTTGCATTGCGAGCGCGATCTGTTTCAGATTATTCTGACATTGCATACGCCGCGCCGATTCCCGCGACGCCTGAACCGCAGGAATCGTGAGTCCGATCAATACGCCGATGATAAAGATGACGACGAGCAATTCGAGCAACGAAAAAGCGTTGCGACGCGTTTCTTTGTTCATTCGATCCAACCAATTCATTTGACGCCTCGACTTTCTCGCAGACTCAACGAGCCGCGCGATTGAGAACAAGAACAAGCCAGCGCGCAAAAACGCCAAGATTAAGAGTTATAACGGCGAGAGTCCCAAGAACCATGCCGATCGCCGCGCCCGTCGTTTTGCCTTGCCGAAAGAATTCACAAAGTTGAAACCATGCGTAACGCGAAAAATCCGTCCCAGCCGCGTAACGCCACAGCCAGAGTTCGACGCAGACAAGCGCGAGTAGAATCAAGAGCCAACGCGCGCATAAAACGTCGTCTTCATCGTTAAATCGATCTTTAAACCATTGATTCGCAACGTAAACGGCGTAAGCGACAAAAGCGATCGAACTCAGCAGCGCAAGCCATGTCGTAATGCGCCATTCTCGGAGATCGCCGACGATTTGCAACTTACGGTACCCGGCGAGAAGCGCCGTCGGACTCGTAACGCTAATCGCAACGATAAGAACGCCCGATATAATCAACGTCCATTCAAATCCCGTGAGTTTACCTTCTTCACGTTCGGAAAAGATTTTGCCTAACATATCAAGCCTCTTAGTTCAATCAGGAGTCCGTTCGGAAGCGTTCGACGCGCGATCGCGAGCAACGGCGCGGACTAATCGGCGAAGCGCGACGTCCCACGACTCGCTTCTTTCCACGTGCGGACTAATCACGCACGCGCAGCCTTCGCCAAAGGAAGAAAGCGCGATCGCTCCCGCCGGCTCGTCGTCAAACGCGCCGTCAAATTCCGCGAGCGTCAACGCTTCCGACAAATCAAGTTGATAATCGGCGTGAAAAATCGGGCCGCCGGTATACGCGACCTCTTTGAGCGCCTCCCCGGCGTCGTCCGCTATTCCCAATATTTTAGCGCCTAAACGCGTGAATTTCAATTGAACGCGTTCCGTATCGCCTTCCGCGCCTGGTCGCGGCGCGCGCGGACGCGCGTTCACAAGACGATGATTGTACTTTTCCTGCGAACTTGCGAGATACGCGCCGGCGCACACGCCGAGATAGCCGCCTCCGCTACGAACGTAATCGCGAATCGCGCGCGCGCCGACGCGTCCGAGCTCATGCGCCTGCTCGCTCGCGTTTCCGCCGGGAACCAGAACAAGATCGTAATCGTTCAGCCCGCCGTCTTGTACGTCGCAAGGCGCGAGAACGTCGA
>ONGM01000220.1 GCA_900317365.1 uncultured Planctomycetota bacterium
GATTTGATCGTCGGAATCGAGATCGTCCAGTCTTCCCCGTTATATTCGTACGCGCCGAGATCGACCTGACCGATCGCAACGCGAGCCGCGCCCGCGAGATCGAGTCCGTTTTCGTCGAGAAGATAATTAGAATTCCCGGCGTTGATCGCAACGGAGTCGCACGCAAGCGAATAGTCCCCTTCGTCCATATTTTCGAAGAGGAAGAACGAGTCTTCGTACGTATAATTGCTGGAGCCGGAATCCCAGGACGAGAAACTCGAAAGCGTATTGCGCGATTCCAGAGCGCCGTAATTTCCGTATCGATAGACGTCGGAGGTTCCGTTGAGAACGACGATCGAGTTATAGAAATATACGGAATGCGGAACGGAAGCGTTCGTCGCATCCACGTAGACGCCGCGTCCCTCGTTGTTCGCGATCGTGCAGTTGATAATGTTCGCGGCGTCCTTCGCAATGTAAACGCCGCCGCCGTACGCCGCGCTATTATTCGCGATTAAGCAATTGACGAGTTGCGCGTCGTCCCCGTTGATATAGACTCCGCCCCCGCTCGCCGTCGTCGTATTCCCTGTGATTGAGCAGTTGACGAGAGACGCGTTCGCCTTGTTGATATAGACCCCGCCGTTCGTCGCGCCGGTGATCGTGAGTCCGCTAAGCGTAATATCGACGGCGTTCAAGTAGAACGCGCGCGTGGCGCCGTTGGCGTCGATCGTAATCGACTCGAGCGCCGAGCCGTCGATCGTTAGCGATTTCGCGATTTTCAGCTGACTGCCGAGCGTGATAGTTCTGTTGTTTAACGTCGGCGCAAAGACGATCGTGTCGCCGGCGTTCGCGTTCTCGATTGCGTGGCGAAGGGTTCCTGCCTGATTAACGTTATCGGCGGTGGAATTGACGGTCCAGAGGGCGCTCTCAAGTTCGATCGGAACAATTTCGGAATCAAGAGTCGGCGCGCATATTGTCGCGCGTTCAGCGGCGAGGGTTTCCGCTACAAGAGTTTCTGCAATGGGAGCCGCGTCGAGCAGTTCGCGGTTTTCTAAGGCTTCAAGACGTAATTGAGAAGCTCGAGGGACGCGGTTTTGGGCGTCCGACGATTTGCGGAGCGAAATCAAGGACAGGAAACGGGACAGACTTTTATTCATCAGTAAAACTTCCTACGATCTTAGACGCTAACGCCGAGGTTCTGCACGAGTTTATACATAGCTCCCAGCGTTCGTCTGCGTTCAGATTATTTATTGAAAATCATACGTTCGTCCTCGAATTTCCGTCGCTCGAAGCTTCCAAGTTTCCTTGGCTCATTCGAGTGGCGGAAATTAAGGGCGAACACAATAATACGCAAAGCGCGAATCTCGTGAAACGCGCGCGTTAGAGAATCTGCGCCTTGAGTCTTTTTCTTTGGGTAACGAATGCGTTGCGACTGTGTCGAAGGAACGGCGCAATCGCAACGCAAGTCATTCAATACCAAAAGTTAGCTTTAATTAAGCAGACTTTCGGCGATCAAATCGAGAGAGTCTTCAAACTCTTCGAAGAGTTCGGCTTCGTCGTCGAGTAGCGCCCACGAATTGGACTGGTGCTCGTAGCAACCCAAATCGATATTGCTTCCGACGACGCGCGTCTTGCCGGCAAGGTCGGTCGAACCTTGCGCCGCGTCGTTGCGACCTTTCCCGCACGCCTGAGACTTATTTGCCAGTTGCCAGTCGCTATTCTCATTGACGAAGAGAGCGTCGTTACTGTCGTAGACATAGTTGTTCGCCGAGGACGCGTTCTTCCACTCGACGTTCACCGTCAAGGTGCGATAACCGTACGCGTTGGGCGCGCTAACAAGCTGGTGATTGAAACCGATTTGCCCGTGCCCGCTAACCGACGTTGAGGCGTTGCGGATAATAATCGAGTTATAGAACGTTCCTTTAGACGTATTGTTCCAAACGTAGACTCCGCTTCCGCTTTGTGAAGCCGTGTTTTTAGCGATCGTGTCGCTATAGAACGTAACGTCGGTGTTCTTGAAGAGCGCCACGCCGCCGCCGCGAACGCTTGCGGTATTCTGAACAACCAAGGAGTTGCTCATCTTGCCTGTCGCGCCGGCAGAGTACGCCACGCCGCCGCCGCCGGTCGCCGTATTGCTTCGGAACGTGCAGGCGCTGAAATTGCCCGTTCCTCCATAAATATGGACGCCGCCGCCGCGATCCGACGATACCGTGTTGCTCGTGAA
The DNA here is from genome assembly GCA_900317365.1 of uncultured Planctomycetota bacterium. Taxonomy (GTDB): domain Bacteria; phylum Planctomycetota; class Planctomycetia; order Pirellulales; family Thermoguttaceae; genus RUG369. The sequence goes on from ONGM01000220.1 coordinate 2,201, forward strand.
CGCGCTTCCGTTCGCGTTAAGCGTCGCGCCGTTACCGACGTAAATCGCCCCGCCGCCGCCTGTCGCCGTCCCGGAATTGTCATCCGGGTCGGTGCCTGCGCCGGTATTACTCGTAAACGCGCAATTGTTCACGGTGAGCGTGCCGCTCGCGAGGTTGATCGCGCCGCCTGTCGACGTCGATTTGCCTTGCGTAAAGTTCACCTTGTTGATCGTGAAGCTCCCGCTCGAGAGATTGAAAATGCGGTTCTTATTCGCGCCGCTGACCGTAACGGCCGACGATAGCGCCGAGCCGTTGATCGTTACCGACTGCGAAAGCGCAATTTCCGAACCGAGCGTGATCGTCTTACCGGCCATGCCCGACGTGAACGTAACGGTCGTGCCTTGCGCGCGGTACGTAATGAGCGCCTCGCGCAACGTAATGTTGCCGTCGTACGCGTCGATAACGTCGAGCGTTGAGTTCACAACGACCGACGGGGTTTCCTTGGTCTTTTGAGAAATAGAGTTGCTATAGTCCGAATTGACGTAGTATGTGCCGTCGCCGAGCGCCATAACGTCAATGGTGTACTGCGTAGCTGGCGTGAGAACCGTTAGCGTACCCGACGTGGATGTGAAATCTTTAGTCAAAGTTTTTCCGCCGCCAACGTATCTCACCCGGTACCCCGAAGCGTGAGCGACAGCGTTCCATTGGAGGGAGATTGTCGTGTCGGTATGCGCCGTCGCTCTAAGACCTGTCGGCGCCGAGAGTTTCTCTTGGACGATTGCGCTCTTGACAGCGCTCGCATTGGAATCGACGTAATATGTTCCGTCGCCAAGGGCGGTAACCTTGAAGTCATACTGCGTTGCGCCGGCGAGGTTTGTAATCGTAACGCTTGTATCCGATGCGCTCGGGTTAGGCGAAACGGTCAACCAGTCAGAGTCGCTTGATTTCTTGTATTCGACTTTATAGCCCGACGCATTCGAAATGGAATTCCAATTCACCGTTACTCGATTGATTCCCGGCGTAACGGAGATCGTCGGAGTCGCGAGCTTCGCCTTGACAACTTCGCTTACGACGTTGCTTTCGTCGGAATTGATGTAATATGTTCCGTCGCCAAGGGTGGTAACCTTGAAGTCATACGGCGTCGCGCCGGCGAGGCCGTCGATCGTAACGCTTGTATCCGAAGCGCTCGGGTTAGGCGAAACGGTTATCCATTCGGAATCGCTTGATTTCTTGTATTCGACCTTATACGCAGAGGCGTTCGGAATAGCGTTCCATGTAACGGTTGCTTCATATACGCCTGGCGTAACGGTAATCGTCGGGGTTTGGAGCTTTGCCGGAACGACTGTACTTTCGGCGTTGCTTTCGTCGGAATTGACGTAATAGGTTCCGTCGCC
>ONGM01000122.1 GCA_900317365.1 uncultured Planctomycetota bacterium
CCGCAGGCTAAAGCCAGACGGCTTCCCCCCTTCGGGGGCGCGCTTCGCGCGATAAATTTTTCAAGGCTCGCTTCGCTTCGCCTTGTTTGCAACCCGGCAAGCGACCAACGGAAGCGGGTATTCACCAACCGCGCGGCAGCGCGAACCGGGATGAAACGCCCGAGCGTTTCCGACCAACTGGAGCGGGGATTCACCAACCGCGCGGCAGCGCGAACCGGGATGAAACGCCCGGGCGTTTCCGACCAACGGGAGCGACGATTCACCAACCGCGCGGGAGCGCGAACCGGGATCCAACGTCCGAGCGTTGGCGCCCGAAGGTTGGAATCTGAAGGTTGGAGGCGGGCAAATCGTAAAAAAAACAAATATTACTTGCAATTTGAAACGCGGCGCGACATAATGGAGGCATATGCGTCAGGCGGCGTCAGGCGAATTGTGAATTCGCGGCGCCGTCGAGACGTTCCCACACGAAAGGCTGGAACCAATCGTCGAATCGCAACGCCGAAACGCGCGGCTCCGCTAGGGTAATTATTGCATATATATAAAGGAGAGCTTATGTCGACGAGAACCGCGTTTTTATCGATCTTATTCTTATTCGCCGTCGCGACGTCGCAAATCGTCGCTTCGGCGGCGGAGTATAAAGGTCCGATCAAACTGCTCGCTACAAAGGACGGCTCGACCCTTTATTCGCTCAATATGGACGCGAAGGAAATCGCCGTCGTCGATCTCGAAAAGGCGGAAGTTGTGCGATCCTTCCCCATCCCGGCGACCCCGAACGATATGTGCCTCTCCGAAGACGAAAAAACCGTCTACGTCGGGTACGGCGACTACCAGGGCAAGATCGGCGCCTTCAATATCGCCGACGGAACCCTCATTAACGAAGCCGTCGTCGGACACACCCCCTGCGGACTGTGCGTCGCCCCGGACCAGAAAACCCTCTACGCCTGCCTTCGTTTCGAGGCGAAACTCGCGAAAATCTCGCTACCTGACCTGAAAGTCGAGGCGACTTACCCCGCCCTGCACGAACCCTGCGACGCCGTGCTGACCCGCGACGGTAAGTCCTACTTCGTCGCAAACTTCCTGCCCCTCGACCACTCCGACGGCGCCAACGTCGCCGCTGAAATCACCTGCCTCGATACCGAAACCGGCGAAACGAAAAATATCCGACTCCCGAACGGAAGCTCCAGTATGCACCATATTACGCTCTCCGCCGACGGGAAATACGTCTATACGACCGCTATCCTCGCCCGCTATCAGCTCCCGACGACCCAGGTCGAACGAGGCTGGATGAACACCAACGGATTCAGCGTAATCGACGCCGAAAAACGCGAGTTCGTCAACACCGTGCTCCTCGACGACGTCGACTCCGGAGCCGCCAATCCCTGGCCGATCGTCGTTACGCCTGATAATAAAACGATCTGCGTCGGAATCGCCGGAACCCACGAAATCTGCTTCGTCGACTCCGATAAAACGCACGAAAAACTCGCCGGTCTCCCGAAAAACGCCGAAGAGGCGAAAGAAAAAGGTCTCTCCAACGCCGTTACCGCCGATCAGGTGCCGCAACTCCTCGCCTTCCTCGTCGGACTCAAGCAACGCGTCAAACTCTATTCCCGCACCCTCAAGGCGAAGGCGCCCCGATCCCTCGCCGTCGTCGGAAAGAAAGTCTACGCCGGTATGTACTTCACCGACAATATCGTCGTCGTCGATCTCGACGCCCGACGTCCTAAGGCGAAAGAGTTCGTTAAGCTCGGTCCCGAGCCGGAACTCGAGCCCGCGCGACGCGGAGAACTCGCTTGGAACGACGCTACCCTCTGCTTCCAAAACTGGCAAAGCTGCGCGAGTTGCCACCCGGACGCTCGGTCCGACGCCTTGAACTGGGACCTCCTCAACGACGGAATGGGCAACCCGAAAAACGCTAAGGCGATGCTCTTCTCCATCGACGTGCCCCCCGCAATGTGGCACGGCGTCCGCGTCAACGCCGAAAAGGCGATTCGCACCGGGTTCCAATTCATCATGTTCTCCAACGTTCCCGAAGCGACCTGCGTCGACGTTGAAGAGTATATTAAATCCCTAAAGCCGCTCCCGAGTCCGCATCTCGTCGACGGACAGCTCAGCGAAAAGGCGCTCCGAGGCAAGGCGATCTTTGAAAACGAGAAATACGCCTGCTCCGAATGCCATTCCGGAGAATTCTTTACCGACCAGCAGATGCACGACGTCGGCACGCGCGCCGATTTCGATCACCGCGACGATTTCGACACCCCGACCTTGCGCGAAGTCTGGCGTACCCCGCCGTACCTCCACGACGGTCGATACGTCGACCTTCGCGACGTCTTCCTCGACGGTATGCACGGCGACGTTAAAGGCGCCGTCGACGAACTCACCGAAGAAGAAGTCGACGACCTCGTCGAATATATTCTGTCCCTCTAACGACTAGCCGCGCGTCGCAATTCGGCGCCGAGTCTATCGCTCGATTTCAACGCGACCGTCCGCGCTCGACGGTCGCGTCTTTTTTTTGCGCGCGACTCAAACCGCGACTCCAATCGAAGGTCTGCGCGAGGGTCGAGCGCGCTCGTCATTCGGAACGCGACGTCTGAGCGAAACCGTTAATAAACGCCATAAGGATTTCAGGTCGAATAATCGCGAGACCTTGCGACTCGTCCCCGAGCACGACGAGCTGATCTCCCGGCTCGATTCCGAAGACTTTTCGCGCCTTGGCCGGTATAACGATCTGTCCTTTATCGCCTACGGTAACGAATCCGAACATATGCTTGCCTTTCGGCGGCGCGGCGACTCCGAAGTTCGCTTCGGAGTCGTAGTCGGTGAGATCGTCGAGCGAAACGCCGAGCAGGTCGGCTAACTTTCTTCCGCGTTCCAAATCGGGAACGGACTCGCCGGACTCCCATTTCGCCACCGATTGTCGCGAGACGCCGATCTTTTCGGCGACGTCTTCCTGCGTCAGTTTCTTGAGTTTGCGCAACTGAATAAGGTTATCTTTGAACATTGTCGACCTTTCTATCGGCGATTCCGAGAACCGTCCAACGCAGGACGGGAATCCTTGAAATTACGGCGTTAAGTAAGAAACCGCCGCCAAATCCGGCGACGAGTGAGAGAAGGTAGACGATCGGGGCGGACGCGTAGCCCGGTTTGGCGATAAAGAGCGCGACGGAAGATATTCCGAGATAATGGAATACGTACAATCCGTACGCGCGTTGAGTCATCCAACGCGTCAAGGGCGTTTCAAAATTGAAATAACGCGCGGCGCCACCTAGGAGCGCGAGCGACCCAAACCACGAATAGCAGGTAAACAGGACCGAACGATTGATCGGCGCGTCGGCGTAATTTTTTCCAAACGCCGTCGCGCAGAACGCAATTCCGAACGCAACGGCGAGGGTCGCAAAGAGGGCGAGGCGTTTCTTAACAATCGAGACGACCTCGTCGTGGGAAAAAACGAAGTATCCGAGCAGAAAAAACGCGCCGTAGAATCCGAAACGATAAACGACGATCACCGGCGTATTGAGAATTTGCGCGGCGCCCCAAATGAGCGCGCTAAACGCAATGAGCGCAGGCGTTCCGACCTTGCGGCAGTAGCGTCGCAGGCGATCCTTCTCGTATTTCGTAATAAGGGGCAGAAGAATTGAAAAGAGCCAGAGCGTCTGAATAAACCACAGAACGCCGGTCCCGCTCGCCGTCATAATAAGATATGTCCCCCATAAGGGCGCGTCCGTCGTCTTCTCCCAGACGTCCGACAGCCCCATAGAAACGTACCCTTGAACGAACTGAAAGGTCAAAAGACCGAGCGTCGAAGGCACGAGCAGTTTCACCGTTCGATTCTTAATGAATTCGCGCGGCGTGCGCCGGTCGAGGGACAAACGCGCGCTGACTCCTGCGACGAGAAAGAGAATCGGCATGAGCCAAGGGGCGAGAACGTAAAGAACGACGTCGTAATACTGGACGTCGAGGGCGGTGATTTTACCGAGGCCGCCGAAGACGCCTTCCGCGTTGTACATGTAGAAAACATGGTAAATCACGACGAGCGCTTGAATCGACCAGCGAATGTTGTCTAAATACGGTTTCCTCATACAATTCTCACTTTCGCAACTGTTTTTCACATATTATATCCGCTGCGCGCCCGGCGTCTACCAACTAAAATTAACATTTGCAAGCGATTTATGTTATGAACGATTGTCAAACGGACGCAAAGTCGTACGATATCACCGACCGATTGAATTCGCGCTCCAGGTTGCCTTCTGATCGCGCGACGCAGGATCGTTGATAAAAAAGGGGCGCTCAAAAGGAAGTTTAGGGCGATTAACGCGCAGGCGATATAGAAATTTCAGCGTCCTTCTGATATAATAGGCGGACCATCGGAAACGCCGCGATTTGAGATCAGAGGTCGGCGGGACGTCCGACAGGCGCCTGGCGGGAGCGGGAGATCGCGCGACGCGGAGTCAACGATCCGTCAGGCTCAGGCAAAGGACACGGAGAAAATCATGCGACTTATATTCAGCCTCTGCGCAGCGCTCGCCGTCTTAACGACGACCGCCGCGTTTGCGGAAGATTCCCTACCGCCGACCGGGCGCGCGCCGATTGAGGCGCGACTCGTGGAATTCCAGGCGTTCGACGGCTCGACGGAACGATATTTCGAATGGACGCCGGAAAAGTTCGACCCGGCGAAATCGACGACCCTCATTATCGCATTGCACGGGCACGGCTCCGACGCGGGTCAGATTTTCAGCGGCGTCTACGCGGAATACAACGCGACCCTCGATCTTGCCGCCGAGCGAAACGCAATCGTCGTCTCTCCGGATTACCGCGCGACAACGTCATGGATGGGACCCGCCGCTGAAAAGGACGTCCTACAGATTATCGCGAAGGCGAAGGCGGAACGACGGATCGATCGCGTCTTCTTCGTCGGCGGCTCGATGGGCGGCTCCTCGGCGCTGACCTTCGCCGCGCTTCATCCGGAACTCGTCGACGGCGTCGTCGCAATGAACCCGACCGCGAATCACATTGAATATGAGAATTTCCAAGACGCGATCGCGGCCTCCTTCGGCGGGTCAAAAAAAGACGTTCCGTTGGAGTATAAAAACCGGAGCGCGGAATATTTCCCCGAACGATTCCTCAAGATTCCAACGGCGATCACCCTCGGCGGAATCGACGTCATCGTTCCCCCGGAGAGCGCCCGACGCCTCGCCAAAGCGATCGCCGCGCTCGGCGGAAACGTCCTCTGTATCGAACGCCCCGAACTCGGACACACCACCCAGTACCCCGACGCTCGCGCCGCGCTGGAGTTTGTCTTTGACGGAGCGCGGTAGAAAACGAAAGAGGCGTCGTCCGCGTTGTGAAACGTACGACGCCTCGCCTGCCTGTCGCCTAGAAAACGCCTACCTCGCGCCGCCAAGCGCTTTCGCGATCGCGTCGGCGGTCGGCGGGCAGCCTTGGACGCAGGCGGACGCGCCTCGGCAGCACGCGCCGATTCCGAGGCCGTCGAGTTCTTGCCCTCGCCAACCTTGCCCGATATAGATCGTGCGATTTCCGCCGCGTCCGGAAACGTAGAGCGCGCGAACGAGGGAGGCGTAGCACGCGGAACAGGCGTCCTTATCGCGCACGTTGCGCGTTAGCCTTGCGACGGTTCCCGACGGGCGAGGGTAGCCCGCCGCGTCGGAAGGCTCGTTGAGCGAGATCAGGTCGGTTTCCGACCACTGCGCGCTCCCGGCGCCGTACTCTTCCGCCAATTCGACGTAAGGAACGTCCGCGCTCGAAAGCCCCATGAGGGAACGACCGTAAGCGTCGATCTGCACGGGATCCGCGCCGAGAAACATTCGATTCGTTTCGATCGGCGACCCGCCTTCCTCGAAACACAGGTCGCCGCAGATACTGTCGACGATCGTTAGTCCAGGCCGCAACGCCGCGCCGAGCGCCGCGATCGGCTTCGTGAGACCCAACGAATGGAATCGACGCTTCTCGACGTCGGGAATGCAGCCTTTCAGATTCTTGAGCGCGCACGTCATGCGCGTCTGGCAATGCCCCTTTAGGACAGGCAGGTCGACGAGCAGGCCTGCGTCGAGCGCCTTAACGCAAATCTTCATATCGCCGATCGCCGTGCGCACGGTTCGAACTTTGTCTTTTTTCAAATCGTAAAACGGAACGCCGTACTTCGCGCAGACTTTGTCGTAGCCTGCCGCTCGCATCGCGCGCGACGTGTCGTCCCCGACCCAACTTCCCTCGATAACGCAAACGTCCTTCGCTCCGTGCTCGCGAAAATATTCGACGCACCCGGAAAGAACGCCCGGATGCGTAACCGCGCCGTTCTCCGGTCGGCTCGATAGAACGAGATTCGGCTTTAGCGCGATCCCGCCGCCGGACGGAACGAAACGAATCGCTTCGCTCGCCGTAAGTAATCGCACGGTCATGTCGTGCGCGTCTTGACCGTATATTTGCCAAATTGATCGCGGTTTTCTGAAGGATTCCAATTTGAAAAAACTCCTATTTCAACGCGGCGCCAACGCTCGCGGGTCGGCGCACGATTCGAACTTCCGCGCGGCGACGACTCGACGTTCCCGACGACCGCTCGCCGCGTTACGAACGACGACGCGCCATGAGCTCGCGTTGCGAGCCTGGCGCGTCCGGTAGAAGGCGACTCCGAAACGCCCGATTACTCCGGTTTATAAAGTTCCGGCAAAACGTTAAAGAGATATTCCTGGAATGCGGGGAAGCTGTGAACGCCGCCTTCTTTAACTCGGTAGATCATATTTTTCCCAAAGAGGGCGTCGTTTTTCTTCATGGCGTCGATCATCGGCGTCATATTCGGTTCGGCGATATCTTTGGAACCGGTCGCGGCGTAGATAATGAAGTCGTCGGCGCCGAATCCCTGCTCTTCAATCGCCTTCGCAATGGCGTCCGCCTTATCGTTCGGGGACGCGCCGCGCGGATTCGCGCCGCCGATCCAGTAGTCGCCGCTCAACGGAACGAAGACCGCAAAGTATTTCATCTGTTGCGTTAGAACGAGCCACGTCTGAAGAGATCCCATGGAGAATCCGGTGAAGAGTCTGTGTCCGCGCGACTTTGCCAAATCTTCCGGGCTAGTCGAGTCCGCAAACGTCGAGTATTTTTCTTCGACCGTCGGCATGAGTCCTTCGACGAGTTCCTTCGGGAACTCCTGCACGCCGCGAAACGCGTCGCCCATACCGCGATCGCCCCTGTCGCCGGAATAGAAGGACGGCGCGACGATAATAATCGGCGACATTTCCCCTTTCTCAATGAGATTGTCAATCGCGTTTTTGAAGCCGTTCCCCGGCTCTCCCGGCGCGCCGAGCAGCATGTTCTGATTGTCGCCGCCGCCGTGCATAACGTACGCGATCTCATAACGCTTCGCCGCGTCGTAACCGTACGGAAGGTAAACGACCGCGTATTTCGTCCCGTCTCCGACCGGATAATCGACGCGAACGAGTTCGCCGCGCTCCTGCGCCGGTTGCGCGTATTCGCGCGGAATCGCCTTGATCGGCGCGTTGACGTCGATCGCAGAAAGTTTGTTCGCAAACGGACGCTCCGTCTGTTCCTGCGCGGCGCAAACGCCGACGAACGTTAAAGACGCTAGAAGCGCCGCGACTAGGAATTTGACTTCTTTTTTCATATGACGTTTTCTCCTTTATGATTTCAGTTTGCGCGACCGTTTTCATCGTCGGAACGTCGTTCCCGAGGCGGGAGTTCGTCGAGCGTGAGAACGTAGTCGCTATTATAGACGCGATTCAGGTAGTCGGCGGTATTAAACCGATTGCGGGACACGAAAGTCGTGTGCCAGGTCATGAACCATAGCCACGAGGCGCCGTCCGCCTTCATTTTATCGGGATCGGGAATCGGACCGTTCTCATGGAGACAGACCGGCTTGGCGGCGACGCGCGCCGTCTTGCGATACATATCGACGAGCGAGTCCGTGTGATTCACGTACGTGTCGGCGCCAATGACGTCGACGTATTCGTCGCCTGGATACCAGTCGTCGTTGACTTCGCCGCAGTATCCGAGAACCCAGACGAGATTATTCAATTCCCAGTCCTTCGTGTAGCGGTCGTACATGATTCGCCACAGCTTTTTGAAATTTTCCGCCCCGCCTTTGCCCCACCAGAACCACTTGCCGTCGAATTCATGGAAAGGCCGCCAGATCACCGGAACGCCGGCGTCTCGGAGTTCTTTGAGCGCCGCCGCGCCTTTGTCCATCCCGGCGACGAGCGCGTTGTATTCGTCCGTGCCCGGCTCGAGCGCTTTCTCCCAATTGAGATCGGTATTCAAGGATTCCCGATGGCTCCCGGAGAAATTCGACCCGCAATGCCAGCAGATCGTAACAAGCCCGCCTTTTTCAAACCAAGCCTTCGCGCGACGATTGCAGCCGGCAAAGTCGTCCCCCATATAGTCGAGTCCGCGCAACGCAGGGTACTTTCCGCTCGCCTTATGAATGATCTCCATTTCGAATTCGGGACTCCCCATCCAGGTCGATTCCTGCTGCCCGGCGATCGCGTATTTGCCGAAGGTATCGCAGAGGAAGGCATACAGAGCCTTCGTTTCCAGGGACGAGTTCGGATTCGAGAGCGCGCGCCCGATCGTCGGCGCGGAGGCTTCACGAGCGTCCAGTTCTTGTCGGAATCGCTCCGGAAGCGTAGGGCTGTAATGCGTCTCGACTTGAGGTCCGGGAGCCGCGTTTAAAGGCGCAAACAGGACGAACGCCGCGCCAACGCCCAATACTCCGGCAACAGTTAAAAGAAAGTCTTTCATGCTTTTTACTCCTCGTTCCTCCTAAGAGAGCCTCCGAAAATCGCGACGACAAACGCGCGTTCCAAACGTCAATACGCCGACAAAATGCGGAAACGGTCGGCAAAAGAGCCAATATTTCTGAACCTTTGACTCCGGTCGCGCGTTCAACGCAACCGAAGTCGAAATCAATTATCCGTCGGAAAATCTCAAATTGCAACCTCTCGATCTCCGTTATAAAAGGGACGACGCTACGGCGACGGCGCGCAAAAGGGTTGTCGACGTCGTCCCTCGCGCGTTTTCATTACGAAAAAATCCAACGCAAAAAATAGATCGCGTCCAAAGACGTCGTCCTAACCGCCGTTGATAAAAGTTTTCTTTTTTTCAAAAAAAACCTCGAGGGCGCAACAAAAGATCGAGCGCGGCAACTATCGCAATGCGAGAGATTCGCGCGTCGCGCGCCGCGCGCGACGAACAACGGCGTCCACACCCTAACGCAAAGCGGTACGTTCCATGACTTTGATTTTATCGCACGCTCCGCGTCGAAACGGCGCTCCAATTCTAGCGGGAATTCTCGCGATCCTGATTTCCCTCAACGGTCTGACGGTTCGCGCGCAATCGCAATCTCCTTCATTTTACGTCGAGCAGTCCAAATTCGTTCAAAGTCTCAAGGCGAACTCGCCGCAGGAAGTTGTCGCGGCGCTGGAAGAACGTTTCGCCGCGTCCGAGACGGCGGAAGCCGACGCGCTCTACGCCGCCGCAATTGTCGGGGGTATGCCGTCGGAAAACCTCAATTTCCAAGTCATGGAAAAGACGCTGGCGACAATAGAAAACCGCTTTCCGAAGTCGTGGAGCGTCAAAAGCGCCGTCGCGAGCGCATACTCCGTTCGTTCGACTCGACTGAGCGCAATCGGAGCAAGCGAAGCGTCGAAAGGCGAGGCTGCGGTCGCTCGAGCGCGCGCGATTCAGAAAGTCGACGCCGCGCTGCGACTCGCGGCCGAGGATTCCGATCCGAACGACGCG
>ONGM01000015.1 GCA_900317365.1 uncultured Planctomycetota bacterium
GTAAAATAGTCGTCGCAGGAAACGCCCAGGTCGTTCTCCCACGCGTAAAGTCCGTCGACGCGTCCAAAATGTCCGCCGAAAGACGTCTTTTCAAAGATCGGACGCGCAAGTCGGAGCGTCTCGATAATACCGCGCGGCGTCATCGGGAAGATCTCGCGCACAAGTTCGGAGACTTTCGCGGGATCAACGCGTCCGGAATCGCCTAAATCGACGTTGACGCTCACCGGTTCCGCAACCCCGATCGCGTACGACAACTGAACTTCGCACGTACTCGACAACTTCGCCGCCACGATATTCTTCGCGATATATCGCGCCATGTACGCCGCGCTACGGTCGACCTTCGTCGCGTCCTTGCCGGAAAACGCGCCCCCGCCGTGCCGCGCCCAACCGCCGTACGTGTCCACTATGATCTTGCGACCCGTCAGCCCGGCGTCGCCGCGAGGACCGCCGACGACGAACTTCCCCGTCGGGTTAATGTAATATTTGATCTTGTCGTCGACGAGCTCTTCCGGAATCGACGGAAGAATCACGTTTTGAATCGCCCACTCGCGGATCGTCGCCTGATCGACGTCCTCTTCGTGCTGGGTCGACAAGACGACGGCGTCAATGCGAACGGGAACGCCGTTCTCGTACACGGCGGTTACCTGCGTCTTCGCGTCCGGACGCAACCAGTCGACCGCCTTCGTTATGCGCATATCGGAAAGTCGATTGATAATCCGATGAGAAAGCGCGATCGGCAACGGCATATATTCCGGCGTTTGATCGCACGCGTACCCGAACATAAGCCCCTGATCGCCGGCGCCGACGTCTTTCGTCGCGCTCGAGTCGACCCCTTGCGCAATATCGGGGCTTTGCTTGTCCAAAGCGACGAGAACGGCGCACGTGTCGCCGTTGATTCCGTACTCGTCGCGCGTGTAACCGGCGCGCTTAATCGCCGCGCGCGCCACGTCTTGATAATCGATCTGCGCCTTTGTCCGAATTTCGCCCGCAAGAACCGCCAAACCGGTGTTGACCAACGTTTCGCAAGCGACCCGACTCTCGGGATCCTGCTCCAAACAAGCGTCTAACACGCTGTCGGAAATACGGTCCGCAATCTTGTCCGGATGCCCCATACCGACGGCTTCGCTTGTAAAATAACGTTTGACCATAATAACGCGACGCCTCCTCTTGTTCGCGCGGAATCGAGTCCGCTAACTGCGTCTGCACGCTCTCTATGCAATTGTCCCGCGCGAGCGACGCGCGCGACTACGACGCAACTTCCGCCGCGCTTATCATACGCATTCTCACAGCAAACGCAAGGGGGGCGCGCTATGCGATCGCAACTCATAATCGTTCCGTTAAACGTTACAGACGGAAAAAGGTTTCGTTATCTCGTCGACCTTATCGGTTTTTCCTCCGAAAAAGTCCAATCGTTCTCCTGCCTCGCCCCCCTCCTCGCCCCCGCGTCGCTACGCGCGGCGCGATACTTCGCCCCCCTGGTCGCGCGCGCGGACGCGTTATATAATGCAACGGTTATCAAAGTCGAGTCGAGACTGCTATTGACATACTACGGGGCTATTTTTTAACAAACGCTAGGGTTTACCGAACGCGCGACCGAGAGATTCTCTCCGAATCCTCGACGCATGCGCGAAACACTTTGTTACGACGCGCTTCGCGCGCGTTTGAAACGTAAGAGGATCAACGATGCCGCTGTTAATTTTGCGCTGCATTTTTATATTGGCGACGAGCGGAATCGGCGTTGCGTTTGTACGCGCAGGCGCCGCCGGCTCGAGCGCAATGGGACTCACCGTCTTCTTTTTACTCGTGCTCTTATCGGTGGGGATCATCGCCGTCGACATGGCGTTTCCGAAAAAGAAGGTGGAATGGATCTCTTCGATCTACTTTGGGCTTTTGATCGGTCTTTTGACGACGTACTTGTTCAGCTTGGCGCTGGAGCCGTTCTTCGCGGAACAGATGGGCGACCCTTCCGCGCAGCCGGACAAGCTTCGTCAATGCGTCATGGCGACGCTTCTTTTGATTTTTAGCTACTGCGGGGTCAGTTTCATTTGGCAAACGCGCAACGATTTCCGATTTATAATTCCGTACGTCGAATTTCAGCGGAACGTGAAGGGAGTGAAACCGCTCATTCTTGACACGAGCGTTGTGATCGACGGACGCATCGCGGACGTCATGGAGACGAAACTGATCGACTGTCCTTTGCTCATGCCGCGCTTCGCGATCGTCGAATTGCAGCACATCGCGGACAGCGCCGATCGTAGTCGCCGCACGCGCGGAAGACGCGGACTCGATATTTTGAGCCGGTTGCAGAATATGCCGGGGGTCGATCTTCAAATCGACGACTCCGAGCTACCGGAATACGCGAACCAGCCGGTCGATCTCAAGCTCGTCGCGCTCGCGCGCCGGCTTGAAGGCAAGCTCGTTACCAACGACTACAACCTGAACAAGGTCGCGAAATTGCAAGGGGTCGTCGTAATCAACCTCAACGACCTTGCGAGCGCGCTGCGTCCGGTCTTTTTACCGGGCGAACGTTTCGAAGTCGACGTCGTTAAGACGGGGGAAGAACCCGGTCAAGGAGTCGCTTATCTTGACGACGGAACGATGGTGGTCGTCGATCAAGGTCGCAATCACATAGCGGAACGCGTTGTCGTAACGGTAACGAGCGTTTTGCAAACGAGCGCGGGAAGAATGATCTTCGCGCGTTATGAATACACAACGAAGAAACTTTCCGGCACGACGATCGTGCTGGACAAATCGCAACGCGGCTAACGCGAGCCGCCGCTTGTACTGCGGGAGACGCGCCATGCAAGATATGAACGACTTTTCCGACCTTGCGAAGTTGGATCCGCGATTTTCGGCCAAAACGTACTCGTTTGTTGAAGAAGTTCTCGAATACGCGAACTACATTGGTATGGCGCGCGCTTCGGACGAAGGAACGCCTACCACGGGGCATATTACCGGTCAGGACCTCTGTTACGCCGCCGTAGAATACGCGACGGAGCAGTACGGTTACATGGCGCGCGAAGTTCTCTCAAAGTTAGGAATACTCAAAACCGGCGACATTGGCGACGTCGTCTATAAGATGATTGAGAGCAATTACATTTCTCAGTCTCCGGAAGACGATCGCGCCGATTTCGACAACGTCTTCGACCTTGCGGAAGAGCTCGAAGCGCGATTCCATTTCACGTATAGCAAAGATCACAAGCGCGCGCGATTTGACGCGCCGCAGTAGCCGTTCAACATTATCCGTTCGTCGGCGTTACGTTATCGTTTTTATTACCCAAGGGAGCTTTTTGAATGATTTCCGAGAGAGCTGGCCAGCCGGCTCAAGCGTCCGATCTCATCGACGTCGCGGCGTTGGAGCGCGATTATTTTCAGCGTCGACCTAACTTGAGCGTTCCGGAAGAACGCGTTCGATTCGGCACCGGAGGACACCGCGGCAAAGCGTCGAACGGATCCTTCAACGAAGCGCACATCAAGGCGATCATTCAGGCGATCGTCGACTACCGCAACGCGTCTCCCAACGGCGCTCCGGAAGCGCTCTGGCTCGGCAAGGACACGCACGCGCTCTCCGACGCCGCCCAGAAAACCGCGCTCGGCGTTCTCGCGGCGAATCGCGTCCAAGTCTTTCTGCAAAAGGACAACGGCGTGACTCCGACCCCCGCCGTCTCGCGCGCCATTCTCGCCTCCAATCGCCGAAACGGATCGAACTACTCCGACGGCGTGATTATCACACCTTCCCATAATCCCCCGACCGACGGCGGAATTAAGTACAACGGAACGAACGGCGGCGGCGCCGACCTCGACGTTACGTCCCAGATCGAAGAGCGCGCCAACGCGTACCTCGAAAACGACAATCGCGACGTGAAATTCGTCGATTACCAAGAAGCGCTCAACGCGCCGACGACTCATGAAATCGATTACGTCCAAGATTACGTCGACGACCTCGCGAACGTCGTCGATCTCGAAGCGATTCGCAACGCCAAAGTGAAAATCGGCGTCGACCCGCTCGGCGGCGCCGCCGTCGGTTATTGGAAGCCGATCGCGGAAAAGTACGGACTCGATATCACCGTCGTCAACGAAAAGATCGACCCGACCTTCTCCTTCATGTCGATCGACCACGACGGCAAGATCCGCATGGACTGCTCGAGTCCGTGGGCAATGAAGAAATTGACGGCGCTCAAAGATCAGTTCGATATCGCGTTCGCGAACGATCCGGACTCCGATCGACACGGGATCGTCGCGCCGAGCGTCGGTCTCATGAACCCGAACGCGTACCTCGCCGTCGCGATCGATTATCTCTTGCGGAATCGCCCGACGTGGAGCGAATCCCTCGGAGTCGGCAAGACGCTCGTTTCCAGCGCGATTATCGACCGAGTCGTGAGTTCCCTCGGACGCAAACTCGTCGAAGTCCCCGTCGGATTCAAATGGTTCGTTCCCGGACTCTTTAACGGCGAAATCTGCTTCGGCGGCGAAGAGAGCGCCGGCGCGAGCTTCCTGCGTTTCGACGGCTCCGTTTGGACCACCGATAAAGACGGACTCATTCTGAACCTTCTCGCGGCGGAAATGCTCGCGAAAACGGGGAAAGACCCCGGACGCCGCTATCAAGAGCTCGAAGCGTCCTTCGGCAAGACGTACTACGGCCGAATCGAAGCGCCGGCGACCCTCGCGATTAAGAACGCGCTCAAAAAGATGACCCCGGAGATGGTCGCGTCGGAAACGCTCGCCGGCGACCGCATTGTCGCGCGACTCACCAAAGCGCCCGGCAACAACGCGGAGATCGGCGGCCTGAAAATCGTTACGGAAAACGGATGGTTCGCCGCGCGCCCCTCCGGCACCGAAATGGCGTACAAAATTTACGCCGAATCCTTCAAGGGTCAGGATCACCTTGACCAAATTTTGGCGGAAGCTCAAGTCGTCGTTGCGGACGCGCTACGCGACGCGAAATAATCGCGCGACGTCCTAACCGACCTCCCCAATTCACGCGCTCCCTCGCGTTCTGACGCGTCGGAGCGTTTTTTATTTTCACTTTGGACGTCAATGCGACCCGCCTGAAAACGCGCGTTTAGCACGAAGAACGAAACCATTTTTGCAACCTCTTTCAAAACTCGTCGAACCCCTTTTCGCCGTCCGATTCAAGAACGCGTCGAAGGCGCTCTTTCGTCGCGCGAAAATTCCGTCGCTAAAATTGAAAATTTCGCGTCTGAAAAGTAATTTTATTTCAAAACAAAAATATTCTGAAAAAGTTTATTTTTTACTTCGTTTGTTATATTATAATTTAAATTTTAATTTGTTTTTTGTTTATGTTATCTTGTAAAAGACGCTTCGTTAAAGAGAGTGGTTTCATGGGAAAATCAAGGAAGGTATATGTGTTTTCTTGAAAGAAAGAGTAAAGAAACAAGAAAAGAAAATATAAAAAGAAAAGAACAAAGAAACGAGAAAGAAAGACGTCCTTTTCGCGGCTCCCTCAAAGAGACTTTTCGCAGAAATCTCTCTTCGGATTAAATTCCGGGAAAAAATAAAAAAAATCGCCGAATTTTTTCTTTTTTCACGAATATCGATTCCCCGGCGATGGAAACATAGCGATAAACATCTCGCGGAATATTCGCGATTCATGAATTTTTCAAAAAGATTACTTCACGGTCGTCGGGCGTCTCCGCAGGCGTCGACTGGCCGCAACAATCCGGGAATACTCAAATGTCGGAACAATTCGATTGCACGGTTCGTCTTCGTCGTCTGCACGGTATGCGAGGATATGGCGTTTATTGTCGGATCGCCGAA
>ONGM01000021.1 GCA_900317365.1 uncultured Planctomycetota bacterium
GAAATGTCCGGAATCACCGACGGCACGTCGCACACCTTCATGGTCATGGAACTTTCGAGCGTAACGCTTCCGAACGCGAACAAGTCGGGCTACTCCGCGAACCCGTTCATTAGCGTTGGACACTGGTCCGACGGGTACGGAATGTTCACGCATTGGGGCAGCATGAATATTCCGCCGAACTGCCTGACGTACGGCGAAGATTCGCGCACGCCGCGCAGCTTCCATCCGGGCGGTCTGAACGCGGCGATGGCGGACGGTTCCGTCCACTTCGTGAGCGACACGTGCGACACGAACGTGTACTACGCGACGTTCACGCGCGCGAACGCGCAAGCGGCGGCGGGTCAAGGCGACGCGAAGGCGGGCGGCGGACCGGCACTCTTCTAATTGCGCGCGTTTTTTGCGGAGATCGCGTCCTCCGTTCGAGGTTGAGCGGTCTCCCTTTGACCTCAACTTTACGAAAGGCGTCTTGAATGAACAGACGAACTTTTTTAACGTATTCCTGCGCGACCCTCGTCGGCGCGACGTTCGTCGGATGCGCCCCGAAAGCGCCGTACGACCTCGTCCCGATCAAAGGCGTCGCGACCTATAACGGCAAGCCGTTGCCGGAAGGCTTCACGCTCCAATTCGAGAACGCGGACGGAAGTCGCCCGAGCATTGCGAAAATCGGACCCGACGGATCTTTCGAAGCGATCCACACGGCGTCGCAGAAAGGCGTTAAGCCCGGCTCCAACGCGATCGTCGTCTATTGGAACGACCCGCCGGAGGTCAACCCGGTTCCTGAAGAATTCGCCGGCTTGGTCAAGAAATACGGTTTCACCGGAACCGATAAGATGACCGTCGACATTTCGAAGAAGGACGCGAACTTTAAAGTCGAGTTTGTCGACTAGTCGAGGACGCGGAACTTTGGCTTTTGCGTCGGAATCCGTCGGACCGTTCCGCCGGATTCCGACGTTTTTTTCGTCTAGGCGCCTTTTTCTAACGATTAGACGCGGCGCGTATATTACGGCGTCGTTTTTCTGATTTTTGAATATAGGTCTCTGATTTTACTTGCAAAAATTAGCGTGTTGGGTATAATACGAGCGTCCACCGCCGACATGACGCATTGCATTTTTAACGGACGCCAGAGAAACCGCACAAATTCGGGGGGCGCGACGTTTGCGCGACGAAGCGTTTGCGAACGCTAACGGATCGTCTTGCTTTTATTTTATTAGTTATGTAATGCTAACTGGAGGCGTTATGAAAATGAGTTTGCTTTATCAGAGTCGTCCTGCGACGAGACGCGCTTTCACGCTCGTTGAACTGCTGGTCGTTATCGCAATCATCGGTATTTTAATCGGTCTTCTTCTTCCTGCGGTTCAGGCGGCGCGCGAGGCGGCGCGTCGTATGCAATGCACGAACAACATGAAGCAAATGGGTCTTGCGGTCGCCAACTTCGAAAGCGCCGAAAAGCGTATTCCGAACTCCTACCGCGATCCGCACTGGGAGAAGATGGGCGGCGCCGCCAATAACGCGACGATCCTCGGTCGACTTCAAAAGTTCTCCGTCCACACCCTTCTTCTGCCGTACGTTGAAGAGGCCGCCCTCTATGAGAAAATCAGCTCCGGGTACTCTCAAGCGATCGCGAACAACGATCCGACCTACGGTCCGAATCCGGACAACGGCGAAGAAGCTCCGGTCGGCGAAGCGACCAACCCGTTAAAGAAAACGATTCCGGGTTTCATTTGCCCGTCCGACGACAACGCTCAAGCGACCGCGTCCCTTGACCGCACCGGTTCGACGAGTTACTTCTGCAATATGGGGGACGCCCCGACGACGAACGAAAGCTCCGGGCAAAAGACCCGCCGCGGCGTCTTCGTCAACGGCGCTCTCGCCGGTATTACGACGCTCGGCACGATTAAAGACGGTACGAGCAATACGATCGCGTTCGCCGAAGCCCTCGCGTCCGATAAGGTTTCCGACAGCGACAACGATCTCAAGACCGGTATCGCGTATCTGAACGACCCGCGCAATCGCGTTCCGGGCGAATGCTTGGCGGCGCGCGGCTCCGACGGACTCCTTCACGGAATCGGTAAAGAAGAGACGTACGCGCAAAAGGGCCGCTGCTGGTTCCTGGCGATCTGCGGTCAAACGAACTTCATCGCGGCGCTTCCTCCGAACTCCGTGAGTTGCTCTTCCACCGGAGCCGATGGCGCCGGCGACGGATTCGTTATTACCGCGAGCTCCAGCCACTCCGGCGGCGTCAACGTCTGCATGATGGACGGCTCCGTTCGTTTCGTCTCCGAGACGATCGATACCGGCGATCTCATGAATAAAATGGATCCCAACGGACTTCGCGACGACCAATATAAAGGTCAGTCGAAACACGGCGTCTGGGGCGCCATGGCTACCCCGAAAGGTAAGGAAACCGTTACCCTCGAATAAGAGCGGTTAGCCTATTAGCCTGAATTCCATTCGGAAAAACTTCGGAAGACTCGCGGAAATTTCCCTCTCCGCGAGTCTTTTTTATTGCCTCGCCCGCCTGCCTCGCCTAACGACGTTAGCGCTGGTTGTAATACTTATTTTGTTTGTAACGCTTTAACGACGAGGCGCCCTTGGATTCCGCCGTTCCTCTGAAATTTATTGAAGATTTCGCCGTCCTTATATTCCTCTTTGTGAATTTTTAATTATAATAAGAATTCGCGTCGTATTCTGCGGCGCGAATTAGCATCTTCGATAGCATAAGACGCGCGATTGCGCGACTTGTGCCGTCGTTCCTTCTTGTGTAAGGCATTTGTATTATGTGCAATCGACGTTTTCGCAACTATGATCGATTCGGCGGCTTTACGCTCGTCGAACTCCTTGTCGTTATCGCAATCATCGGTATTTTAATCGGTCTTCTTCTTCCTGCGGTTCAGGCGGCGCGCGAGGCGGCCCGTCGTATGCAGTGCACGAACAACATGAAGCAACTTGGACTCGCGGTCGCTAACTTCGAAAGCGCCGAAAAGCGTATTCCGAACTCCTACCGCGATCCGCACTGGGAGAAAATGGGCGGCGCCGGCGGCAACTCTACGGTTAAAGAACGCCTTCAAGTTCTCTCCGTCCACACCCTTCTTCTTCCGTATGTCGAACAGGGCGCCGTTTACGAAAAAATGAACTCCGGGTACTCGCAAGCGCTCGCGAAGAACGACCCGAGCTACGCTCCGAACCCGTTCAACGGGAACGAAGTCCCGACCGATCAAGCGGTCAACCCGCTGACGGCGAATATCGTCGCCTTCATTTGCCCGTCCGACGAGAACGCGGAAGCGATCGCGTCCCTCAACCGCACCGGAACGACGAGCTATATGTGCAATATGGGGGACGCTCCGACGCGTAACGACAGCTCCGGGCAAAAGAATCGCCGCGGCGTCTTCGTCAACGGCGGCCTCGCCGGTATTACGACGCTCGGCACGATTAAAGACGGCACGAGCAATACGATCGCGTTCGGCGAGTCTCTCGTCTCCGATAAGCTGTCGGACAGCGACAACGATCTCAAGACCGGTATCGCGTATCTGAACGACCCGCGCAAACGCGTTCCGGGCGAATGCTTGGCGGCGCGCGGCTCCGACGGACTCCTTCACGGCATTGGCAAAGAAGAGACGTACGCGCAAAAAGGTCGCTGCTGGTTCTCCGCGATCTGCGGTAATTCGAACTTCATCGCGGCGCTTCCTCCGAACGCGGTTAGCTGCTCTTCGACCGGCGCGGACGGCGCCGGCGACGGATTCGTTATTAGCGCGTCTTCCAACCACTCCGGCGGCGTCAACGTCTGCATGATGGACGGCTCCGTTCGCTTCGTCTCCGAAACGATCGATACCGGCGACCTCAATAACTACATGAGCGGTAGCGCCGACGTCATTGACGATCACTACAAGGGTCAGTCGAAGCACGGCGTCTGGGGCGCTATGGCTACCCCGAAGGGTAAGGAAAGCGTTTCCCTCGACTAAGAGCGCCTAGCCTGAATTTCATTCGGAAAGACTCGCGGAAAGCCGACCGTTCCGCGAGTCTTTTTTTGCGCCGTCGCTCGCAGCGTCGTTCGCGCTTGACTGGCGCTCTTGCCTGGAAGACGGGCGTTGGAAGGCATTGGAAGGCTAGGGGACGCTATTTGAACGTTTTTGTCGGGAAGTATTTCGATATTTTGTAGAAATTGGCGCGCATTTGGTTTCGTTTGCGGTACAATGTGGTATAATAGGGGCGTCGGCGTTTTGATCGACGGCGCCTTTCGTTATTATCGCAACGGTGAGTTAATAGACTCGAAGTCGCTTTATGTAATCATTCCATCACGTAGCGGAGCGTTAGTTCCATGAATCAACGAACTCTTCATACACAGAATCGAGTCGGCGGCTTCACGCTCGTCGAACTCCTTGTCGTTATCGCGATCATCGGTATTTTGATCGGTCTGCTTCTTCCTGCGGTTCAGGCGGCGCGCGAAGCGGCGCGTCGTATGCAATGCACGAACAATATGAAGCAGTACGTGCTGTCGTTGCACAACTATGTCGACGCGAACCAGGTTCTCCCGGCGTCGCGTATGAACTTCTACAATTACAATACGAACCAGTACGACGACAAGGCGTACGGCGGTTTCGTAAGTCCGAACGTCGCGCTTCTTCCTTTCATGGAACAGTCGGCGCGCTATACGGAATTCTGCAACCTTGCTCAGAAGGCGGGCAACAACTCGTGGCCGTTCGCGAACACGCCGGTCTTTACCGATCGTATTCCGACCCTCCTTTGCCCGTCGGACGCCGGCGCGTCGCAACCGTCTCCGCACCAAAATATGGCGCGCAATAGCATCTGCGTGAGCCTCGGCGACGGCATGTGGCACAACGCTCGCCCGGACTGGGGCGAAAGCGCCGGTTCTAAGGTCGACGGTCGCGGACTCTTCGCGCCTCTTGCCTGGCGTCCCCTCGCCATCGCCACCGACGGAACGAGCAATACGGTCGCTTGTAGCGAAATGATCGGCGACGCCAACTACTCCACGAAAGTCAAAGGCGGCGTCTTCAAGACGAGCGCGCTTCACGACGGTCGCGCGAAGCCGGCGGCGTGCTTAACCGACTCTCGACGCGCGGACGATCCGAACGTCTTGAACTCCGGCACCGACACGTGGCGCGCGTTGCTGTGGACCGACGGTCGATCGGTAAACTCCGGCTTTACGACCGTTCTGCCCCCGAACTCTCCCTGCTGCATTTATTCCTGGCCTAATATCGACAACTACGCGTGGGGCGTCTTCTCGCCGCAAAGCAACCATAGCGGCGGCGTCAACGTCGGTATGGCGGACGGCTCCGTTCGGTTCGTCTCCGATACGATCGACTGCGGTTCCCCGAACTCCTACGGCGTGACGTCGGGTAAATCCCCCTACGGCGTCTGGGGCGCTATGGGTTCTCCGAGCGGCGGCGAAACCGTCTCCATGTAACGCGCGGCGAAGAAAGGAGCGTTCGATGTCTCGTATCACATTTTTACGCGCGGCGCTGATTCTCGGCGTCGCCGCATTGACCGCCGGATGTCTCGGACAGAAAACTCCGCCTGACATGCCGAAATTGCAACCGACGAAGATTACGATCACGCAAGAAGGCGCTCCCTGCGTCGGCGCGAGCGTTCAGTTGCTCAAGAAAGACGACCTGACCTACAAATGGCTCCCCGGCGGCGTTACCGACGCGATGGGGGTCTGCGTGGTCAAGACGCAAGGACAATATAACGGCGCCCCGGAAGGAGACTTCACCGTCGTCGTGCGTAAGACCGTTCGCAACGAAAGCGAAACGCGTAAGAATACCCCTGAGCCGACTGATCCCGCCGAAGCTAAAGAGTGGATTAAGAAAGTCGCCGAAGAAGAAAAAGAATTTGACTACGTCGATCTGAAATACAAAAAGGTCGACACTTCCGACTTGACGATCACGATCACGAGCGGTAAGAACGAGGCGACTTTCGAAGTCGGCCCCGCCGTCGAGATCGAGAACGTCTCCGCGTTGCAGAAGATCTAACGATTCCTCTCCCGAATGCGACAATAGAAGCGGGGTCGAACGTCCATACGCCGACGTTCGACCCCGCTTCGCGTTCCCAGTTGGCCGCCCCCTCGCCCGCAGGGCGATTTTTTCCGAGCGGGCGCAGCCCGCGCCGCCCGCCGTAGGCGGGGAAGCCGCCGGTTTTAACCGGCGGACCAACGTTCGGACGTTGGATCCCGGTTCGCGCTTCCGCGCGGTTGGTGAATCGCCGCTCCCGTTGGTCGCTTGCCGGATTGCCAACAAGGCGAAGCGAAGCGAGCCTTGAAAATTTTACCGCGCGAAGCGCGCCCCGCAC
>ONGM01000061.1 GCA_900317365.1 uncultured Planctomycetota bacterium
AAATGTGCGGGGCGCGCTTCGCGCGGTAAAATTTTCCAGGCTCGCTTCGCTTCGCCTTGTTGGCAACCCGGCAAGCGACCAACGGGAACGGTGATTTGTTAACCGCGCGGTAGCGCGAACCGGGATCCAACGTCCGAACGTTGGTCCGCCGACTAAAGCCGGCGGCTTCCCCGCGCTTATGGAGCGCAGGGCGGCGCGTTCGCGCCGGGAAAATCGCGCTTCGCGCGATGGACGCGCCCTCAGACGCCGTCTTTTAGCGTTTCAATACGCTCTCTAACGCGTCGCGTTTGGCGACGGCGGGGGCGCTGTTGACCGGGGTCTTGCAGAGAATCAAGGACCCGCGCGGGATCGCGTCCGTGGCGACGTCAAGGCGGAGAAGACCGTTCTCGGCGCGACCTACCTGGATCCAGCGCGCTTCCGACTCCCCGTCGGCGGCGACGTAGACGTAAAGCGACCCGGTTACGTCAACCTCCGGCGCCGTCGCCGAACGTCGACAAACCTCCGCCCCAGCAAAATTGCGGTCAAGCCACCCTACCGGTTGGTAAACGTACGCAAACCGCTCCGTCTGCGCGTCTAACTCTTCCGTCGTCTTTTTTACCTCAAGGCTGCCTGACGGTAGGAAATTCATTCTCGATATGGCGACGTCGCGCAACGCAATCGTTTGCGGCGAATCCGTCGAGAAACGATCAAGCTGCGACTTCTTTTCGAGTTGCGGCGCGTTCAACACGTTGAGCAACGAGGCGAGGTGCCGCGCAAAATAATAGTCGCTCTCCGAAAGACGCCGCGCGACGTCTCGGAAAAACGAATACTGAATGATCGGGTCAATCTTGTCCGTCGATCGCAACTCCTCAAGGAAGGCGCTCCAGTCCTTGTACCATTGCGCCGGGTCGCGTTCGCGCATTTCGTCGGTGAGGGGCCACGCCATCTTCATGAGCGCGGTAAGCTCCTCTTTTTGCGGCGATTCCTTTGACGAAAGTTCCGGCGCGTCGGCGGGGATGTTCGTCTGCTGGAGGTCGCCGCGCGGCGTCGAGACGTACGGATTCAGTCCCTCGCGCGGCGCCGCCGAAAGGTAATAGAACTTATTGCGCGCCGGAGAATAGGTCCAGTACGTCTGCGAAATCTCCTTCTCCAACATGAGAATGATCTTGCGATAAGCCCCCGTATTGCGCGCCGTTTCAAAGCGCCATTCCGGCGCGCGCTTCGCCATGACGGCCAGGTCTTGCGGCGCGCCGGGCTTCTTACTCGTCGTCTCTACGAACTGCACGGCGCGGGCGGCGAGGGAGGCGTCAACGTGGAACTTCTGGAGCTTTTCCCCGTTCTCTTCAATGAACGCGTTCCATTCTTCGATCGTCTTTAAGGCGTCGAGCGCTTTTCCGGCGCGGGCTAACTCGGAACGATAGGCGGCGATTTCCGGGTCGTCGTTTTGTTCGGCGTTTCCGCCGTTTAGGTAGGGTACGAAGAAGGCGCGCGCGGTCGGTAGGTCGAGCGCGTCGGCGTCGAGCTCTTCGAGGCGATCGAAGAATGCGGCGTTGCGTTCGAGGTACGCTTGGAACTCTTGCGCGCGCGAGGCTAAGGCGGCGACGTCGTCGCGCGCGGCGTCCGGCGCGGCGGCTTCCAGTTCGCGAGCGCGCGCGAGCAAGGCGTCGACGGACGCTAAAACGTCGTCGGAATCGCGCGAGTCCCGTTCGCGAATCTTAGCGAAATCGAATTCTAACTGCGCGACCTGAGCGCGGGTCTCTTCGATCGCGTCGGACTCGTCGGGGAAATCGGAGGCGTCCGTGTCAGGCGCGTTCGCCTCGTCGTCGGCGGCGATCGGATCGAGCGCGGCGTCCGGGTCAGGCGAGGCGACAGGCTCGACAGGCTCGGCGCTCAACTCGACGTCCGGCGCCGGCGAGGCGAGATCGTCGGCGAGGCTAGGCGCGGCGTCTTCGAGCGCAGGGTCGAGGCCCGAATCGAGATCGAGGGTCGCGTTCGCGAGGTCGTCCGCAGCGTCCGTCAAATCTTCCGCCAGATCCC
The DNA here is from genome assembly GCA_900317365.1 of uncultured Planctomycetota bacterium. GTDB lineage: Bacteria > Planctomycetota > Planctomycetia > Pirellulales > Thermoguttaceae > RUG369. The sequence continues at coordinate 2,017 of ONGM01000061.1, forward strand.
CGGCGTCGGGGAGGCTAGGCGTCACGGCGTCGGTAGGCTCGACGGAGGCGGGCTCCGCGTCGACAGGCTCGACAGGCTCTAAATCGACGAGGGAGGCGTCGTCTGAAGCGGGCGTCTCGTCGGTCGGGAGTGGCGTTTCGTCGAGTTCCGGTAGAGGCGTCTCGTCGAGTTCGTCGTCGACTAGCAGAGGCTTGGATCCTTCGACAGGCTCTGAGGCGGGCGCCGGGTCGGAATCGTTCGGGAGAAGATCGAGATCGTCGTCAGGCGCGGGTAAGGCGGGCTCTTCGTTGGGCAGGTTGTCCGCCAGTTCGGGGAGCGGGGACTCGTCGTTTGGGAGAAGATCGAGATCGTCGTCAGGCGCCGGTAGGGCGGGCTCTTCATTGGGAAGGTCGTCCGCAAGTTCAGGCAGGACGGGATCTTCGTTGGAGAGCAGGTCGTCCGCGAGATCCGGGAGTTCGTTTGGGTCGAGAGGGGGAAGCGAGTCCGCCGGCTCGGAGGGATCGTCGTCACTCGAATCGAGCGCGGCGAGCGCGGAGACGACGTTTTGCGCGGCGTCGTTCTGCATGGCGACTTCTTCAAAGCGCAGAGAGTCGTCGGCTTCGGCGTCTTTGAGGTTCTTCTCGTGCCGGGTCTCTTCGAGAACCGACTGAAAAGACTCCGGGACGGTCGGTTTTACCTCTTTGTCGCGATCGTGGAGACTGAACCAGAGCAGGGCTAGCGAGGCGACGGCGAACGGCACGCCGAAAGCGATGAGATTCGAGGATTTAACGCTTCGCGCGGGGACGATTTGGCGCGTTTTCGACCAATCGACGTCGTCGTCTTCGCCGAATCGTTCGCGCATTTTAGCGCGTCGTCGTGCTTGCGCGTACTTGGCGTCGCGCGATTCGTCGCGTTTCGCGTCTCTTTCGTTATCAAGCGGCATCGTTTTCCTCCATGCTTAAGCAACGATCACAAAGTGGAAAAATCAAAAAAGCGGGATTCGACTTAGGCGTCCGTTACAAGATTCTCGGGTCGATCGTCGTTCCGTACGATAGAAACGCGAGTCTTGTCGAGACCTTTTCTTTTGGCAGATCGTACCACGCTCGCACGACCTTTTCGTATGCTTCGAGTTGTCGTCTGTATTCTTTGCGCATTCCGTCCGTTAGGTTGGCGACGAGGTCGTTCGCGCTTTCATTTGGGACGACGTTCGATTTGTAGTCGAGGACGTCGGCGGCGACGACGCGGTCGCCGTCCATGAGAAGCGTGAGACGATCGATTATGCCGCGCAAAATGACGTCTCCGTCGAGGAACGAGAACGGGCGCTCGCGAAAGACGACCCATTTCGGGTCCGCGAGCTTTTCGAGCGCGGCGTCGTCGAGTTCGACCGCGCTCGGCAACGGATCGCGAAAGAGGGACGTCGGGCGTCTTTTTCGCGGGTCGAGAGTCGAAATGCTGAGCAGGTTCTCGACGTAGGGCGTTTTGAGCAGGGTTTTAAATTCGTCGACGATACGTAGGGCGTCGCGCTTTTCGCGCACGATCGGGGCGACGACGCGAAGGAGTTCGTCGTCGGAGGGCGCGCCGTCTTGATCGAGCCATTCGACGAGTTCAAAACAGGCGTGTAGCGCGGAGCCTCTCGAGAAGGTCTGAGGCGCGGTCCAGGTCGGCGTTCCGCGACGCTGGGTCGGAGTCTCGCGCTTTAATAATTCGCGTCGCGCGTCGGTGCGCGTATAGACGGGCGCGCTCTCTTTTGCGGCGTCGGGCGCGGACTCGCGCGGGGCGGGCGCAGGGGACTCTTTCACGTCGGAACGATCCCAGTCGGGGTCGCCGTATTCGAAGAGGACTTGCGCGTTCTTGTAATAAGGCGAAGTTGCGCTTAACGTTTGAACGTTCGGAGCGAGCGCCCAGCGGAGAATTCCGGCGAAGTCGAGCTTTTTCGACAGTTTCGGGGCGCCCGAGGAATCGTCGTCGGACTTTGATTTGGACTCGGAATCTTCTTTCTTTACCGGCGTGCCGTCGACGATGGCGACGAGGGCGCGAACGGGTCGCGTTATGGCGACGTAGAGTAGGGAGAGCGCCTCTTCGAGCGCCTTGGTTTGGGCGTCGTTGAGAATTTTCAAGTATTCGTCGGGGAACACCTTACGGTCGTCTTTGGGGATATACTTAACGATGTAATCGTCTTTTTCCGAATCAGAGTCGTTTGCGGAGTCTTCTCGTCCGGAATAGAATTTGTTGTAATCGATCTGAACGAGCGATTTGTGAGAATTGAGTTCCGGGAGAACGACGACGTCGAATTCCAGTCCTTTGGAGGCGTGAATCGTCATGACGCGGATCTTGGAATTTGTCGGGGTCTCGCGTTTCGTCGTTTCGGCGGCGGCTACGAAGGAGTCGAGTCGAGGGCGCGGCGTTGTCGCTTCGTAGCTGAAAGCGTATTCGACGAAGCGACGCATACGTTCGCGATCGCGATCGTCGCAGACGGGATCGAGAAGGTTGCGCGTTTCCGCGACGAACTTTCCGAGTCCGTTCGTTTCGATTAGTTCGCGGATTTCGTGAGAGACGTTGAGCGCCGAGGACGCGTAGTTCTTTTGGTTGATCTTGAAACGCGCGGCGAGCGGTTCGACGGTCGCGATTCGGTACGCGGAGACAAGATCGCCAGGATGAGCGGCGAGCTTGATCGTCGCCAACGCCGCGATCACAGCCGGGGATTCGACGAGGAGCGCCCCGCCTTCCGCGCTCGCCTCGATTCCGAGCGCCGCAAGTCCGCGCACGATCTTCACGATAGGCTTGTTCGATCTGAGGAGTACCCCGATCGAATAGTCGGGAAAACGGCGACTGAGTTCGGCGATTCTTTTTACCGCGTATTCAAATCTGGCGTTTGCGAGGCGCTGCTGGACGGTTAATTGGCTCCCTTCGCCGTATTCCGAATCGTCGTTTTCGTCGAGATCGGCGGGATCGTCGTCGAAGAAGTCTTTCGCGATTTTCGCGGAATCGAAAACCGGCGGCTCGGAGGGTTCCGTTTCGCCGCGGAAACGATTGACGCGCGCGAATCGATCGTCGTAATTCGAAGAGAACTGCGCGCACGCTTCCGGCTCCTTTTCAAAATCGGGAAGCGGCGCCGCTTCCAGCGACCAGTATCCGAGTTTGTCGGCGTTCTTTTCCGCGATCGAGTGCCGCTGGAAGTTCTTTTGCCACGTCTTGACCGCTTTCACGATCGCGTACGTTTCGTCGAAATTATCTTCCTTAGCTTCGTTCGTCCAAATGGGATTCGTTTCCAGTTTTTCAAAAATACGATTCACAACGTCGATGATCGTCGCGCAACTGCGCCAGTTTATATCCATCGGCGCCTTTGTAAGATTCGGAAGCGAACTTTCCAATTTGTCGAAAATACCCGCGTCTCCGCCGCGCCACCCGTAGATCGCCTGCTTCACGTCCCCGACGCAGAAGAACGACGTTAGCCTTTCGCCGAAATCTTCCGCGTTCGGATCGAGATCGTCCGACGTCTTGCCCGTAATCGCGCGCGCAAAAGGACGTATGATCGACCACTGCGTACTCGAAGAGTCCTGAAATTCGTCGAGGAGAAGACACGTCGTTTTCGAACCGAGACGGTAGACGACGCGCCGAAGCTGGTCGTTCGTTTCGAGATTCGCGAGCGTTTGCGCGATATCGTCGAAGCGATACGCCCTCTCGACGCGCTTTAAACGCTCGTAATTACGATTCGTCGCCGAGAGCGTCCTCTGAAGTTCTTTCAGACTTTTCGCCATTTTCAAAATCGTTTCCGCGCGCGCGTACGCCGCGACGATTTCCAATGCGGACTTGAGTTGACCGTCGAGTTCTACACTGCTAAAAGTTGTTTTTCCCGCAAGGAGCGCCGCGACCGGTCCCCTTGAGACGACGCGCGCAATATTCTTCGATTCAAGATCTTGGACGATATGATCTCGCGCTTTGACGAACGATTGATTGTAATTTGGCGCCCCGTCGTCTTTTTTCGACTTCTTACTCCCGCCTCTGTTAATCGGCAACGGCGCGTTCTGAATCGCCTCAAGACACTCGTCGAGCGTCGGGGAATCCGGCGGAATCGCCTCTTCCAATCGCGTCCACGCGCTCGGTTTCGACTCGCGAAACGTTCCAAGACCGTCCTTCACGACCTTGAGTATCTGCGACTCAACGCTTCGCGTCGATTTGCCGCGAAAGAGCGTCTTCGCAAGCTCGTGCGCCGTACGCGCGTCCGTCTGCGCGAACGTCTCCTGAAGCGCACGACGCAAGAGCGACTCGTTCTCCGCCTCCTCGACGACTCGCCACCCTGGCGGAAGACCGATCTCAAATTCAAAGCCCCCTGCGATCTGTATAAAGAACGAGTCGAGCGTGCAGACTCGAATCTCGTCCAAAGACCGCGCGACGCGAACCGCTAAGTCGAGAAGCTCGCCGCGCGTCAGTCGAGAGGGATCCCCGAAAAGCTCGCGCGACAGCGCCGCCGCGTTCTCCTCCGAGAGCGCCCCTTTGCCGAGGCGTTCAAGAATGCGATTCTGAATTTCGCCCGCCGCCTTACGCGTGAACGTCGTCGCAAGAATCGAACCGATAGGAACCCCGGCGAGCGCAAGTCGGAGGTAGCGTTCGCTCAGTTTGTACGTCTTCCCGGAACCGGCGGA
>ONGM01000093.1 GCA_900317365.1 uncultured Planctomycetota bacterium
AACGCTCGGAACGCCGAGAGCGATTAGTAAGCCGAAACAAATCGGTACGAACAAACGTCGCATGCCTTTTCCTCCTGCCAAGATCTTTTCGATCAAACGCGCGCCGACTCTTTTCGGCGTCGTTCGGACGATTCATTGCGCCGCGCATTGCGAATCCGTTCGCGCTTGCATTGCGCTCGTTGAGTCCGACGCACGCGCTCGACGAGCGTCGTATCGAACCACGTTTGCTGATCTCGGGATTTTTGAATCTGATGTAAAACTGTTCCGATGCGTTTGAGTTCCAATTCACGCTTGCGCCATTGCAAACGCGTTGAAATTCGCGCGCAAAATTCTCCGCGGAGACCGCGACGACGTAAATGTACGCTCAACGTCGTCGCGCCGCTTAGACGGCGCTCACGCGCGCCAGCTTAACGATTCTCGTAGACTCGCGTCTTATGCGGAGAATCCTTCGCTGGATTGTTTATCGTTGATTTTACTCTGCGAGTTCAGTGGAAATTCAGAAATCCTGGTTTTTGCCTCAAAAAATTTTTCCAAGCCGTCCGCAGAGAATGATCGTTCCCATTATGTCGGATAAATCGTTCGTTCGAGTCGGCGCGCCGTCCTTGCGCGTCCTCGTCTCCCGTCGCAGGCTCTGAGCTTGGTGTATTCGGTATTGGTGATTGCGCTCAATGAGCGGCGACAATCAGAAAAGCGAGAAAACGGAAAGGAGACAGAAAATCGAGTGAGGACGCGTTAGAACACAAGGACAGGGAACAGAGACGCGCTTTAAAACGCGCCAAACGCAAATGGAGCTGACCGGGATCGAACCGGCTACCTACGGCTTGCAAAGCCGTCGCTCTCCCAGATGAGCTACAGCCCCAAATCGCGCGTCGACGAGACGAACGACGCACGAAATTTTACCGTCATTTTTTGCGACGTCAAGCGGTCGCGAAAAAAAGACGCGATTACTTTGCGACGATTACCTGCGAAGGAGTCGCCTTCGACGAATCGCTCGCGACGAGTCGGCGGTTGCGCGAGCTATTTCGCGCGCCGTCGCGTCGTCTTCTTAACGCGGGCGGCGGCCGCGCCTTTCATGGCGCCGCTCTTTTTCTTGACGATTTTCGTCTTATTGCGACTTCCGAGCGGTCGGCCGGGTCCGCGACGTTCGCCGGTTGCGCTCGAAGATCTCTTAACGACGCGACCGCGCGTTGCAACCGTCGACTTGCCCGGTTTTGCGCCGACGCGCGACGCCTTGCGTTTGCGTCCGGAAGAAGTGGAGACGCGGGTCGAGGAGACCGCCATAGCGGGACGACGCGCCGGCGCTTTCGGTTTTTCCGCAGTCGCGCGGGTCGGTTTCGCCGCCGGCTTGGCAGTCGGCTTTGCCGTCGGTTTGGCGGTTGGCTTAGCGGCGGCTTTTGACGTCGGCTTTGTTGCGATCGGGTATTTGCGCGGTCGACCGACCTTGTTTTTTTGCGTTGGGGAAGGAAGCGCCGACTTGCGGGCGGGAGTTGCGAGCGGGCGACGCGCGGCGGCGCGCGGCTTTACGACCGGTTCGTCGTCTTCTTCGTCGTCGTAGGCGAACTCGTCGTCTTCGTATTCGTCTTCGAACTCGTCGTCCTCATACTCGTCGTCTTCGTAGTCGCCGTATTCGTCTTCGTCGAATCCGTCTTCGTCGATTTCCTCGTATTCCTCTTCGTAATCGTATTCTTCTTCTTCCTCTTCTTCTTCTTTCGGAGGAAGCGGTTTCGGGAGAGGCTTTGCAGGAGGTTTCGGGAGAGTCTTCGCTTCGGCTTTCTTACCGACTTTCTTCGGCTTCTTAGCCGTTTCTTCCTCTTTTTCCTCTTCTTTCTCTTCTTTCTCTTCTTTCGACGCTTTTGATTCTTCCGTTTGCGCGAATTCGGGGACGTTGCGCGGCTCTTGCGAGTAGGAGTCCTCTAATTTGCGGACTTCGTCGAGGAAGCGTTGGCGCAATTCGGGCGGGCCGAGGATTTCGGCGTGCGAACCGAACCCGAGGATCCAGCGCGTGAAGGTTTCGCCGGTTTCCGTCTGAATTTGGGCGACGATCGAATCGTCGTTCTCTTGGACGGTGGAGACGACCGCTTTCAGGTTTTCTTCCTGAACGATTCGCGCCGCGTATCCGGTGAAACGCACGGTCGCGTTCACAACCGGCGTGTTCGAGACGAACGGCTCGACGACGTTGCCGAGGTACTTCTGAACGTCGAAATCGAGACGCTTGAACTTCTTGTTCGGAAGCGATTGCGCGTTCGAGAGTCGATCGACCTTCCAGATCTTGATCTTTTTATCGCGGCAGCAGAATCCGACGAGATAGACGGAGTTGCGCCAGTAGACAAAGTTGTACGGGTGAATTTCGTAGACCTTTACGCGCTTTGAACGCAGGGAGCGATAGCTGATTTGGAGCGCGCGGCTGTCTTCCATGGATTTAAACGCTTCGTCGATCATGCGTCCGCGACGCCGGTCGATCTTTCGTTCCGTCGGATCCATGCGATAGAAGAACGGAGCGACGCGTTCCGCGTATTTGACCGCGTCTTCGCGTAGGATTTGTTTGATTTTCTCGCGCCCGGACTGAATTCCTTCCCATAGGAAGGTGCCTTTCAGAGGCGTCATGAGCGTTTGACCAATGTAGATTGCGAGAAGCTCGTTGCGATCGAGCGCAAGTCCGAATGTGAAGGGGTTGCGATCGTAAAGATAACGTTTGCGACCGTGCGCTTCGTTGCGCGTTTTAAGCTTGCCAAAGACCGCCTCGATCGATTTGACGTCGCGCTTAATCGTTTTCTCACTGACCCCGAATTGTTTTGAAAGCTCAAAGAGCGTGTGTCCCGACTCCGTGCGTGCGAGCGCCTTGAGCATATCCCATTGCCGTTGCAAAACGACGTCAATTTCCGCCATAATCGTAACCTAGTCGCCTTTCTGTCAAATTTCACGCGCGCACACAAAGCGCGCGCTGTCGACACTATTATACGTTGCGATTGGGCAAAAACAACAGTTTTTTTAAAATAAACGGGAATTTTGGATTTACTCTGTCCATAAGTCCGCAATAGTCGGACACTTCTTCACAGCGCGAAGCCCAAATTTCCCGATCCAGCCATCCCGAACGCCGTCCGGGTTGGGATTGCCGTGAAACACGATTATCTTCGCATTGCCAAAAGACTTAGGCTCAAGGAAATAGCCAAGCGGGAAGGGTCTCATCAGATGGCGCTTAAAACTGACGCACCAACCTTCCGGCCAGAAAAGGAGGTCGCCTTTCTGTCTAATCGCCCAGCTCAAATACGCCTGCTCGTTCCGATGCGCTTGATACACCGACTCGCGATGGGAAAGAAAATAGTCTAAAACGTCCGGGCGCGCGCCGATTGTGAAGCGAAAGACCGAGGAATTTCCGATTCCCGTTCCCTTCAGATTCCAGTCTTCGATGATGCGAAAGTCGCCCGGAGCTTCGTCGAAAAAGGGATCCAACGCCCCCGCGATCACGACGTCAAGGTCGAGAAAGAGCGCCTCGCCGGAAAGATCCGCCAAACGTTCCTGAAAGAGCGTCAATTTGCGCCACCCGCGCTCCGGACGGTTTTCAAGACCCGACATTTCCGGAAGCGGAAGCGTCTCTATTTCCGGTCGCAATCCCGTCGCGTCGTCCGTAAAGCAGACGAAGCGGTGTTCGCGCGACAAGTTGCGACGCACTCGCGACGCGAGAATATTGACGTATTCCGGAGAGAACTTCGTTCCCCACTTCATGCAAATTACGTTGATCATGTCGATTCCTCCCGCGCGTTTTGAGCGCGTTATTCTAAGTCTTCTTCTGCGGCGCGATCTTGTGATTTCGCCGTTTCTTCGCTCGCTTCGTCCTCCGATTCCCGACTCGTTCCGTCTCGGAGACGCGCGATCGCCGGCGTCGCGAAGACTTCGACGATTACGAACGCCAACGCCGACGTCGCGAGCTGCGCGCCAACGTTCATGCAGCCTGAATATCCGCTGCATAACGCCAACGCGCCGAGCCAGCCGAACGCCGCGCCTGTCGTCGCGCCCGCCAGCGTCGGAGACGAATAACGCGCGCCTGCGTCCTCCGTTTCCTCAGAAGCCTGCGACGTACCGTCGAATGAACGCGTAAAAACGCTCGAGCCGACTAAGACCGCGATCGGCGTTATGAACGACAGCTCGTCGAACGGCGCGCCCATACGACCGGCGATTCCGAGCGAAACCGCTACGAGCGCGACGCTAGGAACGCTCGCGAGCAAGCCGGTTCCTAAGGAGCCGAGGCTCCACCCGGTCGACGCGAGAAACGCGAGCGTCCAGATGGCAAACGCAAAGATCAACGCGGCGTCGGCGTCCGACGCGCGATTGAAGAGCGCCGGCGCCGTTCCGGCGGAATCTGAAGTCGCGGCCCCGACGTTGCCGACGAACGCCGCGAGCGCGCTCCAGCGCGTAAGGTCTTTGCGCGAATAGACCCGCATCGTCGGGCGACCGGTCGCAGGGTCGATACGTCGCGCTTTGAGCGCTGGCGAGAGGTCGTCGACCGTCGGCGGTTCGGCGGAACACGAGTCGCGCAAGGTGAAAATGCGAGCGAGAAGGTCGAGCGCTTCGACGCGCTGGAGTCGTTGCGCGAGCGGCGCGAAATCTCTTTCGTCGCAGGCTTCGACGGCGCGTCGAGCGTCCGCGAGCGCGGCGCGCGCGGAATCGTAGTCGAAACGTTCGTTTTCGTCGAGCGTCGACGCGTTGAATTCGAGCGTGGAGTCGACGAGGTCGAGCGCTTGCATGAACTCGTCGCGCTTAGGCGGGGGAAGGTTCGGCAGCGCGGGCGCAAGCGGCGCGAGCGCGACGGCGAGTTCGCCGACGATCGCCTTTTGGTCGGCCGTAATTTTCGGCGCGGTTGCGAAGGGATCGTCGACGAGAATGGAGCCGTCTTCGGCGAGTCGCGTTTTCAGCGAGGTGAAATCGTCGGAATCGGCGTCGAGCATGACGTCGGCGCGCAGCGCGGGATAGTATCCGAGCGCGTTGGTCGCGCGTTCGAGCGCGGCGCTTTCCGGGAGTCTGTCGTCGACGAGCCCGAGCGAGGTCGGGGCGCGGTCGATTTTCGATGCGGCGACGACGACGGGCGCGATTAACGCGAGCGTAACGACGAGAACGAGTTTCGGGCGTCGCAGGGCGAAGGCGTAAGGCGTTTGGGCGATAGGCGCGGCGCTTTTGAAGGGTCTCGCGCTTTCGCAGAGGATAATCGCGGCGGGCGCGAGGACGAGTGTGGAAGCGAGCGAGACGAGGGCGCCGAGGGCGATCGCGAGTCCGACGACGCGTCGCGCTTCGCATGAGATCGCCCACGCGAGCGCGGCGCAGATCAACGCGATAGCGGCGCAAGCGAGGGCGCGGCCGACGAGCGCGTTCGTCGTTTCAACGGCGACTTCGAGAGCGCGGATTCGTTTGCGCAACGCGCCGTACTGGGCGAACCAGAGGGCTGCGGCGGCGGTTCCGAACGCGAAGACGGGGAACGCGGCGAGGAGATCGAGAGGCTGTAGGCGTCCGTTCGCGGCGTACACGACGGTTTCAACGACGACGACAGGCGCCGCGCTTGCGATCAGGCACAGCGCGGCGCGCGTGAGACGTCCGCACGAGCGGAAGAATCCGAGACCGCCGTCCCCTTTAGACGCGGCGCCGATCGGACTGAACGCGAGCCAGAAGAGCGCGAGCGCTACGAGCGCGCCGAAGATCACGGCGCGAATCAGAAGCGGTCGCAGCGCGTTCGCTTCGGCGCGGTCGAGCGCCGCGAGCCCGGTAACGACGTATCGGAAGTCGGGACGTCGTTCGGCGGCGCGCGCGAGAATTGCGTCGACCGCTTCGAGCGCGTTCTTCTGCCGGGCGCGCGAGTCACGCGCGTTCGCGTCGGCGTCGGATTCGTCAAATTCGAGGGTCGCCATCGCGAGATCGCCGTTTGGAGAGAGTCGCCAATACTGCGGAACGAGGGCGTCGGGTAGGGGAGGTTCGAAGTTGCGTTCGTCGGGCTCGTTTGCGGCGTTGACGTTGCGGAAGGACGAATCGAAGGTTTGTAGGACGTCTTCCGCGAAGGTTTCGATCGCGTTGGGGTCGCGGGCGTCGGCGAGTCGTCGCGCGGCGGCGGGCAATTCGAAGGCGGCGTAATCTTGGCGTTCGATAGCGCGCGCGATTCGACCGAGTTCTACGGCGTTTTCCAGTTCTTCCTGGGGATAGAAGTAGGCGCGTTTACCGAGAAAAGACTCGTCGTCGAGTCCGATCGTTTCGAGATGCGTTTCGGGAACTTCGTCGAGTTCGCGCGCGATTTCGTCGAGCGCGACCGCGAACGAACCGTCGTCAGAATCGCCTTGCGCATTGGCTTGCGTATCGCCTTGCGAATTTTCGTTAAGCGTATTTGCGTTCTTTTCCGTAGCTTTTCCCGAGACTTTTTCCACGACGACAAGAATCGGGGGAATTTTTTCGAGTCGGGCGCTGTCGGACTCTTTTACGCGTTTGGCGAGAAAGCGCGCCATTCGCATCGATTCGACGCTCGACGACGGCTCGAAGGGCGCCTTTGCCAGAAAGACGGCGGCTGCGACGACGAGGGCGATCGCGACGACGACAACCGTCGTTCGATTCCTCGCGGCAAAACGCGCGGCGCTCGCCGCAATGCGCGGAAAGAAAGCCTGCCGTTCTCGAACGTCCTGATCGTCGGTCGCGCGCGTCATGGTCTGCCTCTTCTCCATTTGAATTCCGCTGAATTGAAGTCCGCTGATTTCCGCTTGTTGCGTTTCCTATAGGGACGCCGTTAGAGGGCGTCGCCGTCCCTTAATTCCGTTGGGAGTCGCGCGCGTTTTCATACGCCGCTTGACGTTTGTCCCAGTTTCGAAAATGCTCCACGTATTTCTTTTCGTAGTCGGGAACGTAGCGTTCCAACGCCTGTTTGAGGGGAGCGCTCTTCTGCATGGAGCGATAAGCGGAGTCGCTGATTTTCTCTTGTTCTTCCGGACGCAGGGTGCGCAAATAATTCGCCAGAATGAGGTGCGTGTCGCGCGAGTAGTGAATCATGAAATGCACCCACGACCAAGATTCTCGGTATTCGCGCGGACGCATTTGGTCGACGCGCACGAGTCGTTCGAGTCTAGGCAAGGAAGGCGGCGAACTGAATAGACCCGTCGCGGAGGACTCCACCTCTTTTAAATACGGGTTGCGGAACCCTCGTTCTCCTGGCGGGGTTTCGAAGTATTTTGCGAGCCCTTCGTCGAGCCATATGGGAACCCGTTTGAGGGTTGCGTTCAGGTATGCGTGCGTCATTTCGTGCCGAATATTGACGATCATATTGGCGTCTTTTTTGACCATGAGGACGCCGGGGCCTTTCGCTTTGACGTAGAGAGCCGGTCGATCGGTTGGTGCGCCGCGAAAGACTTTCCGAATGAAATTGACGTACGATTGCGAGTCTTTAAAGAGGCACAGCTCGATTTTTTCGCTGGCGGTAGGTATATTGAGGTACCCGACGAGGTCTTTTTGAAGTTGCGTGATTTCCGCTTGTAGGCCGCCGACTTCGTCGAGTGGGAAATTCGATTCGCAGACGACGATTCCGAGCGCGACGCTGTAAGGCAGGTCTTCGGCGAATTGCGGGGACAGGTCGAGGGCAGGCGGAAAATTTCGATCGGCGCGACGTTTTCTGTTTGCGCGTTCTTCGGCGAGCGGCGCGACTTTTCCGCGATCGTCGTCTTCCGCCGCGTTGATCGCCTCGAGGTCTTCGTCGGAGAGTTCGCGCCCCGGTTCGTCGAGAAACTTCGGGGTACCGAAAAAGGAGGGTAGGGCCGGTCGCGGCAAGGGGACGCTTATGTCGAACGCCTCGGCGGGAGTAAGAAAGGCGAACGCCGCGAGCGCAATACCGAGCGCGCCTAAAATCGCGCCTAATACGTTGACGCAAGCGTTGAATAATTTCATTCCGGACCTCGCCGTTTTCCATGGTTCTAGTCGTTAGCGCGACGTTCCGACGCCGGAACGTTGCGACTCGCGCGAATCTTAGCGATTATTTCGATTTTTGACAAGTTCGGTTTTGACGGCGGGAAGCGTTCGTCAGTGAAAAAGTTGTCTTCGCGCCGTCGTAACGAATCCCAATTTGCCGCGCTTTTGGTATAATAAGAGACGTGAAGCGGCGCGGAAGACGCAGTAGGGCGTCGGACGGCGGTCGCCCAAAGGAGCGCGTTCCAATGTCAGTTTTTATTTCGGCGACGCACGACGTCGTGTTCAAAGCGTTGTTTGTGAGGAATCCGGAACTGTTAAAACCGTTCATAAGCGACGTTCTCGAAGAGCCTCTCAACGAGAAGGATCGCGTTCTGATTCTGAATCCGTTGCCGCCAGACTCCTGTTTCTTTGGTAGGTTCGCAACGTTGGAGGTTAAGGTCGAGGCAACAGATCGCGATTTCTTCGCCGGTTTTCAGGGCGTGAAGTCGAAATACAACCCAGAGAGAGCGTTTCAATGCTGGACTCATTTGTACCGCGAGCAGGTTCGTCTGGGCGAAAGCGTCGACACTTTGAAAAAGACTTATTGGACGAGCTTCGTCGACGATAAGCGCTTCGATTGCGCGGAGTACCGTTCTGATTTTTCTTTTAGAAACGTAAAAACGAACGAACCGCTTTCGGACGTGATGAACGTTGTTCTTTTCGAATTGCCGAAGGTTCCAAACGATCCCGTTCCCGGCGACAATCAACAAAAATGGTTGGCGCTTCTCAAAGCCGATAGTCCCGAGGCGTTGCGACAGGTCAAAGAGCTTTATCCTGACCCCGCCGTACAAAAGGCTGCCGACGCGATCTTGGAGATCAACGCCGACGACTCTTTGCGCTGTCGGATTAGCGTCCGAGACGATATGTTCGGGTTTCGAGACTACGTCGGCAGCGACGAAGAATGACGACGAACGAGGACGAACGAGGACGAATGAGACGGACGATAAACCGCGCTTTCTGAGACGCGCGCATGGGAGAATGGTGTGAGTTGGCTTGATATTTTCGGATGCGACGAGATCGCGACTCAGTTTGCGCGCGCCAATCGTCGCAATCGACTTGGCGGGAGCTTTTTATTTGTCGGACCGAAAGGCATCGGTAAAAGAAATTTCGCTTTTGCGCTCGGCAAAGCGCTCTTGTGCGAAAAAAACTTTTCCAAAGACGAAGCTGTGGCGTCGCGACTCGACGAGTCCGACGAAGCCGCGCTCGCCGAATTTACCCCTTGCGGCGTCTGCGAATCGTGCAAGCGCTTTGAGTTCGACGTCGCGTCCGTCGAGACGAGAATTCCCACGCATCCCGACTTTCATTACGTCTGCAAGCCGGAAGACCGATCTTATATTCCGATCAGTCTGCTCGTCGGCGACAAGGAGGATCGCTCCGAAGCGGGGTTGTGCTATAATCTGAGCCTCTCCGCATATATGGGCGGGCGCAAAGTCGCGGTGATCGACGACGCCGATTATTTTAATGTCGAGGGAGCGAACGCCCTTTTAAAGACGCTCGAAGAGCCGCCTGCGAATACGATCATCATTCTGATCGGCACGAGCGCGACGAAGCAGCTTCCGACGATACGTTCTCGCTGTCAAATCTTTCGTTTCGCGCCGCTCGCGACGGACGACGTCGCCGAGATTCTGCTTCGACTCGGGAAAGTGACTTCGCCGGAGGAGGCGACCGCGTTCGCGCGCGTCTCCGGCGGGTCGGTCGACGTCGCGTTGAAAGCGCTCGATTCCGATTTCGCGCTCTTTCAGAACACGATTCTCACCGAACTTGCGCGCGATCGCCTGACGTCCGTGAAATTCGCGACTCAGGTGATCGAGTACGTCGATAAGATATCGAAAGAGGCGACGGTGCGTCGTCCGCGACTTCGTAACGCGCTCGAGTTCGCGGCGTCGTTCTATCGCGCGCTTTACGAAGAGCTCGCGTTTCCGTCGAACGTCCGTCGCACGAGTTCCCAAGCGCTCGTTTCCGCCGCGAAGAAAAGGGCGAATTCAGGCGATCTCATTCCGGAAGACGCGCTCGAATGTCTGGAAAGAACGCTCCAAGCGAGCGATCAGGTCGATCAGAACGCGAACCTGCCGTACGTCGTCGAAACGTGGCTGTACGATCTTAGCGCGATCTTAACGAGGTCGTAGCCTGGACGTAGCGAGGACGCAACGAGGACTCAGCGACCGCGAAGATTGCGCGCGCGAAGGGAAAAGAATTTCCGGCTCCTCCGTCTCTTGCGCCGCGACGTCGTCAACTGTATAATGTCGCGTTTAGAGAGCGATAATCGCGGTCGCTACGACGCGACGTCTCACGCGACCGCGCAATTGACAAAAGCGCCTTTTATTTACCATGACAGAAAACCTGAAAAAAACGATTTACCTTGACAATAACGCGACCACGCAAGTCGCGCCTGAAGTCGTCGACGTTATTACTGCGTATCTGAAAGATCAATACTGGAATCCGAGTTCCATGTACGATCCGGCGATCGAACTTGCGAACAAGGTCGCCGACGCGCGCGCTTCCGTCGCGCAATCCCTCGGCGCCGCGTATCCCGACGAAATCGTCTTTACTTCATGCGCGACTGAAAGCAATAACGCCGCGATCAACGGACTTCACCGCGCCGCGATTAAGGCGAACCCGAATCGCCGCCGCGTCGTCACAACGAAGGTCGAACACCCCGCCGTGATCGAAGTCTGCAAGCGACTCGAAAAAGACGGCTTCCCCGTCGACTGGATCGGCGTCGATTCCAACGGACAAATCAATACGCGCGAGTTCGTCCGCGCGCTCCGACCGGGCGAAACCGCCGTCGTCTCCGTTATGCACGCCAATAATGAAACGGGCGTCGTTTTTCCGATCGAGAAACTTTCGCGAATCGTCAAGCAAACGGATCCGAAGATTGCCTTCCACGTCGACGCGACGCAGTCGGTTACGAAGCTCCCGATCAACCTTAGCCGCGTCGCGGACTCCGACGCGCTCGACGGCGCGTTCGGACGCGTCGACGCGCTCTCTTTTAGTGGTCATAAAATCCACGCGCCGAAAGGGGTCGGCGCGCTCTATCTCCGTCGCGGAACCGCGTTCGAACCGTGGATGCTCGGCGGGCATCAAGAGAAGGGTCGGCGCGCCGGAACGGAAAACGTTCCTTATATTATGGGACTCGCCAAAGCGCTCGAACTCGAACGGGATCATATTGCGGAAAACTACGTGAAAATGGCGGCGCTCCGCGACAAGCTCCAGCGCGGAATCGAAGAGCGCGTTCCGTACGTCGTCGTCAACGGCAAGAATTCCCCGCGCACGCCGAACACGCTCAACGTGGCGGTCTACGGCGCCGAAGGCGAGGCGATTCTCGTGCTCATGGCGTCGCGCGGCGTCTGTATTTCAAGCGGTTCCGCGTGCACTTCCGGGTCCCTCGAACCGTCGCACGTGCTCACCGCCATGAACGTGCCCGCCGGCGCTCTGCAAGGGAATTTCCGATTCAGCCTGAGTCGGTTCACGACCGAAGAGGAAATTGATCGCGCCCTCGACGCCTTCGTCGACGTCGTCGCCATTACGCGGAAAACCTCGTCAAAATGGGACGACGATAAAGGCGTCCCGATCGATTAGAGACCAACCTTGCCCAGGGAATCGTTCTTATGAATCAGGATAATTGCTCCGCGCAATTTTTATACCTCGTCGCTTCGAATCGTGATCGCTTTGCGCCGCAACTCAGGTCGAGACTTCGTGATCGAAATTTAAACGTCGTGGATCGTTACGCTTGCAAACACATCGATCCTAAAGTATGGAAACAAAATCTTAGGGAAAGAATGGAGAAAGCGAGGATTATCGTTGTTTTTGCTTCTCCAGCGACAGTTAAAGAAGCGACGGATCCTTTTTCAGAAGATGAACTTCTTAGCGAACGGCGCCAAAACGAACGAGTTGCGCGCTGGGAGTTAGAATTTCTCAAAAAGTGCGATAAACCAATTTTTTTCATACTGACTCCTCATAAAGAGGATTACTCGGTGTTATGGGAGCATCCGTATGCGCAAGCGGTAAATAGAGAAGGCGTCACTTGGTTGAAATTTGAAGAGCTCGACGGCTTTCTCAAGAACAAAGAGGTTGTTCGTTGCGTCGTGGATTCCGTTAGCGCGGTCGACGTTTACCACAGCGGACAGGAACATCTGCTTGACCGTTTCTTTGAAACCGCGTCGAATCGCGCCGTCGACGCATTGCAATACGAACCCGAAAATCCTGTTTTTAACGCGCTGAAACTCGTTGCGAACGCTAACGCAAAATCGTTTCCGCCGCAGGAATTTCAACCCTTTTTTGCGATTCCAAACTTTGCGATTCCGCATGATTCGTTCTTTCTGCGTAACGATAAGAATCAGCATATTCCGCGCTATGATCTAGTTGCCACTGCGGTAAACCATATTCTCGACGACCACTCGCGCAGTGAGTCGTTTAAAAGCTTTTGTGCCAAAATTAAAAATTTTAAAGACGATAAAGGAAATAAAGTTTTTGCGAACGTTGATAATGGAGTAGTTGAAAGACTTTACGAATACTTTCGCGCGCTCCGTTCGATATCCGTGTCGAATAGAGTTGACCGTTGGAACGCCTTTCCTCAAGAACTCAACGGCGTTCCTCGCGCAAGCCAATTGCTGACTTTGGTAATGCACGAAGCGTATGGTCAAAAATGCGTTTGGAATTTTCGATACGTTCCGAGCGTCGCGCGGGCATACGACGTAAGAGATCGCGACGGCGCGCTACATACGATAAGAGAAGGCGAGGGCTTTTGGCTTTCCGAAGTTCCCATGACCACGCGTCAGTGGAACGCCGTTGTCGAATCCTCGATGGATCGAGAGCGGCATGATCGATTTTGGCGGCATGGTTCCCCAGAGGCGCCAGTTGTTGACGTTTCGTATAACGAGTGCAAAAAAATTGTGAGGCTCATGGGGAACGCCGGCTTCAAGTTCTTTATGCCTAACGCTAACGAATGGCTTCGCGCCTGCCTTGCCAGATCGAACAAGTGGGTTGAACCTGTTTCTCTCGACAGCGTCGCGTGGTCCCAGAACAACTGGCGGCGACACAAACTTCCGAATGTTCGTTTGTTGCTTCCGAACGACTGGGGACTTTTCGATATGATCGGAACAGTGTGGGAATTTGTCGCGAAGGCGCCTAACGACAAGTTTATTACGGCGTGCGGCGGAAGTTGCAAGACAAACGATTGCACGCCGTTTTCAACGAGGGCGATCTTCGATCCCAACGAGGATGGCGACGACCTCGGATTCCGCGTTGCGTTTCGACATAGCGATTTCAAACGCGCCTTTGGATTCGATCTGATCAATACGACCCCGATTGAAGGAATTGGAGGCGGCGCTACAATGGGAGCGAGCTAGTTCCTATGCGAACGCGCCCGGCGTCGATTCGTCGACGCAATGAAGAAACACGCCGCCGCGCTTGCGCGGCGAATTCGGTTATATATTTAAATGTGGAGATAAAACAAATGAAACGAGCGAAAATCACCGTCGTCGGCGCCGGTAACGTGGGCGCTACGTGCGCGCAATATTGCGCTATGGCCGGTTTAGGGGACGTCGTCCTCCTGGACATTCCGCAAGCGAAAGACATGCCGAAAGGCAAAGCTCTCGATATCGCCGAAGCCGCCCCGGTGTTGCGCTTCACCGCCAATCTGACCGGAACCACCGATTACGCCGATACCGCCAATAGCGACGTCGTCGTCGTTACCGCCGGTATTCCCCGTAAACCCGGTATGAGCCGCGACGACCTGCTCGCCACGAACGCCAAGATCGTCGGCTCCGTCGGCGAACAAATCGCGGCGACTAGCCCGAACGCCGTCGTTATCGTCGTCAGCAACCCGGTCGACGCCATGGTTCAACGTATGCGCGACGTTACCGGTTTCCCGTACGAACGCGTTATCGGTCAGGCCGGCGTGCTCGACGCCGCTCGCTTCTGCGCGTTCATCGCTATGGAACTCAACGTCAGCGTTGAAGACGTCAACGCGATGCTGCTCGGCGGACACGGCGACAGCATGGTCCCGCTCGCGAGCTGCTCCTCCGTCGGCGGTATTCCCGTGACCCAGCTCATCTCGAAAGAACGTCTCGACGAAATCGTCGACCGCACTCGTAAAGGCGGCGGTGAAATCGTCAATCTTCTCGGCACCGGCAGCGCGTACTACGCTCCGGCGGCGTCGTCCGCGAAGATGGTTCAAGCGATCGTTCGCGACGAAAATCGCGTTCTCGCGTGCGTCGCTTACTGCGATCGCGAATACGGCGTCGGCGGATACTACGTCGGCGTTCCGGTCGTCCTCGGCGACGGCGGCGTCAAGAAGATCGTCTCGCTCCAAATGACCGACGAAGAAAAGAAGCTGTTCGCGAATTCCTGCGAAGCCGTTAAGGCTAATATTGCCAATATGCGCAAATTGGTCTAACGCACAATACCGCGCGACGCATACGTCGCGCGCCGCCTTGAATCTAGGGGAGCGAGTCAATTGTCGAAAGTGAAATACGCGCGATTGGGACTTGCTTCCCTTTTTCTTTTGGCTCTGACGCTCGGCGTCCTTGGCGTCGCCGTCGTCGAGTATCTGCCAAACTTTCGCGATTCCGTGAACCTTCCCGCTTGCGGATTCCAGAAAGCGACCGGTTTGTACTGTCCCGGATGCGGCGCGACGAGAGCGTTGCGGCGCGTCTTGCGCGGCGATCTGCTCGGCGCCTTGCGGTATAACGCTTTCATCGTGATCTTTGCGCCTATTCTCGCCTACTTAGCGGCGGTCGAAATTTACGACGAGTTTCGCGGAACACGCCCGTATCGCCCGTCGTCGAAAGTCCTAGCGCTTATCGGAATCTGTTTTTACCTCGCGTTTTTTGTTTTGCGCAATATTCCGTTGACCGCCTTCGAATTCCTCCGCCCGCCGCAATGACGCTCGGAGAACGCGCGACCGCGACGCGGTCCGGTTCGCGCCGATTAATAGGTCGCCGTAGATGAAAAAGAAAAAGAATAAAAAAAGAAATCAAAAGTTCGCGGAGCGCCCCGGCGCGAATCTACCGAGTTCGCAAGAATTGACCGAAGCGCCCTCGAACGAACCGATCCGGAACGATCCGCATAGCGAGCGAGTCGACGACGAGTTCGAAGACGATCAACGCTGGATCGCCGTAACGCCGCCGGACCCGTGGTATAGTCCTCATTTCTGGGCGATCTCCGTCGAAGACCCGTCTGCGGAACGAATGCGCGAAACGTTGATCGCCGCGAACGTGCTGCGCGTTCTCGCGCCGTGCGCGCTTCTGACCGCTTTCGCGCCGATCTCGCTCGTCTCTCGCGTCGGATGCGTCTTTATCGCGCTCGTCTTCTTCGCCGTCGGCGCCGTCGCCGCGAATTTCGGACGCCGCGCTCTCGTCGCGCGGAAAAAACATGAATTTGACGACGCCGCGCGTTTCGCTAAAATTGCTAAGTACGGACTCGTCGGCTTGCACGCCGCGTTGATCGTCGTCGCGCTCGTCGGCGCTATGGCCGCCGTCTGGGTCGCGTTTGTTGCGCTCGGAAATTCCGGAACCGAGCCTGCGTAACGCCGAAGCGCTCGGTTTTTTCGAGCGACTGTTCGTTGGTTTAAACGCCTTCCACGCCGAAAGGAGACGCTATGTATTGTGTGAAATGCGGAAAAGTGATCGCCGACAACTCCAAATTCTGCCCGGCGTGCGGCGCGGCCGTTCAGCTCGTCCCGACTTCTCCTGCGACCGGCGATTCGAACCCTTCGCAATCGCACGACTCGAACGTTTTCTCGCCTCAAAATGAATCCGCGCTCGACGCCGCGATCCAAAGTCCGACGAGCGCGACCTTGCCCGTCGACCCGTACGCGCGCGCAAGTTCCGCCCTCGCGCGATTCAATAATCCGATCGCGGACTCCTCGAATTCCGTTCCGCCAACGGGCGTCGACTTTCGCGGCGATCCCGAAGCGGAGTATCTCGCAAAAGAGGAAGGCGTTCCCTTTGAGCCGAACGCTCGCGAAGCCGCAAGAATCGCGCAAGCGCAGAACGGGAATTACCCTCCGCCTGGCGGCGGCTATCGCGGCGGGTTCTATCGCGATTCCACTCAGCTTATTCGCGACTATTTCGTTCTGAATTTGATCGCGACGCTATGCTGTTGCCTACCGGTCGGCGCGATCGGAACCTTCTTCTCATGGCAAACGATGACGGCGAAGTCGCGCGGTGATTCCGACGCCGCCGCGCGATATTCCGAGCGCGCCGCGTGCTGCTTCTGGATCGTCGTTACTTTCCTCGCGTGCGTTTCCGTCGTCTACTTCGCAGAGATCGCGCTTGAAGCGATCGTCATTGGTACGAACGTTGCGTAAATTTCGCCCGGAGCGAGCGGATTCTGTTTCCAAAGTAGTAAATTAGAACGTTTTATAAGCTCTAATAATGACAAGATAGCGAGTTTGTAACAAATATGCGCGTTTAAAAGTTAGCTACTCCTAACTCAAAGTTAGAAAAACTTAAAAAAATGGTTTTTAGGACATTTTTCTAGGTTCTCCGGTCTTGACGAGGTTGTAGCTAATGATAAAATTTTATCGATAAAGGAGAGCGCGGTATCGCGAAAACGCAGACGCTTCACTACGAGCGGTAGAAAGATTCGAAGCGGCGGCGAGCGACCTTTGCGCTCGACGTCGATATAATGCGCGCCGATTGGCGCCGGAGTGGAAAATGCCGAAGATTGTTGTGCTGGATCCGTTGGCGGAAGACGGTTTGAATTTGATGCGCGAAGCGAATCTTGAATTCGAAGTGCGCACGGGGCTCAAAGGCGAGGAATTGCGTCAAACCCTTATGGAATTTGACGGCGCCATCTGTCGGAGCGGCGTGAAAATTACTGCGGAAGCCCTCGAAGGCAACAAGCGTCTGAAGGCGATAGCGCGCGCTGGCGTCGGCGTCGACAATATCGACCTTAAAGCGGCGACGCGCGCCGGCATCGTCGTTATGAACACGCCGGGCGGCAATACGGTATCGACGGCGGAGCAGACGTTTGCGCTCATGCTCGCGCTCAGTCGCAACACTTGCGCGGCGAACCAATCGTTGGCGGAAGGCCGTTGGGATCGCAAAAAGTTCGTCGGTCGCCAACTTGGCGGCAAGACGCTCGGTATCGTCGGTATGGGACGCGTCGGTCAGACGGTCGCGAAATTTGCGAAAGCGTTCGATATGAAGGTCGTCGCGTTCGATCCTTACCTTTCGCCGCAACGCGCGAAGGAGCTCGACGTAACCGTGTATGAAACGGTTGCTGAGCTTCTTCCGATCGTCGATTACTTGACGGTGCACACTCCGCTTACCGACGCGACGCGCAATTTGATTGGCGACGCGGAAATCGCCGCGATGAAAGACGGCGTATGTCTCATTAACTGCGCGCGCGGCGGCATCTATAATATGGACGCGTTGCAACGCGGAATCGAGTCGGGGAAACTCGGCGGCGTCGCGCTCGACGTCTATCCGGAAGAGCCGTGCACGGACAGTCCGCTCTTTGGCAAACCGCACGTCGTTTGCACGCCGCACCTCGGCGCGAGCACGACGGAAGCGCAAATGAACGTCGCTCTGGAAGCGGTCGAACTCCTGATCGACTATCTCAAGAACGGCGTGATTCGCCAAGCGGTGAACTTCTCGTCCCTCGATCCGAAGACGCTTGCGGAATTGAGCGGCGCGCTGAATTTGTCCTATCGACTCGGACTTTTTGCGCAGCAGGTCGCGCCGGGCGCCGTCTCGACGTGCCGAATTAAATATCGCGGCGAACTCGCGAAGAAGAACGTCTCGCTCGTTACGTCGTCCTTCTGCTCCGGGTACCTCACCGGCGTTTTAGGAGAAGACGTCAGCGTTGTGAGCGCCTCTCCGATGATGCAAGAGCGCGGGTTCAAAGTCGTCGAGGAAAAGGATCCGCACGCGTGCGATTTCAATTCGATTATTGAAGTTGAACTCGAATCGGACAAAGGCTCCATCGCGTTCGCCGGCGCGCTCTTTGGCTCGTCGATTCCGCGTCTGATCAACTATCGCGGACTCAGACTTGACTCCCAACTCGACGGGTCGCTCCTCATTACGTTGCAGAAGGATCAGCCGGGCATCGTTGCCGAACTCGGTTCCGTCTCCGCGAAACGCGGCGTCAATATCGCGCAAATGGCGCTCGGTCGCAATTTGAACGCGCCGAACGGACTCGCGGTTAGCGTGCTCTCGCTCGACGGCGAAGTCGGCGCCGATCTCGTCGACGAGTTCAAGTCGGTTACCGGCGTTGAATTTGCGACCGCCGTGAAACTTCCCGCCGACGGCGTCATGCCGTCCTGGATGAATTAGAACCAGGCGAGTTCAACCGAGTGAATTAAAAAATGAATTAGTTTCCGAATACCGCGCCGTCAGACCGACGGCGTCGCGTTCCGAAGAGCGGAACGCGTAAGCTTGTACTACCCTCCGGGCGCCGCGTCTTTTCCAATCTTTTCTTATACGCGGCGCCTTCCCTTTTCTTGACGAGCGCGTCGCGGAAATTGTTTCAAAATAACGTTCGGCGCGTTGGCGTTAGTTGTTTTTCGCGCGAAAAAACGTATACTTAATCGTCGCTACCCGTAGAAACCGATCGCTCGCGCGAACGCATAATACGACGTAATTGCGACTTTGTAAAGACAAGCTAGTGAAAGGAACCGAGATGAGTGATGTTGACGCCGTTGCGAACGCGGACGCTATTCTTTGGGACGTTGTGGTCGTCGGAGGCGGTCCCGCCGGACTGGCCGCCGCGATCGCCGCATACGACGACGGCGCCAAGAAGGTTCTCGTCGTCGAACGTGAAAAAGAACTGGGCGGCATTCTGAATCAGTGCGTCCACAACGGCTTTGGTCTTCGCAGATTCCAGGAAGAACTCACCGGACCCGAATACGCCGGAAGATTTATCGACGAACTTTCCAAGCGCGAAATCGCGGTCGAACTGGAAGCGACCGTGCTCGACGTCGGGCAAGCGGAGGATCCCGCCGCGCCGACCGTCGTTCGTTTCGTCTCTCCGACGCGCGGCTTTAAAGAGGTACGCAGTAAGACGGTCGTGCTCGCCACCGGATGCCGCGAACGTCCGCGCGGCGCGATCGGCGCTCCCGGAGACCGTCCGAGCGGCGTCTTTACCGCCGGCGCCGCCCAGAAATACGTCAATCGCGAAGGCGAGATGATCGGACGCAAGGTCGTCATTCTCGGTTCCGGCGATATCGGACTCATTATGGCGCGCCGATTGACTCTCGAAGGCGCAAAGGTTCTCGCCGTCGTCGAACTCATGCCGTATTCGAACGGGCTAACGCGCAATATTGTCCAATGCCTTCAAGATTTCGATATTCCGCTCTACCTTTCCCATACGGTTACGCGCGTCGTCGGCAAGCGCCGAGTTGAGAAGATCGTCGTTTCCAAAGTGGACGAGAAGCGCGCTCCAATTCCCGGAACGGAAATTGAGTTCGATTGCGACACGCTCCTTCTTTCCGTCGGACTGATTCCGGAAAACGAGGTCGCGCGCGGCGCCGGCGTCGAACTCGATCGTCGCACCAAGGGACCGATCGTAACTCAGAATCGCGAAACGACGATTCCTAACGTTTTCTCATGCGGCAACGCGCTCCACGTCCACGATCTCGTCGACTTCGTCTCCGAAGAAGCGGAAATTGCCGGTCGCGCGGCGGCGGCGCGCGCGCTTGGAAAGTCCTCCGTTCCTAAGAATCTGGTCGAAGCGACGAACGGCGCGCGCGTGAATTACGTGGCGCCGCAAAAAATCGATCTCGACGCGCTCGACGACGAAACCGCGTTCTTCCTACGCGTTTCCAACGTCTTTCAAGATAAAAAGCTCGTCGTTAAATGCGGCGACGAAACGATTAAGGAAATCAAACGCCGACGCGTCGCGCCTGCCGAAATGGAGCGAGTAACGCTCAGTCGCGACGCGCTCCTCGCCGCGCGCGGACGCAAAATCGTCGTCTCCCTTGAAGACTAAGATTCGCTCAATACGACGCCGTGCGCTTTCGTTGCAAACGGCGTCGTTTTCGTATACAATCGAGTAGGGCGGCGCCGCGTCGATCGCGGTTCAACGTCGCGGCGCCGACTTCAGGCGTTTCGTCGTCGTAGCGGCGAAGCTCCATTTAAGCGCGCGCGGCGCCGTTGCGACGTTTATTTATAGACAAACCGTTCTTTCACAAGGTGATCGAGGCGATCTATGGCTGAAATTCGCGAATTATCGAAAAGTATGATCAATAAGATCGCCGCCGGCGAGGTCATTGAGCGACCCGGCGCGGTCGTTAAAGAGCTTGTCGAAAATTCTGTCGACGCCGGCGCCAAGAGGATCGTCGTCGAAATCGAGAAGAGCGGCGTCGAATCGATTAAAGTCGTCGACGACGGCGACGGAATTCCCGCCGATCAGTTTCTCGCCGCGCTCTCGCCGCACTCCACGAGCAAAATTGCGAATCCGGAAGACCTTTTTCATATCTGCACCCTCGGGTTCCGCGGCGAAGCCCTCGCTTCCATTGCCGAAGTGAGCCAGCTTACGCTGTCGAGTCGGTTCCGCGACGCTAAGGAAGGCGCGCAAATTCCATGCAACGGCGGAGAACGCGGCGAAATTAAGCCCGTCGGACGCGACGTCGGCACGACCGTCGAAGTGCGCAACCTCTTCTTTAACACGCCGGTGCGGCGAAAATTTCTACGCACTCCGCAAACCGAGTTCGCTCACGTTCAAGAAGCGCTCGTCCGCATTGCGATTCCGCACACCGAAGTCGCCTTTACTCTGAAGCATAACGGACGAACCGTCTTAGATTTGCCGACTGCG
The DNA here is from genome assembly GCA_900317365.1 of uncultured Planctomycetota bacterium. GTDB lineage: Bacteria > Planctomycetota > Planctomycetia > Pirellulales > Thermoguttaceae > RUG369. Next base: position 20,725 of record ONGM01000093.1, read on the forward strand.
GACGATATGCTCCAGCGACTCCGACGCGTCTTTGGTGAATCGATCGCGTCGAAGCTCATTAAAGTCGAAAGTCAGCGGCGCGACGTGAGAATTAGCGGGTACGTCGGATCCCCCGACCTCGCCCGCGGATCGGCGACGATGCAGTATCTCTTTATTAACGGACGATTTTTCCGCGATAAGGCGTTGCAACATGCGCTCACAGAAGCATATCGAGGACTACAGCTCGTCGGAAAGTATCCCGTCGCCTTTATTGGAATCGAGACGCCTCCGGATTTCGTCGACGTCAACGTTCACCCGACGAAGCAGGAAGCGCGGTTCCTCGACGGGCAGGCGATGTACGCCGGACTCCTCGCCGGAATTCGAGATCAATTCGAACGTTCCGACCTCATAAGTCGCCCGACCGTCGAGGAAGTTCGCGCCGCCGCAGGACTTCCCGCCGAGGAAAAGCCTGCGCCAGATCCGACGGATCCTGACGCCGCGCTCGACTCTTCCGTCGCCGATTCCCGCGCGCGTTCCGCCCTCGACTGGCTCGATCAGGCGAAAGCGCAACGTCAGGCGCGACTCGATCGTTCCGACGCCTCCGATTCCCCTCGCGAGCCCGCCGGACTCGACGGACGTCCCGCCTCAAAGCCCGCCTTGTCCCCTGAGCCGAGGCGCACGGTCTCGTCGTTTGATTCGCGCGACTCCATGATCGACGACGCGAACGCCGCGTTGCAGGAAGCTGCGGAAGAAGCCCGCCGCGCGCGCGCCTCGCAACGTTTTCGGAACGAGACGTCCGTAGCCGAAGCGCCTAGCCTCGCCGCCGCGCTCTCAGGCGGCGCGCCGGAGTTCAAGAAGTTCCCGCCTCTCGGCGGCGCGCCTTCCGCCTCGCCCGC
>ONGM01000018.1 GCA_900317365.1 uncultured Planctomycetota bacterium
ACGGACGCAAAACGACTAGACGCGCAGCCTGCTCGTCGGGAACGTCGGCAGAAGAGCTTGGGCAAACGTGGACGCCGGCGAAAGCTCCGTGTTTGCGAAGTTTCTTAAGCCGACTCTCAATCTCAAAAACGACGTCTTCGGAACCCACTTGAGACGCGCGGTCTTCCGCCGTTTTACGAAGCGTCGGTCTTGTGTCGTACCAATAACGAGACCCGTTTGAACTATTGTAAAGGTAAGACAACGAGCCGTGAAGCGCGTTTAAGGCGTCGTTGAAATCGGAAATACTCTCGCCCGGTTGGACGACGCCGAGACGAATGCGAGACGCTTCCAAGCCTCGAACCTGCTGTTCCCGCGCGGTCGGAGCGCTTCCGAGCATAATCGTTCTGGCAACTCGCCGAGCCGCCAATTTCAGTCCGTATCGCTGATTTTCTTTGTCCTTCTGATACGGAATGGAGCGCTTGCCGTCGACCTCGCGGTCAATAATACTATTCCAAGTGTCGGGCAAATGGCGAACCAGTTCGTCTCGCACGTCCCGCATGTCGAGCGGAATAGAGCCCGGCATAATCATCGCGCCGGCATCGTTCGCCATCCAAAGATCGTGAATCACCGCCGCCATCAGACGCAAAACGCCTCTAGTACGCTGAAAACGCTCCAAAGTCGCCCAATCTTCATAGAGTCGATCAAAGACCTCGGGGTGAATCGGGTAACACGCACGCATACGCTCCAGATAATCGACTTCCCTTGTCTCGGTCGGAAAGTCGGAGCCGTTTTTTTGATACGTCTTGCTAAACTCAGTGCAGACTCGATCTCGCGCGTCCTCGTCCTTGCAGTCCAAAAAGAGTCGGCGTCGCACGACCTCAAAGCCCTCATTCGCTGTAACCGGCTTCCAGATAGACTCCATTCGACCGAAAGTATGCTCGATTGCTTCAAGGGCGTTTTTCCCGGCGATCCCCCCGGTTTCGATTTCAGACTCGGGAATCGAAGCGACGACGATGCTGTTTTGGCTCGCGCGAGCGGCCTCGGTAATCTCTTGTATGAACGTAATAAAGTTGTCGTAAGACCCCGCTGGGAGTCCGTTGACGCCGTAGAGTTTTTTAGCGTACGCGACCAATTCGTCCATTAAAATCAACGACGGTCCGCACTCGTCCATTAAGCGCTTCAAATTCTCCGAGCCGGGCGACACGCCTTTTCGGTCGGCGTCGGCGATAATGGCGTAAAGATCGGGTCTTCCTGCGGACGTCGCGAGCTGGTACGCCATTTCCCCCCAAAGGGTTCCGACGGTATATTTCGGGAGATTCGCGGGATTCTTTCTTTTGGTAGGGTCGAGCGCCGTGCCGACAAGAACCGCAACGTTCGCATGGGGAAAACTATCTAATCCGGCTCGGTCTAAGACCTCTTTTAGATTCGGAACTTTCGCTACGGAAAGACCGCCGCGCGCAATATGATAAAGAGCAAGTTCCGTATGCGTCTTGCCGCCGCCAAAAGCGGTTTTTAGCTGAATCACTGGCTCGCCGCCTTTGCCGGAGATTCTTTGCAAAGCCGCCACGAGCAACCCGGACATTCCTTCGGTAACGTATGTTCTGGCGAAAAACTCAACGGGATCGCGGTATTCGTACGCGCCCCCGCCGCGCGCGACCTGAGCTAAATCTGCGGCAAATTCCGCAGTAACGTACCGTCCCTCGGCGACGTCCGGATGAGGTTGCATAACGTCGCGCCAACTCGGGAGCAGAGAGCCGAGCGATTTACGCAGAACACCGTCGCTTACCTTGGCGCGCTTGACGTTATTCGAGACGGTTGAACTTTGGACGGCGACGGAGCCGTCGGCGGTTCCATACCGCAAAATTCGGTAGAGCGCGCGTATTTCATTGGCGGCGTCGGCGTCGAACGCCTCGCAAAGAAGCGCCGCCGTGTCCAACGCGCGCTCCGCAAAATCTTTCGCCAAATCCTGCTGTCCAACGTGAGCGACTTTATTTCGGACGCCCATCAGTTCTTTTGACCAGGTTCTGTAGTCGATCGAGAGCTTCTGTCGGAAAACCTCGTTCCATCTTCGATCAAAAAGTCTCAAGCAATTCGCAAAGTCAAGGGAACCGACCAGCTCCTTATACTCCCCGGCAGACGGCAAATCTTTCTGGTCGCTTAACGTCTGTAAAACGACGTTCCACCAATCGTCGCGATATTCCCGATTCAATTCTCGAGCGATATAGTCGACCATTATCGGGTGAAGGATCCGCAATCCTCTTTGAACGAACTCGTAGTTCTCTTGCATTTCTCAGTCTTCCCTTGCATCGACTCCGCCAGTCCCCGCTCAAGCGGTCGCGGAAGCGCGGTCGTTCGATATACGCGGTCGGCGGTTTTCGACGCGCAGAGCGTAAAACGCGACGACAGTCTTATATTATAGATCGTATTATAGACCGTCGTCGCGTCCAAAGAAAGATTTAATCAACTTTTCATAAAATCGCGCGGACTTTTCCGCTATTCGGCGCCGTCGCTATTCGTAAAATCAAAAACGCTCGTTTGCTTGGGAATCAACTCCTTTAACGCGGCGGCACGCGACTGAATATCGGACCAAGCGACGACGAGCGAATTATACGCGTACGCTTCGTTCGTCCACTTTTTCTGCTCGGCTAGGGTGTAAAGTCGATACGCAAGATCCTTCGCGCGCTCCGCGTTGGAACCCATCATCGGAGCGACGAGCTTAGCGCATAATTCGATTCCTCCGACGGTCATCGCCCGCGTTAATTGTTGGGTCAGTTTCCAAATAAAGGGTTCGTCGAAAACGACTTTATTCGGAAGATGATCTCTTTCGAGCAAACGAACGACGCCCCCTTTGGCAAATAAAACGCCGCGAGCCGCGACCATTGGGATAGAAATTCCCTTAGCGTTCGCTAAGACTTCCGCTTCCCCGTATTTCACGTCGCCGTAGGCGTTCTGAGCGTACAGATCGACGCAAAAACGACTCGCGATATCCAAATCGCCGACTTGCTCGTTGAAATAAAGGTCAATTTCTTCGTTGATAACCTGCAAAGCGGCGCGAACCGTCATTGGGGTTCCGTCCGCTTCCAGAACGCGACTATAGCGCGAAAAAACCGCCATGCCGGGACCGATCGACGACTGAGCCAAGTCGACCGGGGCAATGTTGCTGTTCTGCAAATTTTCAAGCGCCGGACGCAATTCTCGACGCAAGAGATTGACAACGTTGCGGCGCGTCGTTTGCGGCGCGTCTTCGTCGCGTTTTCGACAAACCAAGACGACGGACGACGCCAGCGCGTTCGTTCCCATCGCGACGGAGCGATTCGCCATTTCCGTTCTCATCGGCCACGTTCCCGTAATGGCGAAGCCCGATTCGATAATCGCCGTAAGCATCGTTTCCCAACCGCTCGAAGCGACGCTCTTCTTATCCCCTTTTCCGACGCTGTCGCTCTGCTTGTAGGCGTAATAAATCGTTACCGGTATTTTATTGTCCGCGTAATTGCTTATCTGTTTGCACGTCTCCAACATTCCCGCTTCAAAAAACTCTTTGGCCTTTGCGGCGCTACCGTCGTGTCTGTAAGGAGTCGCAACCAGCTCCTCGGCTTTGGGAACAAGCATCGTTTGAAAGAGTTCGGGATAAATATCCTTCAACGAACGTCTCAGCCATACGTAGAAAAAGTCGGAAAGTATCGCGTATCCGATATTGTCGTAGTACGGGGGGTCTGTGGAAACCATAATATTGCGCAATCCGCAATCGTTTTGCGCGGCGCGTTGTTCGGCACAGGACTCGCTAGTCGGCAAGTTTTCAACCGCCTTATAAACCCAATTAAGCATATTGTCGTAGCTTCCAGACGAACTACAAAACGGATTTCCCTCGGCAAAGTCCCAGACCATTGGAATCCCTTGTCTAGCAAATGTATTACGCAGTTTCTCTCCACTTGTATTCCATCCGCACGCTGACGAGCCATAGTCGGCGAGCTTATCGATTACGAAAGCCAAATAGACCGCTATCGCCTCTCCGTATGCGCGCGCGCCTCTTCCGCCTTTGCTTAAGGGCGTGGAATCGTTGCCCATTCCAGCGGATAAAGCGTCAACCTCAACCTGAGACCTTATCTTCGTTAATAATGAACAAAGAACGTCTAATATGTTGAGTTGGCGTTCTGTAAAAAGATCTCCCCACGTCGATAGTCCATAGGCGGAACAAACTCCGCCTGTAACCATGGCTCTGGTTGGGGTCTTGCCGCTCAAAAACGAACTTTTCATCTCCTCTAAATTGAATTGCTCCTGCTTCGACAAAGGAGCCGTCTCATGTTCCACGCTTGGAGTTAGATAAATCCTGCCCTTTTTCCCCTCGGCAACAATCGCCATCAAACGTTTAGAAAGTCTTCCAGCCTTTCCTTCCTCCTGTATATACTCTCTCTGGATGGGAGAATTGGTTAAACAACATATGAAGTCCTTGCCTTTTCCCATCTTAGTGCCCAAAGAAAGGATCGCCTCGTCTTTTGCGGACACGTCGCCGTTTTTTACGGAGAAACGCCATCCGTCTTGCGCGGACTCGTCCTCAACAATCTCGACCCACGAATTCTTACCTGCTTTCTTAGACAACATTTTCGATGAAATCAACGGAACATACGCGCCGTTTGCGCGGGGGTCTGGCGACGCGACCGTCCTCGCCCACAACCATGCGATTACGGTAAGCTCTTCTTCTTCGCCTGACTCGTTGACATATTTCACACTTGGATATAAGTGTCCTATTTCTTTATAAGCCAATTCTTTCAACAAATTTCCATAGTACCTTATATCTTCGGAAAGTCCTTCGGCGTTCTTCCACGTTCCGCCTTCTACCATAGAACTTTTTGGACGAACCGACGAACGATTAGCAAAACGAGACGGAATTTCCGTCAACGCCTTGCAAAGCGTAACGGCGACCGGATTGAGATCGTGAGCGTGCGCTTTCAAACCGAGCCTCTGCGCTTCCAATGGAATCGTACCGCCGCCGGCAAAGGGGTCTAAAAGTTCGGGCAATACCCCGCCTGTCGACTTGAGAATCTCCTTTTTAGCGGCTTCCAAGACGTCTTTGTCGTTCGAGTTTTCCCAAACGACCAAGTCCTCGAGGATTTTAAAAAGCCTATCGCGCTCGTCTTGTTGAGCCTTTTCCGTTGGGAACTCCTCGGGGTGAGAAGAAGGATCGTCGACAAGGGACGCCCAGATCACCGCTCTTGCGGCGGCGAGAGGGCGCCTCGCCCACCAGAGATGCAACGTGGACGGATGACCGTGTCGAATCGATTTCTCGCGCGCGGACGCGGCATTTATTGCTTCCAAAGGTAACGCGACTTCAATAAGTTTTTTATTAGCCATCAACTTTTCCGTCCTTTACGTCGGCGTATATACGCTCGGATTGTCGTTTGAGATCTTCGATATTAAAGTTTACGCTGGTCGCTGTAAAATCAGGGGCATTCTTAAACGGACGCTTCAGATAAGTCGTACGCGTCTTGTCTCCGTCCACTTCGACAAGCGCCAAGATAAATTCCTCGGGCTTGTTCAGAGCCGTTAGAATTTCATTCTTTGTTACCGTTACGGTAACGGAATCCTTCGTTCGTCCTTTGACCTCAATAAAACGAAGGGCGCCGCTCCGTCCCTTCCTCAGAGTCTCCGGGACGATCGACTCGACGTCGTATCCGCATTTAGCGGCGCCGACGTCTTTTGGAATAAACCCAAGAGATGTCTCAATGCGCATAACGGCGTCAATCGCTATGCGTTCTATCCTTTGCCGATCCGTTTGTCTGAAAAGCTCGGAGGAATCCGCCCTCTCACCCCTAAGCCGACAAAGAAGCCCCTTAGGAATAACGAGAGCGCTTCCGACAATGTTCGGGGGAGCCGGGGACACGAGTCTTTCTTGTTCAAGTTCCGCAAGCCGCGCCTTCATGCGGGACGCCAACGTCTCCGCTCTTCTCGCGGCCATCGTTGAATTCAGTTTTTGATTGTTTTTTCCCGAATCCGCCTTCCGCTGGAGATCCGCCGCGCAAAAATCCCAATATTGTATTTCTGCGGTTAGGCGTTCTTTAACCGCCTTCGCCGTCTTGTCGACCAGCGCTTCCCGACGCGCCTTGACCTCGGCAATATGCGCCGGCAAAAGATACTGAACGGCGTATTTTTTCGCCATGTCTTCCACGCCGCAACAGAGCCAAGACTGCGTTTGAATCCAGTTCAATACGACGGACGACTCGTCGGGATTTGCCGCCCGATAATCTAGATACGGCGCGTATCCGGCGTTCTTGCCCGACCCGTCTTCCTTAAGCTCCACAAAATGAACGCGCTTCGATATGGTTCGACGGCGACCGTCCTTTCCCGTCGTTCCGTCCTGCATGGAGTCCTCTATATAAAAGAGGAGACGCGCGTCAAACCCAAAGTCGTCCTCGTCGACAAAAACGGCTCCGCGTTTCATAACGTCCGAGTTTCGCTCGAGAAACAGACCGATCGTCGCGTCCAAAAGCGGATGACCGGGACATACGGTTTCGGCAAGAGGTTTTCCAGGAAGATTGCGTCGTTCTTTATCAAAACAAATTCGCTCGTACCGCTCCAGTATATGATCACCGCGCCCAAGTTGCGCGTCCCGACGACGAACGTCGTAAGGAACAAACGTAATCTCGTATCGACCGTTTTCCCTCAAACGAATCTTTCCGCCGACTCGTTGGAACGCTTCCAGAAAGAACGACTCGATAAAGTGCGGCTGAAGCTTTCGCGCTTCCATTCGCTCCATATCTTCCTTAACGGCGTTGACCGCGCCGACGTCTATAACGTCGTCCGTTAGCGCTCGTTCTTCCATGAGCGCCTTGAGCGCGTCGGCGTCCATCGAACGGTCGACAGCCTCGTTCAAACGGCTTCGCACTTTCGGGTCGTTTCCATACCGAACGGCTTCAATAAGCAGTTCGCGCAAGGATTTATTGTCAAACGTTACTTTGCCGAGCACGTCAAAGACTTTGCCGCCAAGCGCCTGACGCTCCTCTTCCAACTTGGCGAAGAGCCTCAGGAAAACAAACCCTTCCCGAGTTTCTTTTGCGACCAAATTCCAAAGACAGCACACCTCCGTTTGACCAATACGATGGATGCGCCCGAAACGCTGTTCAAGTCGGTTAGGATTCCAAGGAAGATCGTAATTGATCATGAGGTGCGCGCGTTGGAGGTTTATTCCCTCGCCTGCCGCGTCCGTCGCGACCATAATTTTTACGCCGACGTCCTGCTTAAAGAGTTCTTCGACTCTGCGTCGCTCGTCGCGCGCCATGCCGCCGTGAATAGCGACGACCGATTCGTCGCTCCCCAGAAGAGAGCGGATTTTACCCACGAGATAGTTCAGCGTGTCCTTATGCTCCGTGAAAATTATCAGTTTTTCTCGGAAGCCGTTTTCTCCGAACATCGAATCGGCGTCTTGTAAAAGTTCGGAAAGCTCTTCCCACTTGCGGTCGACTCCGCTCGAACGAACCTGACAAGCGGTTTGCTCCAAAAGCTTCAACGTTTGAATTTCCGCCTCCAGCTCGGCGATAGTCGCGGACGCGGACGCGCGGTCGACGACGACTTCTTCCATCTGCTCCATCTCTTCGGCCGAGTAGTCGTCGACGTCAAAGTCGTCGACGTCTGGAAAGAAATCGGAAACGCGCATATCGAGACGCTCTTCCTCCAAACGCCGTTCGAGTCGTTCCCGACGACGACGGAGGGACTGATAAATCGCCTCTGGGGACGAAGCAAGCCGTCTTTGCAAAACCGTCAACGCAAAGCCGACGGTATTCTTCCTTTCTTTGTTCAGATTATCGGCGCGGTTAAACTCCTCCCGAACGTACTCCGTTACCTCGTCGTAAAGCCGCGATTCGAGAGGCGAAAGATCGTAGTTGACCGTGCGGGCTATGCGCTCGGGAAAAAGCGGCGTTCCGTCGAATTTAAGAAGTTCTTCCTTCACCAGTCTGCGCATAACGTCGCCGACGTCGACAGGCTTAAGAGAATCGCCGTGGATTCCCTCAAATCGATCTTGGTCGACCAACGACAGAAAGAGGCGAAAATCCGTTTCCTTACCGTTATGGGGCGTTGCCGTAAGCAAAAGAAAGTTTCTTGCGATGTCCGACAGAAGCCTGCCCAGCTGAAAACGCTTCGTATACTTTATTTCGTTTCCCCAAACCGTCGCGGACATCTTGTGAGCCTCGTCGCAGACGACGAGATCCCACTCCGTAGCTTTGAGTTTGTTATGAAGGGCGTCGTTTCGCGCCAGTTTGTCCAAACGACAGATACAAAAACCGACCTCGGAAAAGATATTCCCGCTAACGGCGGACTCTATGCGTTCGTTGGTCAAAATCTCAAAGCGGAGATGAAACTTCTGAAACAGCTCATCTTGCCACTGTTCGACAAGGCTTCCGGGGGAGACGATCATACAACGCTTCAAATCGCCGCGCGCTAACAATTCCTTAATGAACAAACCCGTCATAATCGTCTTGCCGGCGCCGGGGTCGTCGGCAAGGACGTAACGGAGCGGCGCTTTGGGCAACATTTCTTGATATACGGCGGATATCTGGTGCGGAAGCGGCTCCACGGAAGAAATATGAACGGCGAGATACGGATCGAATAAGTGCGCCAAGCTAATGCGATACGCTTCGGACGCGATTCGCATTTGGTCGCCGTCCGCGTCGAAACTCCAAGGAAGTCGGTTCCCTTCAATTTGGACGGAAGACTCGTCGTCGCGATAAAGGAGTTGCGTTCCAAGGTCTCCGCGATTGTTCTTATAGGTAATCTCGACTGCGGCGTTCCCGAACCAATGAATCGCAACAATGGTTACGGATTCGTTCCCGACGATCCCAAGCGCTCTACTGCCGACGGTAATATCTTCTAGTCTCGACATATGGTCTCGCACTCTTCATCAGGATTAGTTCTCATTTCTGCAGGTAGCGTTCCGCTAATTCCAAGAGATAAGGTATCGATTCTTCTCGGTTCTCTTTGTCGCGATCGAATTGATTCTCAAAGACGCCCTGTATAAGAGAACGCGCAACGCCGTAAAGAGCCGAACGGACAGCGGACAATTGAACGAGCGTCTTTTCAACGTCGGAGTCGTTTTCAACCATCCGTTTGACCGATTGTAAATGTCCGATCGCCTTGGAAAACCGCACCAGCACGGCTTTTTTATCTTCTGGCGAGAGGAATGCGCCCGGTTGCTTAACGATCGTTTCGTCGTTTCGCTCGGACGTCTCGCTCATCGTTGAAACGCGCTCCTTCTCTTTTGACATTTACAACTCTCTCCTCTGCTTTCCAAGACGCTCCTTCAGACGCGGAGACGACACAACAGCGCTCCACTCCAGAGGGGCGGTATCGAGTATATCAAAACGCAATCTCAATTGCAAACGCGCGGTCGAACAATAAAAATTAACGCCATGGATTTTAGCGTCTACGCATGTTTTTTGATTTATAGCAGAAAAATTAAAGATGAGCTTGGATGCGGTCGATAGGATAACAAGGATTGTTTTGATTGTTCGTCCTCCTTTTATTCATTCACCAAGCTCAATCAAAAAAGTGAGACAACCGCTATGAAAAAGACGCTTCGTGATTCGACAAAATTGCATCGCCGCGCGTTTTGTTCGCTATTGACATTCGCGGCGTTCAATTACGGGGTATTGGGACTTTCCGGTTGTTCCGCGTTCAAAAGTCAAAAGAAGAAAGACTCCTCGCGAGACGAAGAGTTTGAAATTGACGAAAACGAGGACCAAGACGACGAACGTAGCGTCTTTGATTCTGAACGCAAAAAAGAAAAAGAAATGTCCGATTTCCTCGCTGAAAATGGTCGAAAAAGCGGTTCCAAACGAGGAAAAGTTCGCCCTGGCGACGATTTTTTACTCAGTAGTAAGGCAAAAGAAATATACGCCAATACCGAACGCTAGGCGAATGGCCTCTACTTATAAACGACCTTGTCTAACTTAAATAAAACGTCAAGCGTCGTTCGATTCAATCAGGAGACGACGCATGGATTTTAACGACGATCAATCATACGCGCTAGTCGACAGGCAGGCGATCATTGCGAACCGCGTCCCCGCGCGATGGTGCAGAACGCTCCCCGACGCCGAGGGCGAGCGAGCCGTGCGTCCGGAGTACTCCTTCGCGCAATCGCAAACTAACGGCGGAACCTACTCGTTCGTCTCACCCGCTCCCGTAAACAAGGCGCAGGACGAAAGCCAGGCTACACGCGTTCAGTGCCAACTCTGTCCGAAGTTCTGCGCGATAGCGCCCGGAAAGACAGGCGCCTGTTCGGCTAGAATAAACTATGACGGGCGTCTGTACGCGCGTTTCTACGGGCGACCAGCGTCCGTTGCGATCGATCCGATTGAAAAAAAGCCGCTGTATCATTTTCTACCGGGAACGCCGATCCTGTCGTTAGGGACAAAAGGTTGTAATCTCTCATGTAAGTTCTGTCAGAACTGGACGCTTTCCACGCCGTTGCCAGTCGGCGAGGAGGTCTCGACGATTTTAACTCCGAAACAAATCGTCGACGTCGCGAAAGCGAAAGGCTGTCAAAGCGTCGCGTTCACCTACAACGAGCCGACGATTTGGGCCGAATTCGTCGTCGACGCCGCTAGACTGTGCCGCAAAGAGAACATAAAAACGGTCGCGGTTACGAACGGCATGATCGTCGGCAAGGCGCGCGAGACGTTTTACGACGCGATCGACGCGGCAAACGTCGATTTAAAGTCGTTTTCGCCTGACTTCTATCGCGAGTTGACCGGCGGCGACCTGAACGTCGTCAAGGAAACGCTAGAGTTTATCGCAAAGAAAACCAACGTATGGCTCGAAACGACGACCTTGCTCATTCCAACCTGCAACGATTCCGACGATGAAATCAGAACCTTATCTCGCTGGCTTGTTGAATCGCTAGGCGCCCGAGTCCCGCTCCACTTTTCCGCATTCTTCCCGACCTATAAATTAACGTCCCTTCCCCGAACTCCAGCGTCAACCTTGCACCGCGCGGCGGAAATCGCGAAGGAAGAAGGCGTCGAATTCGTCTACTTAGGCAACGTCGACGATAAAGCGGGACGAACAACCGTTTGTCCAAATTGCCGTCGAGCGCTTATAGAAAGAACTGCGTCTTATAAAACGTCGATAACCTCGTTCCTTGAAATCGACGCATCCCGTCATGCGACGTGCAAGAATTGTGGGCATAAAATCCCCGGGGTCTTTTAGCCTATTTTATCCAACCGCGTCAAAACGCAACTTCAAACTCATATTTACAACGGACGAAAAAAAGCCTAAAATTCCCCTAGCTCACGGGTCATTGCACTTCGCAAAGAGTCAAATCACGCGCAAAAATCCTGAAATGGATCATTTGTTCAACCTTGTGATAACATTGAATAATAATTGAGGCATAAGATGCGTCAAAGAAATATACGTTTTTACGCGATAAATTGCGGACGTTTAGCGTTCGCATTCTTTCTGTGTCTTGTTGCGTCGATCGCAAACGCGCAATCCGACTCAAACTCTGCGCGTTTTGTCGCTCCGCGCTTCAATGGGTTGAACTCAAACGCGCCGGACGTTCAAGCGGGAACGTCGGACGACGCGTCGACTCTTGCCAATGAAGAAACTGCGACGGAAGACGAAAACGTTTTAACCAACGTCGAGCTTTCTGAGGACGAAACGATCTCTGCGGCCAAAGTTGACGTAACGCGCGGAGAACAATCGAACGGCGTTCAAAGAGAACCTTACGACGTCTACAAAGAAAACGGCGTCTATTTTGAGGACTGGGACGAACCCGAAGTTGTTCTCGTCTTTACCGGCATTATGAACGGTTACATTGAGCCGTGCGGTTGCGCCGGAATGGAACGCATGAAAGGCGGGCTTAGTCGCCGTCAGACCTTCTTGAAGGATCTGCGAGATAATCGCGGATGGAAGACGATTTTGATTGACGCAGGACAAATCACTGTCGGGTTTGGCGTTCAGGAAGAGCTAAAATTTGACATGGCGATGAATGCGTTTCAACTCATGCAGTATGACGTCGTCGGCATTGGCAAAAGCGAGCTTCGGTTCCCCGCGCCGTTTCTTCTCATGTACACGGCCCCAACCTCGTCCTCAACTCAGAGCTATTTTACTTCTGCCAACGTCGGAGTCTACGGCTTCCACCCGACGTATACCTTGCCTTTCAAGATCGTCGAAAGAGGCGGAAAAAAGATTTCCGTAACCTCGGTTATTTGCCACAACGAAGAGGTTGAAAGACGGGATGAAAATATTCATTACGAAGATCCCGAAATCAAACTGAACGAAGTAATGGCGAAACTCCGGAAGGAAAATTGCGATTCGAACGTTCTTATCGTTCATGGTCCGGAGGAAGAAATGGAGCGTCTCGCAAAGAAATTCCCCTTCTTCGACTATATCGTTGCGTCAGACGGACCGAGCGAGCCTCCGGCGGAGCTACGTGAAATTAACGACAATCAAAAAGTCGTTGAAGTTGGCGAAAAGGGGAAATACGCAATTGTCGTCGGCTATTTTAAGGACGGCTCCACTCGATATCAGCGAGTCGCGCTCGATTCGCGTTACGAATCGTCCCCTGAGATCACGCTGTTAATGAAAGACTATCAATCGATCTTAAAGGGACTCATTGTTTCGAAAGGGATTAAACGCGGTCTCGGGATCAACCCCGCGAGTTCGCCGATGGCGGACAAACTCGGCAAATACGTCGGCGCGCAGAAGTGCCGTTCGTGCCATGAGGACGCGTATCGCACTTGGGCAAAATCTAAACACGCCACCGCTTGGAAGTCGCTCACGGAAACGGCGAATCCCCCTCGAGACTTCGACCCTGAATGCATTGGATGCCACGTCGTCGGATGGAACGGTATTCAACATTTTCCGTATGTCGACGGTTTTGAAACGGAGGAAACGACGCCCCGTCTCGCCAACGTAGGTTGCGAAAGTTGCCACGGTCCAGGCGAACGACACATCGAGTTAGAACTCGGCGACGACGAAAAAGCTCAAGAACGCGCTCGCGCTTTAATGAGACTTGGCGACGAGGTCAGAAAAGTCTGCTACTCGTGCCATGACGGCGACAATAGTCCGGAATTTGAGTTTGAAACGTACTATCCGTTGATTGATCACTCAGAAGAAGACGACGAATAATAGGTCGTTAGATTATTCAAGAAAGCTTGTTATCGAACATGACTCTTCAATTGGATAACAAGCTTTCTTATTATTTCTTGACGTTGCGCTCCGGATTGGTATAATACGTGTGGACTTGGACGTCCCCTTGTATTCTGTTTCGGTCAAAGCTGCGTAATCGGTCAATTCGACTGACAAATGTCTCGGAGAGTGTTTCCATGTTTTTCAAGCGCGAAACGAAAGATCAACGTGAAATAGAGAGAAAAGATTCAAACGACTCTTTAATGGACTCTTTAAAGGTCGGAGTCGCGGAAGTGGATCCGAACCACAGAATCATTCGGTATAATCGTTCGTTCTTTGATATGTTCAATCGATCGGATTCAGACGCCGACTGGCACGAGCGATTGGTTCGTTTGGATTTCTACAATGTGATTGGTCATCTTTTCTTCGAGTCCGGTTGCTACGCGCCGTTTCACTTTGTGAAAAAAACTCAGGAAATGAAGACGGCGATTCTCGTCAATAACGATAGTCCGGCAAGCGGCATCAATCTTGCGTATTTTGGAGGAGAAAACGATTCATATTCGAACGAAACAAAGAGCTTTGAGTTATTTGTTTCTCCACATGATCGGAATTTTCTCGTTGAAATTCTGGATCGTTCCGAAAACGCACACCTTGAAAAGCGAATGCAAGTTCTAAAAAACGCCGGCGCCGAACTCATGTCGACAATCGATCGAAAGCTGTGTCATCTTCCGGTCGAGGAACAAAAGGAAGAGCTGAAACAAATCATTACGGAACATATGCGAGCAACTCTACGCTACGACGTTGTCGAAATACGCATTCTCGGCGAAGACGAAGTTTCGCTTCTCCCTTATTTAAGCTTTGGAGTCGCTCCGGATAACGCCAAACGCGTTTTGAAAATCAGTTCCGATCAACAAGGAATCACAGGCTACGTCGCGGACACCGGGCAGGAATACATTTGCAACGACACCTTGAACGATCCGCACTATATCGAAGGAGCGATCAACGCGCGTTCTTCCCTCACGGTTCCGCTCATTTATGACAACCAGGTAACAGGCGTCGTCAACGTTGAACGCGCCGGCGCTGAAAGTGAAGACGACGACAATCGGGAAAACGGCGAACCGCAAGATCCCAAACGAAGAGGGAAGATTATTCCATTTACGCAACAAGACGCGCTCTTTTTAAAGCTTTACGCCAAAGATTTGGCGTTTGCCCTACACATGTTGCACTTTTCCCAATTGCAGCGCGACCGAGCGCGAGAATTCTGCGCCGATAGCATTGAAAGCAACCTCCGCGAAAAGCTTGACGATCTCTTTCTTCTGATTCACTCGCTACGATCGAAACTCCAAGTCACAGATCTCGCCTGCGGGCAAAACGACGTCACAGAGCGTTGCGAAACTGCATTCGGCGACCTTTCGGAAAGCTACGTAGCGCTCAAGTCAGCCTATGAGAATTTGATTGACTTTGTCAAATTCGCATCAAAAGAACAAATTCGACAGTATCAGCAACTCCAAGCCGATTCCAAACGCATCACTCTTGAAGAAACGCTACAACAAGTCTCAAAGGGCCAATCGCAGAAGAAATTGCTCGAGACCTATAGGGAGATCAAGGGCTTCTTCTTCGCGCACAAATCAAAATTCCTTATTGTGAGTCCGCAAAATAGGGAAGAAATAGGTTTTGACCAGTGGTTGAAAGAACTAGGCGCTCGAATCGACGTCGCGCCGTCGACGGAGATTGCACTCTCCGCGTTGCAACGCGGAGATTATGACTTTGTCATTATTCACAAGTATGGAGACGGCGGCCCCGGGGTGAAAGGCGGTCTCTATTTCACACGCGAAGAAACCAGTTCTGAAAACATTGAAAAGATGGGCGTCAATAGTAGCGGACGAAGTCCCATTGATATCCATCGAAGCGGGTACTTCGAAACGATCGCCGGCGACGACTACGACGCTTCGTTACGACAAAGGGTCGCCCAACAACTTCAAAACGGAGAACGCGACGCGTACTTCTTTGCTAGGGCGTTGATCGATTTAAACCTCGACAAGCGTCCAACGTGTCTCTTCACGACTATCAATGGAGAATACGACGGCACTCACGTGTACGTTGATATGAATGAATCTTTGGACGTCAAAGTCGGTAAACCTTTTCTCCTCGACAATAACGGCTTTCCAACCGCCACAACATTTATGACGATACTCGCCGAGGCCATTAAATGTCGTCAGGCAAAAACATCCTCGAAGTCAGAATGAAGAATAACGTCACCGTTAGATCGATGCGACAAGACGACCTATCAAGACTCGTCGCCATCTGGAATGAAATAGTCGGAGACGGCGTCGCGTTTCCGCAAGAAGACGCGCTCACATTGGAATCAGGCAAGTCGTTTTTCGAGTCGCAAAGTTACGTCGGCGTTGGCGAACTTCAAGGGAAGGTCGTCGGTTTATACGTTCTTCATCCGAATAACGTCGGACGTTGCGGTCATCTTTGCAACACGAGCTACGCAGTAACGTCAACGGCGCGCGGTCGCGGCGTCGGGGAGGCGCTCGTTAACGATTCCCTAAAAAAAGGCAAGGCTCTGGGGTTTCGCATTCTGCAATTTAACGCCGTCGTGGAGTCGAACGAAAGCGCACGACGACTCTACCACAAACTTGGTTTCATCCAATTAGGCGTTATTCCCGGCGGGTTCCGTATGAAAGACGGACATTATGAAAATATTTGTCCATATTATCACTTACTCTAACCTGAAACTTCACGTCGCGCCATGCGATCTTGCAAACGGTATTTGCAACGTTATAACGTCGTATTATGAACGTTGGACACATTAGTCTTATCGTTGTTGTCAAGAAAAGACGGTTAATACTTTTGGAAAAGATCAACGGCGTCAACTATCAAGTTTGATTTTTATTTGACACGTCGTTAATTATCGCAATAATATAATTGAGTCGTCGCGCGTGGAGGTTAATTCCATCTGCGGCAAAAGCAAAACTTCGTTAGAGAACTTCGTATTTAAATCCTTTGCGACCTATTCGGCAGAAAGAGATCTCGTCATGAATTCCCCGAGAAATGGAAATAACGGTTCTCGAAGAAAAGAGATTCCGATCAACGAAGAAAGCGATGAATTCGTCTACGCCGCCGTAGAGAAGTTTTTTGGGCAGTTGGAAAATAAAGCGTCTAATTCAAACGCAACCGATCGCGAAGCAAATTCAAGCAAAGTCAATACGCGAAACGCGGCGGAAGAACTCAGCAAGCAATTCAATCGAAAGGTCACGCGCGAACGAATTTATCCGCTCCTTTGGGAAGGGCTTCGTCGTAAGTTTGTTACGATGAATCCTCCTATTAGCGAAAACTTACAAAATCAACTCGCGGAAAAATTCGGATTGAAAGATTCCGACAAGGAAATTCGCGTTGTCAACGTCGTCGGTAAGGACGCGTCAACTCACGTAGTTCACTCAACGGCGGACTACGTCGTACAACTGATCGAAAGAGTGCAACAAGAAAAGAACGAGAAGGCGGCGGACGAAGGCAAGGATCCCGCCGACGTTCGCGTTCACGTCGGTATTGGCGCCGGGTACGTCGCGGAAATCTTGGCAGAACGACTTGCAACGCGCGCATTGACCGATAATCCCAAACTCACGCTGCACGCGCTCACGCCCGGCGGGTTCTATGTCGAACGACAAGAGAATTCGCCCACTGCGTATTTTCTCAGATTTGCGGACAAACAACTTGACGTCAAGTGTCGCGGAATGTTCTCGCCCCCTGCGGTCTCCGACCAAAACTACGATAAAATGCGGCAGAATCCCGCCCTTAAGGGAAACTTTGTTGAACGAGAAAACATTGACATCCTCGTTACGTCCCTCGCGACGGCGGAAGACGAGCATGGACTCGTAAGGCGTTATTTCGATTACCTCAAAGAGAACGGGTATTTCGAAAAAGACGTCAACGAAGAACTCACGCAAAAGGGTTGGTGCGGCGACGTGCTCTTCCAACCGTATTCGGCGACCGAGCCCATTTCCGGTTCATTGCGCACTATTGCGCTCTTTACGCTGGACGAACTCTTGGAATTCTCGCGCAAACCCGGAAAGCACGTCGTTCTCGTTGGCGCTCCATGCCACGACTGTGACAAACTCAAAACGAAAGCGCTCTTGCCGCTACTGAAAGAGCCGCGTCTTAGAATGTGGACTCAACTCTTTATCGACCGAAGAACGGCCGTCGATCTTTTAAATCGCGAATAGCGAATCGATTCGAACCCAAAAAACGGACGACGCGCCGAAGAAGACTATTGGCGCGTCGTCCGTTTTTACTTTAACGAGACTAAATTACTCGCACCACTCGGAGTTCGGCGAAGGCTGAATCTCCGGAACGACGTTCTTTTGCAACGCGGCGATCTCATGCGCGCAACGTTGCGTTGCGTCCGCGCCTACAAGCGCTTCCAATTCAAATGAAAAAACGCGCGTCTCTTTCGCTTGGATCGCAACGACGCGACCGTTTCGCTTTTCAAAGCTTCGCGTATTGGGGAAATTAACGGCCGGTTCCATTCCCGAGACGTAAATATCTTCGTTAGGACGTTGCGTCTTCCACAAAATGAAGTATGGGAAATCGCTCTTGTTAAAGGAAAGCGCGACGCCGCGCGTTTCGTCACGATTAAAAAGAGCCGTCTTCGTCTTGCCGTCGGAGTCCGTTGCCAGATCAAAGAAATAACACGTTTCCGGACGACCGCTAACCGGATCGACAAAACGATCCCATTCGGGAAGCTCGGAGACGGCGTTGGCGTCGCGCGGACACATCGTCTTGAACGGAACCAAGGCTCGCGAACCGGCGCCGACGAGGGGATTCCCCGTATTGATGTGATAAAGAAGCTCGAACTCGTCGTCCATGCTCGAGAGGTTTGTTATCGAATCTTCAACGCGCAACTTCGTCGAACCGATTTCGATTGAATATTTCACATGAAGAAGGAAATTGTGTCCGAAAACGCTCACTTCGCGAACGTCGCCGGAAAGTTCGATCACGCCGGATTCTTCGTCGACGGTAAGCTCAGCCTTACGCGCGGGAAGGTTGGCGATACGACCGTGAAGCGGATAAACGACGCCGGAACTGTTAAACTCCGGCGCGCCGTTGCTCTCGAGACCGCAACGCGCGATCCATTCGCTAAAGCCTTCAAGCCAGCCGCAACCGTTGGGCGCGAAAAGAGGAACAAACTTGGGATGCACGGGACCGCCGACTGGAGAATCCCATTTCAATTCAAGGTCGTCGCAACGCGCGCAAAGAACGTTCATTCCGCGCGTCAATGCGACGGTGAAAACGAAACGTCCGGAATCAATCTCAACGACGTCGATTCCGTCTTGAACGCCGCCGTGAAGACGACGCTTCGTCACTTTAAAGGGAACCGCGCCGGTCTCGGAACGGTAAACGCCGTTGAACTGATGCTCCGGCAAATAAACCTGGTTCACGGCGTCGACATAAGTAAAATGCTTTTTCATGTTCTCATCCAACTAACAGTTTGCGTCGTTGCTCTCGGCTGACCGTTCGCGAAGAAACGACCCCGACAATATTATAAGTCCAAGTCAAACGCTTGTCAAAACTCTTACGCAAATGGGTCGCGCAATTTCTACCGTTGCGCGCTCGTCGACACAAAGAGATTGACGCTTTGCGCAGTATTCATTTTCGCGTTAACTCGTCTAACCGTCTTTCAATGTGGCGGCACGACACGACCTTCTCAACCAAGTCGTTAGGAACGTACCAATATTGATTCGTCGATTCAAATCCTAGCCGAGAATCCTCGCAAACAAGCGCCAGCGTTTCGAGAGTCGTTTCGATTTCCTCTTTCACAAGAGTCTTCATTTCTTCGCGCAATGAACGCAGGCGATCTCGCACCGCGTCGTCCGGACGATCAGAAGCGTTTATGACTCCGATCTCGTCTCGAATCTGAATAAATCGCGCCTGACGTCCTACGCTTTCGTAGGCGCGTCCGGCGTATCTGGCGTACCTAGCTTGACGTTGAGCCTCGCGCTTATCGTGAGCCGAACGCGCGTCTGTCTCATTGGACTCCGCTAAGCGATTCGCCTCGTCAAGCGCGTCGGCGCCAAGCAAGAAACCGGCGCCGCATTTCCGCATCTGATCGATGAATACGTCGACCGGATACGCGCCGCGCCACGAATTCAAATCGTCGTACGGAATCCCAACCATAGTCGCGCGTTTACCGGTCGGATTCAGACGCAAAAGATTGGCGGCGCCGATATGAACTGGCGAGTTATACACTACGGCGCCTGCGTAAGGAAACTCCTGAAATCCGTCTGAAACGAGCTTCCAGCCTTCGCGCGCTTTCGATGCGCCGACGCCAAAGAAACGTTCTGCAAATCGATCAAGAACTGCGTCGACTTCCGCGTTTGGATCCGTCGCAAACGCGTTCGCGACCTCAAGGTTTGCCGTCGGATACCCGCCGAGCGTCCAGCCCGCCATCACGCCGTCGACGCGCTCGCGCGACAACGCTGAAGCGTGTCGCGCAACAAGATCGAGAGCCGGTATCGCCGGTACTGACCCCATCTCCCACGTCGTATTGAATTGGCACTTCGCAATCGTTTTCAGTCCGACCTCCTTGGCGACGCGCCAATGTGTCTTCGCGCGCTCTCCTGGACCGACGACTGAAATCGAATACTCCCCGACCGCGCTCTTAACGCCGCCTCGTTCAAACGGCACGGCCCACTCGCTCACCGATTGCAACCAAACGTCCTTCGGCAAAGCGCGAATAATATCTTCCGCCATACCGTGTCCGCGCCACCCCCAGTCCCATACGATCACCTTAGCGTCAGGCGCCGATCGATGAACGCCTTCCGCCATGGCGGCGTTTAAATCGGAAATCAGCTCGACGTCCGTATGCGCGGCGCAACGCGGACAATCGGCAAATCGTCCGTGAGAAACGCACGTCGTAAGATTCTCCGAGCCGCTAATCGTAAAGATTCCGCCAAGCTCCGGAACGTCTGCGAAGAGTCCGGCGAGGGCGTCCGAAAGCCAGCGTCGAACCTTCGGCGACGACGCGCACAACGCGCTGTAATCGCCTTCCGATACGCCCTTCTCGTTCGGATATGCGTCGAAAAAATCGTTCGGCATGGCGCGCGGTTCGTTCATGTAGAGATAGACGTCGATACCAAAGCGCTTAGCGCGTCGAACCAAATCGCGAAGGTTGTCGCGTCTCGTCTCAGATTTCTCGCCGAATTCTGGGAACAACTCGGTCGGCGGCGCAAGATCGCGCAAAAGCGCGTGGAGCCAGACGCCGTTCACGCCTCGTTCCGCTAACGCGCTCAAGAGTCGGTCTGGATACAGGCTCGCGGAATCTTGTAGAAGTGGATCGCCAAACACGGCGAAATACGAATGAAGATAGCAAATTTCGAATGCGGAGTCGCGCATATCCGTTCGAGAATCGACGACAGGCGCGTCTCCGTCTTTAAACTCGTCAAGGAAGGCAAAACGCGGCTCGGCGTTGCGATAGGGTTCCGAGTTAAAGATAGGAGCTGCGTCGCGCGCTATTGAAGCGCAGAAATCTCGAACCGAATCGGTCGGAGGATCGTAGCGTAGCGTTTCGCAATACGGCTTTTCTCCAAGTTTGACGGAGAGAAAATCGTCTTCGCGCAACTTCTTCGCCAACTCGTTCGGCGATAGTCGCAGTAGAGTTAGAATCTGACCGTAGGGAAGCAGAGACCAATTTCTACGCAGTACGGTGATATAAGCTCGCTCGGAATCCCAAGTCGGCGCTTCATAGGCAGGGAGTCCCATCAAGAGAGCGTATTCGTTGATTTGTTCCGGCGTAGCGTCCAACGTTTGAGCCATCGCGTCAAGATCGATCAAGTTCCAGTTTCGCCAGATAAAAGCGGCTGTTCGATTCGGAAAATGAGGAATCGGCTCCGCAGGATTCGCAGAAGAGCGAAGGCTTCCAGCAACATCTACGGGATTATCCGCAAAAGCAAGCGACGACGCTAAACGCCCTCCAAACGCCGAAAACGCTGAAAAAACCGAAACGCATATGGTTATCATGACCGAGGTTCGAAACCTGCGCCCCCTTTTTACATTAGCTTTCATTATTTCTCCATTGTTGTTTTGTTACATTTTTAATAACCAAGACGGCTTTTACGACATACGAAAAAAATTTTTGCGACTTTCTTCGTTGTTTTCCACTAGGGTAAACGCTAGACAATTAACGCGACGTTTCGCGACGTTCATGAGAACGAATCCCTGAGGTTTACGAGAGTCGAACGCTAATACAAACCAACGAATACCCAAATTTTAACCTTGACCGCTACGAAATCTCTGTTACAATCACCGCAGTTTAAGTGAGACGCTATATAGCGGTAAAATTCAAAAATTTACCACAGTATATAAGGTTTATCTCACTTAAATGAGATTAAACGAGCTGAACGACGACCGTCACAAAATCGCTCAAGACGTCCGTTTTTCAACATGTTTGGCGAACGCGAGTTCATCGTATAAAGCGATTACAACTCAAGAACGCAGTCCGATGTAGTCGATAAGAACACCGTTTTTACGCATTAGGATAAATATTCCGGTAAAAACGATTTTACAATCGACTACTTCAGGAAGGGGTTCTATGATACTTTCAGGTTTGGAAATTGAAAAGGAAATAGCGAAGGGCAACGTCGTCATTGAGCCCTTTGATCGTTCTTTCCTCAATCCCAATAGCTATAATCTGCGACTTTACGACGAACTCCTCGTTTACGACGAAGAGACGCTCGACATGAAGAAAGCGAACGCATATCGCTCCTTCAAGATCCCGCGTTCAGGATACGTTCTCGAACCCGGTCGCGTTTACCTTGGGCGCACGCTGGAATTCACGGAAACGAAAACGCTGGTGCCGATGCTTGAGGGAAGATCCTCCGTCGGACGTCTAGGGCTGTCGATTCACATCACCGCCGGCTTCGGCGACGTCGGGTTTCGCGGATTCTGGACGCTTGAACTCCATTGTATCGAACCCATACGAATTTATCCATTCGTGGAAATTTGTCAAATTTACTACCACACGATTCAGGGCGAGTACGCGCCGTACCAAAGCGGCAAGTATCAGAACAACACCGGAGTCCAACCGAGTATGATGTACCTCGATTTTGAAAAAGATCGCGACTAACCGCGCGGACCCCGCTCAAACGAACAACCTCTCTCACGGCGGAAATCGAACGAAGACTTACGCCAACCGTTGAACCAAAAGCCATAAGCGCTCTACAATATTAGGTTTATTAGGTTATTGCAATGATTAAGACGAAATATCCCGGTCAAGTCGACAAAATTACGTGCATTATCAAGCGAGACGGTCGCCGCGCGCCTTTTGTTCCGGCGAAAATCGGCGCCGCTTTGCAAAAAGCCTTTGTCGCAACCGGTCAGCCTCAATCCAACGAGTATATCGCTCAACTTGCCGATCAGGTAACGAACCAAATCATTGAACTCGGACTCGTCGAACCGGGAGTCGAAGACGTTCAAGACGTCGTTGAAGCGGCGCTGATCGAGAACGGGCACGTCCGCACGGCTCGCAATTACATCGCGTATCGAGCGGAACGCACTCGCGTTCGCGAAACCAACACGCGTCTCATGAAAACCTTTGAGGACATTACCTATAAAGACGCGAAAACGAGCGACGTCAAACGCGAAAACGCCAACGTCAACGGCGACACCGCGATGGGACAAATGCTTAAATATGGTTCCGAAGGCGCGAAGGAGTTCTTTCATAAGTTCATGCTCAAGCCGGAGCATTCCCGCGCGCACCTTGACGGCGACATTCATATCCACGATCTCGATTTCTATTCGATGACGACGACGTGCTGTCAAATCGATCTTTTGAGGCTCTTTAAAGGCGGGTTCAGCACCGGACACGGCGTCTTGCGCGAACCGAACGACATTCAGTCGTACGCGGCGCTCGCGTGTATTGCGATCCAATCGAACCAAAACGATCAGCACGGCGGTCAATCGATCGTCAACTTCGATTACGGACTCGCGCCAGGCGTTTGCAAGACATTCCGCAAATTGTATCGCAACAACGTCGTCAAAGGTATTCAATTCTTGACGCGCGATCACGACGATTCCCTTGCGGACGACGTCAAGGCAATCCATGAAGAACTTTTGAACTCCGGACACGTGTTGCGACTGGAAGAAAACGCCGAGTTTCTAGAAGCGGAAAACGCCGCAATTCTCGCGAAATTAGGTCAGAAAATCGCCGAAAGCGCGCGCTCCGAAAAGGCGGAAAAGCTCGATTCGGCGTTGCTCGCGGAAATCCAAGAAGAAGCGATCAAACAAGCGACGCGCGAAACGGATCGCGCGACGTATCAGGCGATGGAAGCGCTCGTTCACAATCTGAACACGATGCACAGTCGCGCCGGCGCTCAGACCCCCTTCTCTTCGATCAATTACGGCATGGACGTCTCGCCGGAAGGTCGAATGGTCGTTAAGAACGTTCTTCTCGCGCACGAAGCGGGACTCGGCGCCGGCGAAACTCCGATTTTCCCGATTCATATTTTCCGCGTCAAGGAAGGAATCAACGTCAAACCGGGCGAACCGAACTACGACCTCTTCAAACTCGCCTGCCGAGTCAGCTCGAAGCGTCTTTTCCCCAACTTTGCGTTCCAAGACGCTCCGTTCAATCTGCAGTATTACAAGCCGGGTCATCCGGAAACGGAGATCGCCTACATGGGTTGCCGAACGCGCGTCGTCGGCAATACGTACGATCCCGAGCATGAGATCACCTACTCGCGCGGCAACCTCAGTTTCACGTCGATTAACCTTCCGCGCATCGCGTTGCGCGCCAACCATAACACGGGTTTCTTCTTCGAAGAGCTCGAGCGCAAAATGGATCTTTGCGTCGATCAACTGCTGGAGCGGTTCCGCGTCCAGTCGGCAAAGAAGGTGAAGAACTTCCCGTTCCTTATGGGACAAGGCGTATGGCTCGGAAGCGATAAACTCGGACCGGAAGACGAAGTCGGCGAAGTTCTCAAGCATGGCACGCTCTCAGTCGGGTTCATCGGCCTCGCGGAAACGTTGAAGGCGCTTATCGGCGTTCATCACGGCGAAAGCGAAAAGGCTCAGAATCTCGGTCTGGAAATCGTCTCCTTCATGCGAAACTACCTTGACGACAAGTCGCGCCAAACGAAACTGAACTTCTCGCTTCTCGCGACCCCGGCGGAAGGACTTTCCGGGCGTTTCGTCAAGATCGATCGCGTCAGATTCGGCAATATCGAAGGCGTTACCGATCGTGAGTATTACACGAACAGTTTCCATATCCCGGTCTATTTCAATATTCCGGCGTGGAAAAAGATCCAACTCGAAGCGCCGTATCACGCGCTCACGAACGCGGGGCACATCACGTACGTTGAACTTGACGGCGACACGACGCAGAACCTCGACGCCTTTGAAAAGATCGTTCACGCCATGCGCAAGGCGGGAGTCGGTTACGGCGCTATCAATCACCCGATCGATTCCGATCCGGTATGTGGATTCTACGGCTTCATTAACGGCGACGTTTGTCCGAAATGCGGACGTAAAGAGACGGAAGACGCGCCCTTCGAACGCGTTCGACGTATTACCGGGTATCTCGTCGGAACGCTAGATCGTTTCAATAACGCAAAGCGCGCCGAAGTTCGCGACCGCGTTCAACACAGCGTTGCATGCGATTGTTGCAATCACGAGAATAAAAACGGAGACGAAAAGAACTCCTAAAGCGTAGGACTTGAGCATATGAAGATAAGGATTGCCGGGTTAGTTTCAGACTCTATTGTCGACGGTCCCGGGTTGCGGTACGCTATTTTTGGTCAGGGATGCCCTCGCTCGTGTCCAGGGTGCCACAACCCTCAGACGCACGATCCCAACGGCGGCGTCGAAAAGGACGCCGACGCGATTTTAAAAGAGATCTCGTCCAACCCTCTTATCGAGGGGGTTACGTTTAGCGGCGGCGAGCCTTTCATGCAGGCGCGCGAATTCGCTTATATTGCCCGCGAGGCGCATAAGCTCGGTTTGAACGTCGTCGTCTACACGGGGTACCTTTGGGAAGAACTCGTCGGCGCCCGCAACGACGCGTGGAACGAACTGCTTTCGGAAGCCGACGTGGTGGTCGACGGTCCCTTTGTTCAAGAGTTGCGCGACTGGACGCTAACTTTCGCAGGCTCTTCCAACCAGCGCTTCATAGACGCGCGACGCTCGCTAGCGACGAATTCGATCGTTCAAATGAAGAGTTTTGCGCATATGCCGGATTCAGAAGGCGTTCCTCAATAGTCTTGTCGTTAAACGCAAGAAGTCTTTTCATACGCGACGGCGTTCCAATCCCCGGATCGGAGCGCCGTCGTTCTCTTGTGTGCGTAGCGTCGCGGGATTTCCGAGTAAAAGAGGATCAACGACGCTATTCTATCGTTCTCGTCCCGATCTTTCTCCAGTTCGACTTGTCTTTTGACAATAAATAGATTAGACTCTACTCGCGCGCGTAGGAAATCGCCACCGATTGCGAATTGGAGAGAAGAAAGTGAATCGAGCAAACTGCGTTTTGACAAAGAAAGCGTTCGCAGACGATTTCGTTAAACGAGTCTCGCTGACGTCGCTTTACGTCCTCTTCCTTGTTTTGACTTTCAACGCCAAGAATGCCAGCGGTCAGTATGCTTTTGAGAATGGTTACAACGGCGGCGCGCCCTATTATGAGAACGACGTCGTCAACCTATCGAGCGGGCAATTTATCGACGGCGGGCAATTCTCGTCCGGACAATTTTACGAAGGTTCGATTCAGAATTTCGACGACATGGGAACAGGGACTTTCGTCGTTCCCAACGGTTATAATTACGACGTCAACACGGTAACGTCGGACGGATACTCTTTCTCGACGCAACTAGGCGCGCCTCAATTCGACGATGGCGGACAGTATCAAAATTTCACGACGCCAAACGGCGAACAATTGCGCATAATCGGCGACGTCTCCGGCGCCATCCCAATCGGTAACTCGCAGTACGACTCGATTCCCGTTCTAGAGAGCAATCAATTCCCCAAAGGTCGCGAACTTCCGGAACTCAAAGTTCCGCAAAACGAGCGTGAACTCGCGATAAGAATCGACGCGCTCCTTGAACGCTTTTCTCACGCGACTTTCTCAATCCAACAGGCGACGCCAGGCAGGCTTTTGCGCTATTCGTTAATAGGTGGTGCGAACCAAACGTGCCTTGCGCCGCAGTCGGCGACGGCAGGCGACGCGGTCGACGCCGCCGCGCCGGGGGAACTCCAGCCGATCTTCACGCTAGGCGCCTTGTGCTGGAACTTTTCATGCGCCGGTCGTCGACTCTTCCGAATAGTCGGCGACAAACCGACTCCTACCGTCGGATACGGTTTTCAGACGTATCGCGGCGAATTTCTAGCGGCGCTCGCGTACGCGCGTATCGACAGAAACTACGAATTGAGCGTCGACGGGAAGCGCTTTCACGTTCAAGATCTCATTGACGCGGAAAAACGCGCTTGTTGTTCTCAAGCGGATCTAACGACGCTCGCGGTGGCGCTTGCCCACTACTCGCAAGACGCAGACGAAGTTTGGATTAACGAACTAGGCGAGCGCTGGTCTCTCGCCAAAATTCTCGAGTGTGAAGCGCGACGTCCGATCGACTGGGACACGGCGAGTTCGATTCGAAAGTTAACCGCCCTATCGTACCTGCTCGCACGACTGAAGCAGAGCGCGAATCTAGGCGACGCGCGCTTCGCAGGGCTTCTTCAACGGGTCGAAACTTTTCTCGTGGCAATGAAACAGCGCGCCCAAATCCTCGTAAAAAACGGCGCGCTTAGCGACGTTCTCTTCTTTAATCCGAACGTGAAGCTAGAGACTCCTTACATGACGCTTTACGTCAATGGGAAAATTCTTCTTTGGTTGTCCTTTGTTTCTTCGGCAGAAGAGATGAAAACGTCGGACGCGCTGAGAGTTCATTCTCAGCTATGCGCTCTAGTCGATCAGCTTTTCAACTCGCTCGACAATCTCGACGTCCTCTCGCCAATCGACGAAGAAACGCTTGCGACCGCAATGCTAACGCTCAGTCGATTTCGCAAATACGTCGACGTGCCGGTAGCGCCGAGCGCGCAAGGCGCTCCTACGCCGCCTACGCAAGCGCCCTCGAACGACGCGAGAAACGATGAAAGCGCGGCAGATTTCGCCGACTAAAAGAGTAAGTCTAACGAAACGTAAAGAAACGCAAAAAGGGTCGACGCCGCAAGCGTAACGGCGCCGACCCTATTGCTTTGCGCGTCAAAGGACGCGCCGTATTTCTCTGATTTCAGATTCGCCAACTCGCGCGCGATTAAAAGGAAGCGGCGCGTTGCGGCTTGTCGACCTCGTCGTTCTCTTCGACGTCGTCGGTAAAAACGCGCAAATTGCGCGGCGTCAGAAAGAAACGACCGCCGTTCTCTAGACTTAACGCCGCTCGCTCCTGGTGCGACGTCTCGGCGAATAACGTTTCCCCTGCTTCTGTAACCATTTCGACGTGGACGACGTTCCCTGCGGAGCGCACGCGAACGACCGTCGCCGGAAACGAAAGTCGTCCTTTGCGCGGTTCTGTGGAAATCTCAAAATCATGCGGACGAATAAAGATCGTCGCAGGATTCGAGCCGTTGGCGTCGCCGTTGATTTCATCGTTCGTCGCCGCGCCCTCATAGCGTCCGATCCAAACGCGACCGCGCTCCATACGTCCTCGGAACTGATTCACTTGTCCGAGAAAGTTCATAACAAACGGCGTCTTCGGAGAATGAAAAACTTCGTCCGGCGTTCCGACCTGTTCAATTTTCCCTTGGTTCATAACGGCGACGCGATCCGCCAACTCCAACGCCTCGTCCTGATCGTGCGTTACAAAGACGCTTGTAAGGTGAATTTCGTCGTGAAGTCGACGCAACCATGATCGCAATTCAACCCGGACTTTCGCGTCGAGCGCGCCGAACGGTTCGTCGAGAAGCAACGCTTGCGGCTCCACGGCGAGCGCGCGCGCAAGCGCGACTCGCTGACGTTGACCGCCGGAAAGTTGCGACGGATAGCGGTCGGCGTAGTTGTCAAGCTGAATCATGTGCAACAGGGCTTGAACCTTTTCGCGAATTTGCGTTTTCGACGGACGAAGACGACGCGGCTTGACCGTCATGCCAAACGCTATATTGTCGAAGACGGTCATATGACGAAAAAGCGCGTAATGCTGAAAGACGAACCCCATTCCGCGTTCGCCGACCTTTTGAGAATCGACGCGCACGCCTCGGAAAAAAACGGATCCGCTCTCTGAATCCGGGGTCTCCAAACCGGCGATAATTCTGAGCAAGGTCGTTTTTCCGGAACCTGACGGACCTAAAAGCGCGACAAGTTCGCCCGCTTTAACTTGAAGGCTCACGTCGTCGAGCGCTTTAAAACCGCCAAACGTCTTCGTTATATTCCTAACTTCAATTCCCATGGTTGCCAGCCTTACCTGCGCGCGTTTCTGACGATCACACTCGAAACGCTATTCGCAATCTTAAAAACAATCAATTTCCTTTTAATCCTTACGCGAAAACTCTCTTTTTCTAACCGTCCGTTGATTCGGCGGAGCGTATTTTGATTTCAAGCATGGTCTTAACGACTAACGTTATGATTGAAATCGTTGCGAGTAGCGTCGCAACGGCAAATGGCGCCGCGCCGCTTTCGTAACTTTGATATAGCGTGTTGATATGAAGAGGCAACGTGTTTGTTTTCACGCTATTGCGCGCGACGACGACCGCCGCGCCAAACTCGCCCATCGCGCGCGCGTTGCACAAAATAACGCCGTACAAAAGCGCCCATTTCGCGTTCGGAAGCGTTACTCGCCAGAAAATCTGCCAACCGCTTGCGCCAAGCACGCGCGCCGCCTGTTCTTCGTCCGTTCCTTGCGCTTCAAAGACTGGAATTATTTCGCGCGCGACGAAAGGAAACGTTACGAACACCGTAACGATTACGATCGCAGGCGCAGAAAACAGAATGCGAATATTATGCTCGGCGAGGAACCGACCGAGCGACGAAGACGCGCCAAAAAGAAAGACGAACAGTAATCCGGCAATAATCGGGGAAATAGCAAACGGAATGTCGATCAAGGAGATCAAGACGCCTTTGCCCCAAAATTGAAATTTCCCTATGCACCACGCGGCGGCAAGCCCGAAAACAACGTTGAGCGGAATCGCAACGCCCGTCGCGAGCAACGTCATTTTCACCGCTTGAAGCGTTTCTTTCGTCGATAACGCGCGAACAAACGCGCGCGCGCCGTCCGCGAACGCTTCGAAAAAAACGCACGCCAACGGGAAAATCAAGAAAAGAATCATAAACAAAGAGACGAACGCAATGAGCGCTCCGCGCGCAAACGCGGATTCCGTCGTCGCGCGTTTGACCGCTCGGCAATACGCTTCGTGGTCCAAGCGCTCGTCAGACGCGGAAGCGTCGACTCTATTCCGATCAATCCTTTTCATCGTTCACGTTCCGTTATTTCAAACTCCGCCGCGTCGCAAGCGCGTCGAAGAGCGCGTCTTCAAGTTCGCTTGCGTCGTCGGAGCGTCGTTTCTATTTCGCCTCATATGCAAAGGCGATCGCCGACTCATCGTTCCATTATTTAGTCGGCTTTGCGGGAGTTGTTCCTTGATCTACGGACGTTTGACCTTTCGTCCCGGCGGCGGCTCCGCCAGACTTCCCGTCGGTCCCTTGACGGCGAACTTCAATTTTCTCGCCGATTCCGTTCTCCGGCGGATCCTCGCGAACGTACGCGAGAAGATTGTTCACACGTTCTACGCGCGGATCTGAGAGAACAAGATTTCCCGCCGCGAGTCGCGCTCTCGGCGTCGGCACCACTCCGCGCAAGGTTACAACTCCGTCGAAATAATCGACCTGAATCGGTCCCAAAGGATTGACGTCCGGACTTTGCAATAGCATTGTCTCGAGGTACTCGCGAAATTGCGCGGCAAGCTGGGCAGGCGAAGGCGTCGGCGGCGTCCACGCTGGAGCCTGATCGCCGCTCTCAGGAACTAAACCGCCGCCAAGAGCTTGTGCGACAGGCTCAAAGAAACCCTGATTTTGAAGTTCGTCCTCGGCGTAATCGTCGTAGTAATATGGCGTCGTCCCTTGGGAATAATCGAAGAAACCGTCTCGTTGCGTCGGCAAAGTCTGAGCGCGGCGCGGGGCGGAACCGCGCATCCACAACTGCTGGAGATTGCGAATTGGATCGTATTCCGTTCTTTCAGGCGCAGGCTGAGTTTGCGCGGCGGCGAGACCGCTTTCGCCAAGTGTCGGCGCGACGACGCGCTGTTCCGACTCGGGCTGAAGCGCGTTGCGACTTCTTCCGTAGGCGGGAGTCCCCGGCGCGCGATATGCGAACCTCTTAGGCGGGGTCGCCGTTACACGACGGGGAGGCTCCTGTTCGCGAAAAAGATCGGGGCGAAGTTCACGCAGGGCGCGATAATAATCGTTTCGCGCCTTAACGATTCCCGGGTCGCTTTTCGTCTGAAAAGAATTTGTAGGCGCGGCGAAACGGGAACTTCCTCCATTTGGATCGAGACCGATCATGCTCCCGTCTTTTGAGAAGGAACCGCGCGCGCCAAATCGAGAGTTCGGCGGATTCGATCTTAAAATCGAGCCGGTCGTGAGAATGGAACCAACCTGGGAATTTGCCGTCGGGTTCGATCGACCGCTGGACGCGTCGACGTCTTTTTGTCGATCGTCGGTCGCGACGGCAAAAGCGGTCGCGGAAAATAGCAAAACAAGGGCGAGCAGGAGAGAACGGAGACGTCCGTAAAATCCCCCTTCGCACCGGTTCCCAAGTTGCAACCACGAATTTTGTAATCGCGACATTACTATCACCTATTCAAATTAACCGCCAAATCTTTCCCCAATTAAATCAAAGGAAAAGAACGCCTGCCGCATTTATCGGCGCGTTTGTTTTCAAACTTAAATTCGTTCGAGTCGTCAACGTCATTAAATCGCAATTTGGAAACATGAGAAGCTGCGCTCGTCTCTTTTCGATTTTGTCAAATACGCTCTTGATAAAGTTTCAACGTCGGATATAATCAAGGTTAGGCGTTGGGGCCATAGCTCAACGGTTAGAGCAGGGGACTCATAATCCCTTGGTTGGTGGTTCGAATCCTCCTGGCCCTACTTGATCTTGTAAATTGTGAAAACCCATGCGTGGTCTTTCGACTCCGCGTGGGTTTTCTTTTTTCTTTACAGCGTTCGTTCCTTTGGGAGCTGGAGAGCGTCGGCGCCCAGCGTTACCATTTTGAACTTGAGAGGCGGTCTCGAACTAAAATAATCGTAAAGATCGTCGACGGTCAGACACTCGTAGAGCGCTAACTTTTCGTCGAGCGAACGAACCGTCTTCAGATTAAACCAATCGTGCAAGATTCCTCGAACCCGACTCGCCGTCGACTCTCCTTGAGTTACCAGACTTGTCCTCGTGCTAATCTTAACAAAATCCAATTCCGATTTTGACACGGGTTCAACGCGAAGCCGGTCGATTTCACGAATGATAATCTCCAAAGCTTCCTGCGCAGATTCCCTTTTAGTTCCGCAATAACACTGAAGTCGTCCGTAGGGGCCGATCGTCGACACGTCGGCGCCGACGGTATAGCAAAGTCCCCTCTTCTCTCGAACTTCGGTAAAAAGTCGAGACGAGACCCCGCCGCTGAGAACGCCGTACCCAGTCACGGCGCGCCAGTAATCGTCGTGCCCAAAAGGAACCTCTTCTGCGGAAAGGAAAATATGCGTCTGCGCCGTGTCCGACTCGATGTGCGAAAGCGAACCTTCGGACGGTATTTCATTCGGCGAATCGACGTCGCGAGACTCCCAGTCGCCAAAAAGCTGAAAAACTTTGTCTTGAAGACGTTCCCATCCCATTTTGCCCGCGACCGCAATCACCGTTCCGTTTGCTCGATAATGTCGGTTATAAAACTGACGAACGTCGTCGATCGTGAGTTCCGCAAGGGAGGAGCGCTCGCCGAGCGACGATCGGTTCCATGGAAAAGGAACGGAGATTCGCAAGATTTCTTTCTTACCGCGCGCGCGCGGCTCGTCCTCGAGCGCGACAATCTCTTGAAGTTGCGTCATTCGACACTCGTCAAATTCGTCTTCGTCGAATCGCGGATGAAGAATTTGAAGCGCTATAAGTTCGAGCGTCTTTTCCCACATGTCGCAGACGCCGCGCGCGCCGAAATTTGTGCGCGATTTCGTCGCGGTTTCCCCAGAGCTGACGCCCAGATCCAAAAGCGCTTCGTAAAACGATCGATTGTCGTAGTCGCCGGCGCCGCGATTCGTCATTTCGCACGTCAACGACGCGAGTCCAGATTGATTCGGCGCGTCGTGGCGCGATCCGACCTGAACGCCGATCGCAAAGGCAAAAGATTCGCTCCACGGCGTCTCGTCGTAGAATAAGGTCAGACCGTTGTCGAAACTGCGCTTCTGAATATGCGGATCCATTTTCTGTTCCTAATGAATAGTCGGCGCGCTGACGAAAATTTGCGACATAGCGAACTTCAACCGATCAATCGTTCGAACGTCGTTCCGTTTCGACAAAAGATTCGACGTATGCGATTTTCGTCGACTGGAAGCCAAAGGAGGAATAGAGTCGGACGGCGGCGACGTTTTCCGACGTTACTTCGAGGGTTATCATTCGTTTTCCCGACGCGATAAACTGATTGACGGCGCGAGCAATAAGCGCGCGCCCGAGTCCTTTTCCTCGATCGCTCGGCAAAACGGCAACGTTGTGAATATTTCCCGAGGTCTTCGACGGCGCCACGCACATGATGGCGCCGCAAAATTCGATCGGGCGACCAACTTGATAGAGCGGGCGATTTTCTTCGGAAAGTGGCGCGTCGCGACCGACGAGCCACGAACTCGACGGCGCGAACATCTTCGACGTCGCCGTTGCGAGAACGAGGTGTTCGCACGCGTCATACTGTCGATACGTTGGGAAAATGTGCCCGTCAAGGTCGTCTCGAAACGCGCGATGAATAATCGAGGCGAAGGCTCGAACGGCGACCGAACTCCACGGAGACCAAAAATATCCCTCCGGCAAGCCGTCGTCGAAAGTCCGTTCCGAAAGCGTCGACGCGTCCAACGCCATTTCCACGCGTCTAACGTACTTGATTTCTACCGACGTTTCCATTCTCCTTTTCTTCTCATGCAAACGCGAGAGTCGACGCGACACAAAATCGACGGCGCGCGACTTCTCGCCATTATACTACGCTTCTTATCAAGGACAAGAAGCGAGCGAGTCGAGGAAAAAAGACCTGCCTTGATTTTTCCAAAAAAAATTGCAAGATTGCGCAACACGAAAAGAAAAACGGCAACCTTCTATGCGAACGTCAGGTATAAAACGACTTCAACCCCCGAGAGATCAAAATGACGTTACCTTTCCGACAATCGACGAGCGCCGACGACGCTACGGATCCGATGCGCGACGAGACGGAGTTCTCGAACGCTCCGAGCGTTCTCGACGTCGCGCGTTACCTCGACGCCAGCGGCAACGTCGATTGGACGTCGGCGTTGCGCGACTCCGAACCGTGGATACGCGGCGTTATTGCGAAACGTGTCGGTGAAACCGCCGCCGTCGACGAGGTCTTCCAAGAGGTCGCGCTCGCCGTCGCAAATCAACGCGAACCGTTGCGCGACCCTTCAAAGCTCGGCGCTTGGCTCTATCGAACTACGGTTCTGCAGTCGGCGCTATATCGGAGAAAAGCCGGAAGAAAAAGAAACTTCCTTAAAAGGTACGAGTCCGATTTAGCAAACTCGACCGAAGAACGCGCGCCGCAAGAGCCGCTCGACTGGCTTATTTGCCAAGAGCGCGAAGAACTCGTGCGCGCCGCCGTCGCTCAGCTCCCGATTGACGATCAACGAATCCTCATGATGAAGTATCGCGAAGACAAAAGTTACCAAGAGATCGCAAACGAGCTTGGCGCCACGACCCTCGCAGTGCAGTCGAAATTGCATCGCGCTCGAAAGCGTTTAAAGGAAATTTTAAATATAAAAGTTGCGGATTTATAGCCTAAATCAACGCGCCGAATATTGGAGCATATCATGAATACGGATTTGAATCATGTTGATTTCGGAATGAGCGCCG
Organism: uncultured Planctomycetota bacterium; assembly: GCA_900317365.1. Taxonomy (GTDB): domain Bacteria; phylum Planctomycetota; class Planctomycetia; order Pirellulales; family Thermoguttaceae; genus RUG369. The sequence goes on from ONGM01000018.1 coordinate 34,176, forward strand.
CAACGCTCACAGAGGAAGAGGAGTTGCTCGTCGAACGTCTCGTCGACAACGAACTCTCCGAAAGCGAGCGAAACGATTTATTGTTCCGACTCGACGAAACGGTCGACGGATGGCGATTTTGCGCTCTCACCTTTTTGGAAGCGCAAGCGTTCCGAGCGGCAATGCGAAATTCGACGGGGGCTGAATCTCCATTGCCGTTCGCGGACGCGTCTAAATCGACTCCGCTCGCAAATCGTAAAGTGTCGAAGTCGAACGCAAAAACGAAAAGGGGTTCGATCGGAGCGCGTAAAATCATGAACCTGATCGCGACGACCGCCGTCGTCTTCGCGTTCGGATACGTAACCGTCCGCGCGCCGGAAAACTTTTCATGCTCCGCTCCGCCCAGTGCGCCGCGCGAATTTCAAGAGGAAGCGGAATTCGCAATGTCTCAGTCAGAAGACGACGACGCGACGGACGACAACGCGGTAACCAAACCTGAGAGCAACGTTGAAAACAGCGTTGCAGAGAACAATAATAACGTCGTAGAAAACAATTTTGCCGACGACAAAATTGTTTCCGAACGCTCGTCGGTCGCGCTCGCCGATCAGTCCCAGCAATCGCTTGCGCCGCTCAGATTTGATTCGGAGCGATCCATTGCGATGAACGGCGCTAAGGGCGGCGCAATGGGATTCGACGAAAGCGACGACACTAGCTCGTCAAGACGAAGAATTAAAGTCAAGGCAGGGCTTTCCAAAGAGACCGCCGACGCTCTTTCCGGCGACTTGGAAAGCGCTGAAATAAACGACTTTGATCAGATCGCCGACTCAAACGTCTACGCCGAAAACGTAAATCGCGCGCCGGAAGCCGCTCGCGCGCCGGTTCACGATCCGACGATGACGAGACTCGCGAACTCCGGCGCGATTAAGACGGCTCGGTTCTCGAGTCCGTCGCGCGGGCTGGAAAACGTTGAAGTCCCGTACGCCGAAGCGGACTCTTACGACTCTTCCGCGTCGCGAGCGTTTCTCGAAGCGAATTCGATCGTTCCGCATGAGCTAGCCGAGCGCGTTCGCAACGCCGGCGGTCGACTTGAATCGAATCGAACTCAGTACCGTTTTCCGCTCGAAGACGGACGCGTTCTCATCGTTCCGGTCGACGACTACTCCGTCTCATACGACGAAGATCGCCCGATTTGGTAGGCGACGGCGGGAGGCGATCGTGTAGGTTCCCGTCCAAAACTGAAAAACTTTTAAAACTTTCGTTTATTGAAGCGTACTGAGAGGCGACGGCGGAGCCGCGCCGAAATCAGAATCAAAACGCCAGAAATAAACGTATGGAGATTCACATATGAAAAAGACTAATTCTCGTATCCAGTCCGTGTTAGTTCCTGCCGTCGCGATCGCGTGCGTTGTCGGCGGCGGCTTTGCGATCGCGCAAACGAAACAATTGAAAGAGCCTGCCGCGCCGATCGTTCAGCAACCGGAACAAGACGACGCAATCGCCCCTACTCCAACTTTGCCGAACGGTTCGAGATCATATTCCATCGTGATCGAAAACAGTACGCAACCGAACGGCAAAACGAAGCAAACGAAGAAAGTCTGGCAAGACGGACAACTTATTGAAGAGAGCGAGTCGGAACTCGACGGCGACCCCGGCGACACGACGATTACGCTCCCGAACGGCTCGATCTCCAACGGCGACGTCTTCCAAGGTCAGGATCCCTTCTTTAAGGATTTCTTCGGCGACGATTCGGCGACCGACTCGCCCTTCGAGTCGATCCGACGCATGGAAGAGCAGATGCGTCGACAACAGGAGCGAATGCGCGAACAATTCGAAGCGTTGCGACGACAGCTTGCTGCTGGCGGCATGACGGCGGTTCCGAATCAGCCGAACGCTCAAAACGGAAATCAGCTCCGTCCGTTGAACCTTGGCGCAACGAGTAAATACTGGCTCGGTATTTCAGTCGATCGCGTTCCTGAAATCCTACTCGCCCAACTTCCGTTGGAAGAAAATAAAGGCGTTCTCGTTCAGTTTGTGGCGCCCAATTCCCCGGCGGCTAAAGCGGGAATTAATCGTTACGACGTCATTGTGAAAATCGGAGACGAAGAAACGAACGACCCGCTAAAACTTTCCGAACAAGTCGAGAAAATCGGCGAAAAGAAGGTTAAGATCCAGTTCTATCGCAAAGGCGAACTCAAGGACGCGGAAATTGAAATCGTCAAGCGTCCGGAACGTCCCTTCGGACAAGCGGCGCCCGGCTCCAACATCACCGTCGTCCGACCCGGTCTGATCGTGCCCGACGATAAAGACGAACCCGAAGCGACCCCGGAAGCGGAAGGAACCGTCGAAATCGAAACGGACGAGAATAAATAACGAATTTCGCCCTACCCGATTCTCGATTGATTAAATTAAACGAACGGCGCGCTCAATCGCAAGATTTGAGCGCGCCGTTTTTTTGTTCACGTTGATCCCTCGTCGCGTTCCGACAACCAATAACGCCAAATTTCCGCTTGCACATTTACAGAGCAGGCGCACCCCGCGTCGCCGCTGTTATTGTTGCAATGACGGCGCTTGGTCGACGAATTTCGTAACGATTTCATACGCCGAGCTTTGGTCCGCCGACTTTGATCGCACGATATATGCGAAAGCGAAATTTAAACGTAGTTCGTTACTAATCCCCAAACAATCCGGAAAACTTATTGAAAAAGCTTCGCAACTTCTGCAGGACAGAGTTCTTCTTCTCAATTCTCGACGAGGTCGTCTGACCTTTAACGGGAAAGAGAGGCGCAGGCGGAAGAAGCGGCTCGAGTTCGGGACCGTAGGCTTCAATCTCGCCGCGATAGAAAGCTGCGTCGACGTAGCGGCGGGTCGCTTCGGGCTGAAGGTTCTCCGACTTAATGATCTCTTCGAGATCGCGGGCGCGTTCTTTACGAATAAAGTCGCTCCATTCGGCGCCGACGTCCGAATCCGAAGTTACCGAACGAACGAACATCTCGACGAGTTCCCGCTTCGGACGCAACGCCGGGCTCGATTCGACCGCCGTCTTAATCTTGCGCAAAATCTCTTTGTCCTCGCAATTCTTCTCGCAAAATTGTCGAACAAGCTCCAGAATGTAGTCGACGTTGACTTCGACCTGCTTAACGAGTTCGATTTCAAAAACGAGGTCGTCGTTAATATTTTCCTTTTCTTTTTTCGTGCGAAATTCGTCGTGGATATCGAGGTACCAACTCTGGTAATCCTGCATATCCCGCTCTACGAGGATCTCATGCCCAGCGAACTCGTCGAAACACGACAAGATATTGCGCAATTTCAGTATCGCGCCAAAAAGTTTTACGAATCGGCGTTTTTCCTTCTCGCTAATGAGCCGATTCGTAAGGGGAAAATCTTCCAGAAGGCTAAGGACGAGATCCTTATATCCTTCCTGCTCGCGCCCCTTCTCGTCCGTGTACCCGAAATAATAGTCTTCGTACGTGTTCAGAATAACGACGCGTCCCCCGGATTCCTTATTGCCAAAGAGCGCCAGCGCCTCGTTTACACGCTCTTCCAACGGGAGAAAACAGACGATGTTGCCGAACGTCTTCACCGAGTTCAAAATGCGATTCGTGCGCGAAAACGCCTGCAGTAGCCCATGCATCTTCAGGTTCTTATCCACCCAAAGCGTATTGAGCGTCGGCGCGTCGAAACCGGTCAAAAACATATTCACGACGAGTAGCAGGTCGATTTCGCGATTTTTCATGCGTTGCGAAACGTCCTTATAGTAATTTCCAAACTTCTCGCCGCTAGCGTCGTACGACGTCTTGAAAGTCCTATTGTAGTCCTTGATCGCGTCGTCGAGGAACTGTTTCGAGGAATCGTCGAGTCCGTCCGTCGAATCGGAGTTCTCGTCCGCAAGGATTCCGTCTGGGGATACTTCGTAGTTCGACGTTTCGACAGTCGACTCGCCGTCGCCAACTTCTTCGTTCGCCGCAAAACTAAAGATCGTCGCCACTTTGAAATCGATTCCGAATCGCTCGCCAAGTTGTCTCTTAAATTCTGCGTAATAGAGTTTTAAGTCGTCGACGCGCGAGACCGCAAAGATCGAGTTGAAACCGTAATGCCGACGCGCCGTCTTCTCCTCCGGCAACGATGGATTCCGCGCCAGTTCCGTAACGTTCGTTGCCACCGACGTTACGTACGATTCCGAGCGCTTCGTCTTCTGATTGAAATGCTCCAGAATATACTTGACGATCATCGAAACTCGTTCCGGCGCCCCGATCGCCTTGGGCGCGTCGATCGCACTTATCGGCGCCTCGCTAACGTTCTCTTTCGGCTTAATCGTATTCAGATAATCGATGCGAAACGGCAAGACGTTCTGATCGACGATCGCGTCCACAATATTGTACGCGTGAATACGCTCCCCGAACGCCGCTTCCGTCGTCAGGTAACCGTTCTTACTCGACGTCGGCGCGTTCTGCGAGAAGATAGGCGTGCCTGTGAATCCGAAAACAAGGCGATTCTTAAAAAACCGCTCCACGTCTCTGCGCATATCGCCAAATTGCGAACGATGACATTCGTCGAAGATGAGAACGACCTTTTTCTTTGCGATCGGATGATCCCCATTCTTTTTAATAAAGGACTGGAGCTTCTGGATCGTCGTAATAATGATCGGGTAATAATGCGGGATTCTATTTTCGTCGACGTCGTCGAGTTGTCGGGCGAGAACGTAGGTGTTCTTATTTCCATTGGCGGCGCCGCGACAGAACCGATCGTACTCCTTAATCGTTTGGTAATCGAGGTCTTTCCGATCGACGACGAATAAGACCTTATCAACGAAAGGTAGAGCCGACGCGAGACGCGCCGTCTTAAAGGACGTTAGCGTCTTACCGCTACCAGTCGTGTGCCATACGTATCCGCCGGCGTTCGGCTTAGACCATAGCCCGTTATTATTCGCAATTTGAATCTTGCGCAAAATACGTTCCGTCGCCGCGATTTGATACGGACGCATAACGAGCAACTTACTGTCCGAGGTAAAGACGCAGTAGTTCGCCAGAATGTTAAGGAGGGTATGCTTTGCAAAGAAGGTTCGCGTAAAGTCGACGAGGTCGGGAAGTACGCGATTCGAAACGTCGGACCAGTAGGAGGTGAACTCGAACGCTCCACCAGCCTTTTTGCGACCCTTTTTTCGCTCGACGAGCGCCGCGTCCCGCGTCGTATTGGAGTAGTACTTCGTCTCCGTGCCGTTGGAGATCACAAAGATCTGAACGTAATCGAAAAGTCCGCCGTCCGCCCAGAAGGACTCGCGACTATATCGTTCGATCTGATTGAACGCCTCGCGCAACGCGACTCCGCGACGCTTCAATTCGATATGAACCATCGGCAAACCATTGCACAGGATCGTTACGTCGTAACGATTCGCGGTCGTTCCGGCGGTCGTCGCGTATTGATTAACGACCTGAAGCTGATTATTGAAGAGTCGACCCTTATCAAAGAGTTTCACGTTCTCAAATCGACCGTTGTCGAACGTAAAGGTAACGACTGGCGCCTCGTTAATTCGCCGCGCCTTTTCCGCCATGCCTTCACGTTCGTTCGCAATAACGGTTCGATAGAACCTATCCCAATCGCGGTCGGAAAAGATAAAGCCGTTGAGACGTTCGATCTGCTTGCGCAGGTTTAGACGAAGTCCATCAAAATCGATCGAGCCGAGGTATTCGTATCCTTGCCGCTGAAGGTTCTCGATAAATTCCTTTTCGAGTTCCGCTTCGCTCTGACACGCCGTCGCGTTTCGTTGAACCGGCTCGTATTCTGCGGCGACTGTATACTCGTCCGTTACCATAATCGAATCATACTGACTCATGCTCGCTTCCTTCTGAAATTGCGGAAAGATCGTAAGACTCCGCCCTTAGCGGCAATTAAACGCGCAAAGAACGTATGTTCGCTCAATTCTAGCAAAAACGATCAGAATTAGAATAGGACAAACTTGACCTTTAACTAACGCGTCAAACTTGACGTTTAAGCGGTCGAATGTACAATGATTGAAATTCTTTAGTTCAACGTTTTTTGCACGGAAGGAACGCGAAATGATCGATTCCCAAAAAGAGCAGGAGCGCCAAGAGCTTCACCAAAAAATATGGCAAATTGCCGATAATTTGCGCGGCGCCGTCGACGGCTGGGACTTTAAATCGTACGTCCTTGTCGCCATGCTCTATCGCTTTCTTTCGGAGAATATCACCGACGCTATTAACGATCTACAGCACAAGGCAGGAGATCTCTCCTTCAACTACGCTGAACTCAGCGACGATCAGGTTACGGGCGAAATTCGCAAATACATCATCGATTCGAAAGGCTATTTTGTCGCTCCGTCGCAACTTTTCGCGAACGTTCTCATCGAGGCAAAGAGCAACGCCGCGCTCTATTCCAAAGAATCGACCGGTTTTGGCGGGCGCAACCTTTTCAATAACGGCGCTGGGGAACGAGTTTATCTGAATAAAAAGCTTGCCGAAATCTTTAAAGAAATAGAACGTTCCGCAAGCAATACGGAAAGCGAAGACGACTTCAAGGGACTCTTCTCCGACTTCGACGTGAACAGTCCGAAATTGGGAAACGACCTCGAAAAGCGTGAGGAGCGTCTTCTTGCCGTACTCGAAGGCGTCGCGTCGATGAAACTGCGGCATTCGAATAATACGATCGACGCTTTCGGGGACGCGTACGAGTATTTGATGGCGATGTACGCGTCGAGCGCAGGTAAAAGCGGCGGCGAATTCTTTACGCCTCAGGAAGTCTCGGAACTCCTCGCCAAGATCGCGACGGCGGGTCAAGATAAAATCAATAAGGCGTACGACCCGGCATGTGGATCCGGTTCCTTGCTTTTAAAGGTGAAGTCGGAGGCGGAAAAAACTCTGACGTCAGGCGTCGTCGGTGGATTCTTCGGGCAAGAAATTAACTTAATGACCTTCAATATGTGCCGAATCAATATGATTTTGCACGGCGTGCCGTACAATCGATTCAATATAGAGAACGGGGACACGCTTTTGGAGCCGAAGCATTGGGACGACGAGCCGTTCGACGTCATCGTCTCAAATCCTCCCTACTCGATCAAATGGAAAGGGGACGACGACGTCACGCTAATTAACGACGTTCGGTTTTCCCCGGCAGGCGTGCTGGCGCCGAAATCGAAGGCGGACTTAGCGTTCGTTATGCACTCGCTAGCGTGGCTTTCGGAAAAGGGCACGGCGGCAATAGTATGCTTCCCCGGCGTGCTCTATCGCGGCGGAGCGGAGCAGAAAATTCGGAAATACATGGTTACGAACAACCGCGTCGACGCCGTAATTCAGCTTCCGTCGAATCTTTTCTACGGCACGTCGATCGCGACCTGCATTTTGGTCTTAAAGAAGAACAAGCTCAACGATTCAATTCTTTTCGTCGACGCCTCGCGGGAGTTCGTCAAAGTAACGAACAACAATAAACTGACGCCAAAGAATATCTCCCGGATCGCCGACTCCGTCGTCTCCCGCGCCGACGTCGACCATTTCGCTCGCCTCGTACCCTTCGACGAGGTTGTGGAGAATGATTATAACCTCTCCGTCTCCACCTACGTCGAGCAGCCCGACACGCGCGAGAAAATCGATATCGTTAAGCTCAACGCCGAAATCAAGGAAATCGTCGCCCGAGAACAGGTTCTGCGCGACGCGATCGATAAGATTATTGCCGAAATTGAAGGCTCCGCCACTGCGTAGCCAACGTTCGTACGTTGGATCTCCGGTTTGCGCTACCACGCGGCTCCGAAATCGCCGCTCCTGTTGGTCGCTTGACTTTTTGAGGGTTCAAACGGCTCTTCGCCCTGCTTTCTACCGGGCGGGAATTATAGGGCGTTTTCCCGCCTGCGGTAGTGCGAATCGGATCCGAACGTTAGGCTAATCGTCAAACTCCGCGCTCGCGGTCTCGTCGTCGAGTATCCACGCCATGCGACCTAACAGGAGCCCGCACACGGCGACGAAATACGGAACAACAACCGGAATCAAGAACCAGAAAAGGTTCGTTCCAGCGGTTGACGTCCAAACGAAAGTCGGCGCGACAAAGAAGGTCGCCTCGAAAATGTAAAGCTGCGCCCACCGCGCCTTCTGCGTCGCAAAGGAGGAAACGATTCGCTTCGTTATCGGCGCAAAGAACATCTCGCTCTGTATAGTCGACAGCCAAACGATCGGGAAAAAGAACCAGAAGAAACACGTCGTTATCGCGCTCGCAACGAGCGTCGGCGTAAGAGTGGAAGTCGGATCGTCCCACAAACGTATCGTCGCTCCCGCCAAAAGCGCCCCGGTCGCGCCCGTCGTAAGGAGCGTTAGCGTAAACCATAGTCCATAACCCAACATAGCCAGGACGCTCTCGCTTCGCCAGTACGGCACGATCGAAGCCCCTTCGTACCCTGCGTGGAACACCGACCAAAAAGTCAGCCCGATAAACCCGGTTATAAAACAGAAGCACGGCGGCGTAAGGATCCAGTAAACGAGAAGCTCCAGTCGAGAAACCGCGTCCCTCGGATTCTTCGCAGCCTCCATTACGGGAAACATTAAATAAATCAAAAAAAACGCGACCAGCAAAAGAATAATCGCCATGGCGATAACGTGCGCGATCAACTCTTCGCTGAAGAGCGGACGGAAGGTTCCGTTAAAGAGCGGACGCTTCATTGGCGGCGACGCCTTAGTCCAGACGTACTCGCCGTTTTTCATACGGAGAACAAGGGGCGGAAGGCAGCTCTCAGGGTTAGCGCTCAATTTCGAACTGCGAAGTCGTAGAAATCTCTTGATCGCAACGAACGCGCGCTCAATCCCGCGCGCGTTCTCCTCGCGAAGCAGTTTCTCCTTCGCCTGGCGCTCGTAGTCCTCCGCCATCTTCGATCGAGGCGCAATCTGAAACGCCTGCTCCAACGCCGTCGCCGCCGTCGGGATCTTATCGACTTCCGAACGCCGCTTCCGTTTCGCGCTCGGGTCAAAATGCCGATCTTTCGGTTTCCATTCCGGCGCGATCTCCTTGCTCTCGCGATTCACCTTGAGCATTCGCCCGTCGTTGAGCTGGAACCATTCCGCCGGCGCGTCCGGAACCGCCCCAACCTCGTACGCCTCCTGCTTGCGCGGCTGGAACTTCACCTCGATCGACCTCTGCTGATTCAGAAGCGCGTCCGTAACGACCGTCTTCGTTCCGCAGTCGGGGCACTCGACCTCCTTCCCTAAAAGCTCGCGCGGAACCTGCATGAACGTCTCGCAGACACGACACCGAATCGGAATATACAGCGCCTCGTTCTGCGCAGATTCGGCGTCCGACTCCATCGAAGTCTTTGGCGCCGCAACGTCGTAGAGATTCGACTCGTTGGTCGGTATCCCTTCTCGATTCGGATTGCGTATTGGAGAATAGAGCAAGTCGCGCTGCTGTTTTTCAGCGTTGTAATTCTGTCGTTCGTAGTCCGTCTCCGTTTCAAAATCGAGATAGCTCGGTACGACGACTTCCGAATCGCAGTCGGGGCACTCGATCGTCGTTCCGACCTGATCTTGCGTTACGTACAAATCGGTTCGACAGACGGGGCACCGAAAGGAACGATAGCGTTTGGGCGCTCCGTTTCCGGCGTTGGACGAGAAAGCGTTTTCTTCCACGGCGATTTTCTCCTTTTCTGGCGGCGCGTTTGCGCGGAACGAAATTTAATGTTTAGGCGTCGATCCGCTCGACACATGCGTAAGCGGAAATATTAACGTTAATAGTCGTCTTTACGCCTTCGATTTACCTTTTCGGACGTCTTTATAATCAGCTCCATTCTTCCAATCATAAGCGCGTAGGGACCGGAAAGAAAGAGAACCGTCGTCGGAAATAAAGCAAGCCCCCAAGGGGAGTCGATCCAATTCGGGCAAATGTGGACGAATAAGAGCGGTCCCGAAAGAAAGACCGCAGTGGCGCCGAAAAGCTGGATCCAAATTGGGAATTGCGTAACCAATGATACCAGAACGTCTTTTTGCAAAATCTGTCGCGCGTCGTCCGCGAATCGGGTCGACAGAAGAATGATCGGAAAAAGAACGCTTGCGGACGCGCCGACAATACACAAATCGACGGTATCGGAATAATCATATGAGACGGCGAATTTTAGTATGAGCGCCGCCGGAAGGAACGAATCGACTAAAAACGCAAAGTACGCCAGCCCGAGTTTAACGCTGTCATGATAACCCAATCTCTTCGCCCATTCTCCTACGCGCGTTCGTCCCTCCGAGCCTAACTCTTGCAGATCGTGAAAGAGGAGTCCCCACCGCGCCGACGTCGTTAGACAGTAGATTGGAACGATAAGGAAGAAAATGGCCAAAGTTAGCGTGAGAGCGTTGCCCCATCGGTGCATGTACAAGCAAACGCCGTGAAACGCCGCCGTTACGGTCAGTAACGAAAGCTCGACCATGGCGAGACGCCGCCAGTATTTCCCATCGCCCAAAATTGAAAACGTTCGATTAAAGAGCGGAAGAGATCGCGGCGACGCTTCTATCGAATCCTCGAGGTTTCGCGTCTTCCGGCGCGTAGTCGCGGATGCGTCGCAAAGCGACGGGACAGGCGTCGAGGAAGGGAGGATCGGCGGGATTCGGATAAACGCGTCCGTAGCGGCGAGGGGCGGAACACCTGCGTCCGACTCGCCTTCTAGGGCATAAATATCCGGTTCCATTTGCGGATTAGCTTCCCAAATCGCTTGCGAACCGACGTTTGATGAAAATTCATTGTCTTGCACGGCGATTGTCTTCCCTTTTTGCGCGAAACGAACGGGAGCGCGCGACCGACGGGAACGGCGACCTCGCGCGCTCGGCGCCGTAAACCGCGCACCAACGCCTGGCGATGAAGTTACTCCTCGTCGTCGTAAGATTCGCTACGATACAAGTCCTCGATAATCCACGCCATTCTTCCGAGCAAGAGCGCGTAAAGCCCCGTTGCGGGAACGGCGACAAACGGTTCGATCAAGACGAGCCAGGGACAGTTTTCTTCCGCCCAATCGCCCCACATCGTCGAATGCGCGAAAAACAAAAGCGCCGAGACGACAAAAAGCTGAAACCAGACGTGGATTTTCGTAATCAACGTCCAAAGAACGTCCTTGTGCAGAATCATAAACCAGCTTCCAGTATACATCGACGACACGACGAAAATCGGGAAAAAGAGACTCGCCGAGACGCATGAAAGCGTTCGAAAGAACGTCTGGGAAAAGTCCGTTTCAAGGGAAAGCGCCGATTGACAAAAAAGCGGAATCGACGGAAGAATAATGGACGCAAGCGCCAGCGTCGCCATGTAATACAGTCCCGCCAAGACTCCGTCCATAATTGAGGATTCTTCCGACCATTCGGTAAGTCGCCGCCGTCCCGTCGCTCCTGCGTCGCACATTTCACGGAAATAAAGCGCGCACTGCGGCGCAAATGTAAAGAGAACGAGCGGAAAAACGACGCATAAGAGGAGAAGAATGAAAAAGCCTATATGAAATTCCCGTCCTATGAACGCGCAACCCAACGTTACCGCCGCGCAAATTGCCAGCATCATGACGAGAATTAAAA
>ONGM01000016.1 GCA_900317365.1 uncultured Planctomycetota bacterium
CCTTCTGTGTTGACGAAAGCGACGATCGCTTTAGAAACGCTATCCGGCACGGTTCCCTTAACGCGATCCAGTTCCTTAAACTCAACGTGAACGTCTTCTTTCATTTTCTTGCTCTTCTTTCTTTCGTTTCTTTCGCATTATATTTCGCGCGAAAGAAAAAGCAAGAGAAAGAAGACAATTCACCAGGGAAAACACGGCGCGTAGGCTTAGGGATCGCGTTCCGGACGACCCGAGCGCTTTTTTATGCTCGTTTGGCAGACGTTGGAGTCGACCTGACGTACATTGAGCGATCAGCCTCCGGGTTCGCAACGCGATTACGCGGCGCATGACGGCGAGAAAGAGTCAGATCAAGGCGAGGACAGAAAAATAAGGCGCCAACCCCATGCGGAGTTGACGCCATGCGATTCTCTGGGGCGCGCGACCAACGGGAGCGTCGATCCGCCAACCGCGCGGCAGAGCGAATTGGGATGAAACGCCTGAGCGTTTTCGTTAGTTGGAACCGGTTCCGAGTTGACGCACGGCGGTGATTTGTCGTTTGAGACGCGCTTCTTTTTCGCGCAAGGTCATATCGGCGACGCACGCCCAGTCGCCGGAGGACTCTTGCCGCGCGTCGGCGACGACGCGGAGTTTGACCGATTTCCCGGCGTAGGACGCGAGATCGGCTTCAAGGAGCTTCCATTCGTGCGTTTCGACGGTCGTTTCCGCGAGAACGACTTCTTCCGCGCCGGGTTCCTGAACGGAGACCTGGAAGAGAATGCCGTTGCCGAGGTCGGAGCCGTTGCGTTTGCCGCAGTAGACCTCAAATACGGCGGGAGTTTCCGGGACGGCGAGGTCGTATTCGAGATACGTGCGCCCGGTCGGTCCGTTCAAATAAGGCGGGTGGATCTGAAACGCGTCGCGCGAGACGTTTCCGCAGGTCGCGGTCATGCGCGAAGGGGAGGCGCCGGTTCCGTCGAAATTCATTGAAGGAGCGGCGCCGCGACGTTGGTAAAACGCGCGCCGGAAGTCCGACGACATGAAGTCGATACCGAATGAAGGTCGCTCTTCCATCGTCGTGAATTCAATCTCATATTTGTAAGTTTCTTCTTTTCCCGTATTGAGGGCGTTGTTATCGAGGGAGGGCTTCTTCGCGCCAAACGAATATTGGGTTGGAAACGCGATTTCAAAGGGGAACGTTAAGACGCCTTCTTCCCTCGCCTTCGGCAACGGAATCTGAGCGGCGCCTTGCGCTAAGAATTTTTCAAAGGTCTCGGTGCGTTCAAATCCGCCAAGTTCCGGCCGATCGGCGTCGCGATTGACAAACCCAAAGGGTCGAACGACGCCTTCCAACACGTCGTTCGAAATCAACTTGAATTCGTAAGCGGCCGCCGGAACGACGTTAAAGTCTTGTTCGGCGCCGGTTTCCGAGTCGATTTTTTGCCAGAAACGAACGAAGGGATCCTTCGGGGCGCGCCAGACGAATTCGCCGGTCGTCGTCGGATACTTTTGGAACTCGATCGTCTCAAACTCTTTAAGGGCGTTAGGCGCGGTAAAGGTTTCGGCGCCGCATTGATATTCCACGTTTGAGTGAATCGCGAGTAGACCGCCGGGCGCAAATTGAACGTCGCCGCATTTGGCGTCGTAAAGGCGACCGGGCGCGGCGTCGGCTTGAGCGGACGCGTCGGCGTTTTTATCGACCTTAACTCGATATGAGAAAGCTTTTTCGACCGGAACGATAAAGACGAATCCTCGGGAGCGCTTAACCGTCGCGTCGCCGAGTTCGTTTCCGTCGTAATCGAGCGCGACGGCGGAGACGTCGTCCTTTGCGTCGGCGACTTTGAACCCGAGTTCGGCGCCGTCGTAGAAAATGAACTCGTATTCCCCGTCGGCGACTGCGCGGCATAGTCCGACTCCGGCGCCGCACGCCTTACCGCGTTCCGTCCAGTTTCCGCGTCCGTCGAAGTAGACGTAATCGGGGGACTCCGCGTAATCGTATCGACGTTCCATGCGCGATCGCGTCGACTCGACGAAGACCGCGCCGTCTCCGGACCATGCGACGTATTCGTTCGGGCCGAGGGACGCGTTCAGAACGCGGTCGCCAATCTCCTTCGGAAGCGGGAGTTCGTAGGGTCTTTCCGGGGTCGAGCCGTTGGCGTAGACGGTCGTTCCGTCATCGTAAACGACTTTGACGCAATTATTTTTGACCGCGTCGGCCGCGAGCGCGGCGGAGACGTCCATCCACGCCTTTTCGCCGTTCGTCGTCTCCCCGTAATATTCGATCGATTTCGCCGACGTCTGCGTATAGCGCGCGGCGATCGCCTGAGTCATGAAGTAGGAACGTTCGCCGGAACGCGGGAAATAGCCGTCCGCAAAGAATCCGGAATGTCCGAATGCGAGCGTCGCCGTAATAAAGCGGTCGATCAGCGCGTTCTTTTCTTCCGGCGTTTGAGGGTTATATCCAGGCGCGAACATTCCGACGTTGCCCATGCCGAAATCGACTTCGAGATCGTGCATTTTGCGCAGATCGAAATCGAGCAACCACGGATTGTTAAAGAGATTGTACGGCTGGTCTTGCGCATAGTTTCCGTCGGTAAGTCCGGCGTAGAAACAATGGTGCGGACCCTCGGAATAGGTCGGACCGTCCCAGTTCTTCTTTTGCAGTAAGAAGATTTCGCCGTAGGGATAGTAGACGCTCATAAAGGTTCCGGCGCCGGGAACGCGCTCGTCGTAGTCGGTGCGCGTCCATGGCGGAACGGAGGAATGAACGTCGCAATACGCGCATGAGAAATGGAATTTGTTCTCGATGATCGGCGTGAGCTTTTCGCAGAATTCGACGGCGCGCGTCGGTTTCGGCGCGTAGCAACGCATCCAAGCGCGCTGAAGCGACCAGTCGGCGCCGCGATTGACCATGTCCGGAGACCAGAACCCGTTGACCGGCGCGAAATCCGTGAAATTATTGTACGGACCGTAGACGAATCCGAGTTCGTCCTGCATGAAACGCGCGTAGTCGAACCAGCCTTCGTCCCCGCCTTTTTTCGGCGCCGGCTTCGTGCGGAACGTAAAGCTTTCCCCGCCGTCGCGCCAGCAGACCTCGTGATCCGTTATAATCATCTTGCGCATTCCGCGCCGCCAGACGTCGCGCCAGTATTTCTTGTCCCCGTCGCGCGTCGTCGCCCCGTGCGAACGCCAGACGCCGGACCCTGCGATCGCCTTATACGGGGACGCCGGGTTCGCGATCGTCGGGAGCGTCTCTTCAAAGCGCGGCGATACGGTAAAGATAAAGCGCTCGTAGAGATCGTTGCGCGTTCCGTCCGTCTTCGGTCGATATTCCGCCGCGCCGTTGAGGGTCGCGACCTGCTTGCCGGGTTCGAGCGTTTCAACGCCGTGCGTTCCGCGAAGGTACGACGCGCCGCTTCGGTACCAGTCGACGTGGGCGCTTAAATAAAGCTGCTCTTGATCTTTAAGATCGCGCTCCGTCGGATTTTCCGGCAAAGCGGTTTTAATGAGCGCGACGCCTGGACGACGTCCGTAGTCGTAGAGATAGTACGGAATCGAGAAGGTCTTCGCCTCGCCGATATTCTCAACGCGTCCGAAGCCGAGTTCAGGAACTTTTCCGCCGAGCGCGATCGTGTCGACGACGAGGCTCTTTCCCTTGATCTGCATACGGTATTCGACGTCGGCGGTCGCGGTCGCGGACGTTAAGCGCCACTTCGCGACCGCGCCGGTTTCCGTCGTCTTGAATTCGAGCTTCTCCGCCTTGTCGACCGGCTCGACCGCGCCGTTCGCGCCGATTAGCTTCGTAACGCCCCCTCCGGAGAGCGGGTGGAAACGCTCCGCCGCGTTCCACGCGACCGTGAAGTCCGACCAGTCCCCTTTCTCCGGCTTGTAGTAGTAGACGAGTTCGCCGTCGCTACCAGTGTAGACGAAATCGCACGAGTCGCCGTAGAAATGGAACATTGGCGTGCGAAGATTCGCCGAAGAGTCGGGTAAAATCGTGTCCGGATTTGTCGGGAAAGGCAGCCTGCCTTCTCCGGCGTTCACGCCTAAGGACTGACCTTCGAAGAGATCGATTCCCGGCTTCGGGCGCAGGCCGATTTCCAACGGCGCGCGATCTTCCTTAAAGAAACGCAACGAATCGAAATAGAGCGTGCGATCCTCCGTATTCGACCCGCCGGAGACTCGAAAGCCGGAGAAGACGGGCGCGTCCCCGAATTTCGCTCGAACGGACGACGGAATAATGCGATAGCATAGGAACCATTCTTTCCAGTCGACGGTTTCAAGCGGAATCGCGAACTCGTCGCCGGCGGCGTTCTTAACGAGAGCGGAGACGCGCACGCGCGGCGTCGACGGATCGACCGTCCAGCCCCAGTTGTTGCCGACGATCCAGCACGAGCAAACGTCGGAATCCTTCGGAATCGCCGGCGCTTGCGGCGGACGAATATCGACGACGGAATCGCCGGTCTCGCCCCCTTGGCGATACGTCAGCTTTCCGACGTACTCGCCGTACATTTGTTCTTCCCGGCTTTTCTCGAAGGTCGCGATCGCGTTGCGCGTCTCGACGGTCCAGCCTTCGAGATTCTCAAAATCGACGATCGCCGCGCCGACTTCAACGTCGCGCCCGGCGTCGACCATTTCATAGGGACGAACGCCGACTTTGCCGTCGTCGCCTCGCGCCGACCCCGGCGTCGGTAATAATGCGAGCGTTGCGAAAAGGATCGCCGCTGTCGCATGAACTGGTAACGGACTCTGTTTCTTCATTTCAGCGCTACTCCTGTTGTGTGCATGAGACCCCGCCGTCGGCGTTCGCCTCGCTCAACATTGTAACGCCGCCTAGCCGCGAACGCAAGCGCAAGGCGAAATTGGGCGCGCGTATAGAAACGCCTCGCGACCGCTATTCGTCGCCCCATTCGAAATCGATTTCTCCGCCTTCCTCGCCTTCGCCTTCTTCGTCTTCGCCTTCCTCGCCTATATGTTCTTCGAGATCGAAGGCGTTATTGACGTCGATTTCGGCGACGCGACCGTCGGCGCCGATCAAAAAGCTCGGGTTCGGCGTCGCGTTTAAGATCGATCCGTAATAAACGGCGAGGTCGCGGAACGCCTGCGATCCCCCGAGTTCCGCCTCTGCGACGGAACGCGCGCGGGAAATAATGATTCGTTCTTTGTCGCCGCCGTCTTTGTCGCCGCCGTCGTCGTCGGTTTCAAAGACGTTAAAGGAATGAAACCCGTACGGATCGTCGCTTTCCGAAGCGTACTCGAAGTCGTCGACCGCATCTTCGTCGTTTTCGCCGGCGTCGGCGCCGCTTAAATAGATTTCGACGGATTCGTCGGAATCGGCGATGTATTCAACGACGACGCATTTTCCCAAAGCGCGTCCGAAGTTTTGCGTCTCTTGTCTGTTTTCAAGCGAATCGAGAAGGACGAGAATCGGTTTTCCGCGATAATCGTCGAGTGAAAACGCCTTGCCGTCGAGCGTTATTCCTTCGAGAATCGGCGTTTCCCCTTCGAGGGCTCGATACCGTTGGAGGCCGTCGACCGCGTCGGCGTATTTCGCGACGTCCGCGCGTTCAGAAACTCTTAACGCGTTCGCCAACTCGCCTAACGCGGTTTCCGCGAGCGCGTATTCTTCCGACGTCATTCTGACGGCGGCGCGCGCATTTCGTCGCATGACCGCGTCTTTGTCGCGCGCGTTTGTCAGAATTTCAACGCAAGCGCCTGCGAAGTCGCGCGTTACGGATTCAAGATCGTCGGATCCGGACCCTTTTTGAGCGACGGCGATTGGGTAGGCGATAAGAAACTTCGCTTCGTGATCGAAGTAGAGGTTGGAATTTTGACTCTTCAAGTTCTCAAGGAGCTTCTTGATCGTCGCCGGTTTCTTTGCCGTTTTGAGAAGATATTTGAATTCTTTGGCGTTTTCCGCGTGTATTCGATCGTTATTCTCCGCCGACTCCTTGACGAGCTTGCGAATCGCGACGTTCATTTTGCGAACGAGTTTGGAGTCCGGCGCGTTATGAACGCGTTGGTATCCGTTTCGGACGAGCGTTAGTTTGATTCTCAACGCGCGTCGAGACGCTTCGTCGAGGTCGTCCGGAAGCGTCAAAATGGACTCGTCGATTTTGCGATCGGAGGGCGCGTAAGGTCGAACGAGACTTTTGGAGAAGCAGAATCGTTCCGCAAACGCTTGTCGCTCTTCCGAATCGGAGCGAGCGAGATCGTCGACGATCGCGTAGAAGAGTCCTTTTGCGAGTTCGGCGTCGTAACGCGCGAGCGCGCGGCAGACTTGCGGCGCAACGGACGCGGCGTATACGCGTTCGGCGGCGACGGCGCGAAAATCGTCGGCAAAGCGCGCGAGGGAGTCCGACGTCTTCTCGAGACCCTTCAGCTTGGCGTTGAAATATGCGAACGCGTAGAACCGAAGGGCTTTTCCGACGATTTCGCGATTCTCGTCGGCGGCTAGCGCGAGCTTTTCCAATTGCGCGAGATCGGAATTGCGCGCGGCTTGCGCGAGCGCTTCGCGCGCTTGCGTCGTCTCGGAATCCTTTGACGAAAAATAAGAATCGATCTTTTCCGTCGACGCGTCTTGATCGTCGTTTGCGCGCAGCGTAAGCTGCGGAAGGACGCAAATAACGGAAAGCGCGATTATCCAATAGAATTTTCGTAACACGGCGTCCACCTTATTTCTGTAATCCTTGATTTTGAGCGTCCTTCTCTAAGAGAATTTGAAGGCGTCTCTGAAGGCGCCACAAGACGGAATCGACGGAAAGGACGACGCCGTTTGGATCGACGAGCGCGTACCTCGGCGTATTGCTCAAGTCGCATTCGTACGAATGGGGAAAGAAGTTGGAATATTTTGCGTCTGAAGTCTGATTTGCGCGATCGGATAGCTCTTGAACGACGACGCGCCACGGTCGCGACTTCAGCTTGTCGACGGCGGCTTTTACCTTTTCGTCGTCGAGGTTTCGCTCTTCGAGGTCGTCGATATCGTCGGCGTTATAGAGGGATTCGGCGTATTCAAGAACGGCGACTTTGGAGGAGTCGAACCCCTGAACGACGTTGGCGAATCTCTTTACAATCTCATTCTGATACGCGAAGATCGGTCGATATAACACGATAAGGTATTTCCCGCGATAGATTTTATCCGACGTCTCTTGGAAGTTGACGTCGATCCCGGATAACGCAAGCTCTTTTCCAACGATCGATTCGTCGAAACGCGTTGCGTTGAGCGCGTTGCGCGCGGAAAGGAGTTGCGATTTCAACTCGTCGTCGGCGGCGTTTTTGCGAACTTGTTCTTCAAGCGTCTCGACGATTCTTTCGGCAAAAGTCGTCTGCTTTTGGTCGCGAGCTTGGTCGACGAATCCTTCGGCGTTCACTGCAAGATTAGGAAATTTTGCGAGGGCGTCGCGATAGAAGTCGATGAAACCGTCGCAATATTTCTGCTCGGCGCTTTCAAGGGCCGCCGTAAAGCTCGCGTTTGAATAGTTGAGGTAAATAATACGTTCGAGTTCTTCAACTTCTTCGTTATAAAGACCTTTCACCTTTAAATCGTTAAACGCGTCGACAATGAAATCGAAATCGACGCGTCGCGCGTCGGTCGTCGCGTCCAACGATCTTGATAGAATAAGGTACGGATTATAGGATGCGAGCTCGCTCGCGTAAGCCTCAACGTCCTTTTGGAATTGCGGCGACGCCTTGTCGCCGCAGGCGGAGACGAGCTTGCGCAGAATTTGCGCTCGAGCGTCCTGAAATACCGGAGCGCTCATGGCGATAAAGCTCCGTCCATAAACGTCGCCGTTGCGTTTTGCGTATTCGGCGTTGAGTTTGTCGAGCAGTTCGCGGTAGTATTCTTGGTCGCGCCCCGATTCGACGTTGTAAAACGCGGGATCGAGCTTGGGAAACTTTTCGGTAAACTTCGGAACGTAAGGCGCTTCCTCAATCATGACGCGGAAGACCTTGCGTTGTTTCTGAGCGAATTCAGGGTCGACGATCGCGATTTGATCGATCAGCGCGAAGAATCCTTCACAGAACGTTCTCTCGGAACAGACCCATCCTTCGATCGCGATTTTGTATAACTCGTTGACGTCGCCGTCGTCGTCCATTGAAAGTCGATCAAGCAGGGCGGCGCAAACCGATTCCGCAAAGAAACGAACGATCGTCGGAGTTAGCGCCCCACTGCGACGATTCGTTGCATAGAAAAGATACAAAGCCTCCTCGTCCTCTTCGCGCGCGATTCGATTGAAATCCGCGAAGAGTTCCGGTAGCGCGTCGTACTCGTTTTCGTCGAACTCGAACTCGTCTTCCGAATCGAAGAGAAACTCGTCGTCGGTTTCTTCCGCGTTCCGGTCAATTTGGGAATCGAGATTCGAATCGAATTGGATTTCGACGTCCTGTTCGGTTTCGGCGCGAGAAGGGGCGTCGACGGCGCCGTACGCGAGAAAAGCGCACGACGCCGCGACGAAGGACGTTGCGTATGCGAGAACTGAACTCATGATCCACCGTTGAGGCTATTGTGAACTTACGTTTTGCGTCGCGCTAAGAGGCGCCGCCGCGCGGACGTCGCGCGAAATGAACGCGGCTATTATAACGGTTCGTCGCCTCGACGTCAAAGGACTTGAATATTCAGTTTGCGCGAAGTTAGGAGTTAGTCCTCGGGGGACAAAGAGTCTTTTATTTTGCGTAGCTTTACCGCGTTGACGGAGAGCTTGCCGATGGAGTTCGTCGCCTCGTCGAGCGCGCGATCGAGTAGCGCGGCGGCGACTTCGGGGTTCGACTGCGCGTAAGAGTCCGCCTCGAGCAGGAGTCGTTCAGCGGCGACGTCGCTCTTATTGGCGCGGCGAACGAAGTTGTCGCACGCGTCGGCGATCGCGTCGGCGTCTCCGGAAAGCGCCGCCTCTTCGAGATTATACGCCAGCAAAGGCGCGCGCGCGAGGTCCGCGAACCGAACGTTGATTTTATCCAAGGGCTTTTGCGTTTCCGCGTCGATTTGTTTCCGCAAGAAACGCGCGGTCTTGGCGGTGAGGCGCGCGTTTTTCAGCTCGTCTTCCTCTTGTATTGAACCGCCGTTTCTTTCCGTCATATAATACGCGATCTTATGCACGGCAATTTGAGTCTTTGCGACTTTTGTTTTCTCAAAGATTTCGTTTCTCTTTCGCTGCGACGTCGGTTTGTCAAGGAATATGGAAACTTCGAAGTCAATTTGATTCGCAAGAGAGACGCAATCGCTTTGCGACGCGTCTTCGGGAATATCGAAAATAGAATCGTCGAAAGCGTCGTCGTGATAAAAACTGACGTCCGATAATTGAATATTGGCCATGATTCCCTGATCTCTTACGGCGCGCACAGCGGTTTCCGGGTCGATTGCGGCGACGAACTTTTCCCGCAGTTCGACGGCGGCGTCGTCGTAGCCGTTATGGAGTAGAATCAAGTAGCAAGAGTTGGCGTTGAGAACGAGATAGGGATCCCGTTTGAGTTCTTCCGCGATTTGATTTCCGAACTCCATAATCAAATAGTATTCGAAATCAGAGAATTGACGTTTCGTCGCGTCGCTAACAAGTCGATATCCGTCCCATACGAACTCTTTAACGTTGAGATAATATCTGTCAACGCGCGTTAGACGATCGAAGGCTTGTTTTTTAACGCGCCAATCGTCGGAACGAATCGCCTTTCGATAGCGAAGTAATTCCCTTTCGTGAATTTTTGCGAGTTCGTCGATATTGCCGACGTGAACTTGGTAGGGTAAATACACGCGCAAGGCGTTCTCGGAAGTCTCGTCCATTAAATCCGTAATTTCATCGTTAGCGACGATTTGCGCTAGTTTTGGTACAAAGACTTCCTCAAATCTTTTATAGAATTTTTCCGTATTGTCATTTTTCTTCTGACTTTTATGCGGGTCGATCGGGTCTCTTTTTGATCGATTACGCGGGTTATTGTCGGCGATTGTTTTCGCGATTTTTTCATTGAGCGCGTCAAGTTTCAAGCAGAGATTGTACGCGGCGGACGCCACATCCTTCGGGGAAGCGTCGTCGGCGATCTTAAAGAGCGGATCCTTGAGGATATCTTCAACGCATTGTGAACCTTCGTCGGCGCCTAAGGGGGAGTCCGACGACTTTTTATACGCGTAAGCGACGCACGCGGCGACGATTAGAACGCAAACGATTCCTCGGAGACTAAATAGTTTCATGATTGTCTGTTGACGCGGAAGGCGTCGTTCGTTTCGGTAAGGGACTTAGGCTTTGATTTGTAACGCTTGTCGATTCGCAGGCGCGTTATTGTTTCACGTCCAACGATTTCTTCAACTCTTTTACGGTCTCAACGTAGACGGCGAGACCGCCTTGGGACTTGTTCGCCTTATCGAGGAAGGCGTCGAGGAGCCGATTTGCGAGTTCGCGATTCTTTTGAGCGTAAAACTTTGCGTCGCGCAGGAAGCGATTGCGAGCGAAGAAATTGGCGTCGGCGATTTCGAGAAACCGTTCGCAGACGTCGGAGATCGCGTCGTCGTCGCCGGAACGAATTGCTTCGTCGAGTTCAAAGGACAATAACGCGGCGCGGACGGCGTCGATAAATTGTTCGTTCGGTTTCTCGCTCGTCCTTTCGTCGTCGATAGCCTTTCGGAAACACGCGGCGGTTTCCGACGATAGAACGGCGTTCTGCGCCTTAACGAAGTCGGCTAACGGCGCGACGTTCAATTCGCGATTTCGCTTTCGCAATTGTATGGATATGTTGCACAGCGCGATCGCCGCTTTCGCATTGAGTTCGTTGAACTTTGCTTTTGTTATTGGCATAGAATAGAAATTCTTGGAACGGCCGGGTTCGACTAATTTGGTCAGAACGTCGCGCCGTTCGAGATAGAATTCCACCGTCTCGTTATTCGGAATATCGAAGATCGATTCGTCAAAAGTCGACTCTTTTAAGAGCTGGAGGGACTCGAGCGAGAAGCTGGTCAAGCCGTTCGGATCGAGACTGCCCATGACGTTCGTCCACGCGTTGGCGTCGAACTCTTTTAATATCTTTTTACGAAACTCGCTCGCCTTATCTTCGGCGTCGTTTTGGAGTAAGGCGACGTAATATTGGTTCGCGATAAATATGAGAAACGGATCGCTTTTGAGTTCTTCCGCGATTACCTTTTCGAATTCGGCGAACGCCTCGGTCGATTCTTTCGAGTCTTGTTTCCCCGATTGAGCGAAAGCGGAGACGTTGAAAACGATCGCGTCGAGAGTCGCGAGTCGCGTCGTCGCCAGACGTTTGGCTTCGACGTTTTCAGAATCTCGAATCTTCTGCCATCGTTCGACTTCGCGCGCGCGAAGCGACGCTGCGGCGTCGTGATTATGCGCGCGGCTGAGATAGTCGAGGTAGAGAAATAACGCCGTATTGAGCGCGGCGTCCCCGGAATAGGCGAGTTCGTCCTCGGCGAGAACTTTTTCAAGTTTCGGAACGATAATTTCGTCAAACTTTTTATAAAACTTAACTTCGTTCTCTTTTTGTTCAACATTAAGCTTTTCAATCTCCTTTTGCCGTTCCTGTGGATTTAAACCGCTTACTCGCGTGTAGAAGAGATTGGAATTCAGGTTTCTAATTTGAACGGCGAGAGTATTCGCGGCGGAAACGACGTCGCGGGGCGGGGCGTCCGCGTCAATTGCAAATAGCGGGTCGTTAAGGAGTTGTTCGAGCGATTGCGGATAATCGTCGGCGCTTAACGCGACGTCCGTCGACGATCCCAAGACTCCGAAAACGAACGCCGATAGAATGAGAACGCAAATCGTTCGTTGAAGTTGAAAACGTGTCATGACCTACCTATAACTTGAATAAACGTCGACGTTATCGTCAAATATATTGCGCAACGCTTCGCTGACAAAGAAAGAGACGCCGGCCCCGCGCGCGACGACGCGACCGTCGGGCGCAATCAGAAAAGCCATGTCGTCTTGGAGACCGCTGGGATTGAGCGCCAAACCGTAATAGACCGCAAGATCGGCGTATTCTTTATCGCCAATTCGCTTGCCCATCGAAGTCAGTTTGCTCGATACTTTTTTCCACTCGGGCTTGGTGTTGGTCGTCAGGTTGGCGTAGGCGCTTTGAGAATATTCGACGACGGCGAATCTTCCCGCAAATTGTTTGAGCGCTTGCGTTGGATCCCAGACGCCGCCTTTTAACGACCGATCGTTATGCTTCAAAACGACGAGAACCGCCATGCCGCGATAGTCGTCGAGGGAAACTTCCGTTCCGTCTTCGCAGACGCCTTCAAGAATCGCCTTTTCTCCGACGAGCGTTCGGAATCGTTCGAGCCCTTCAACCGAGTCCGCAAACTGAGCGAGCGTCGGGGAATCGGAGCTCTTCAACGCTTTGGCGTATTCGATGAGAAGGGCGGGGTTCGCGCCTTCCCGCTCGATAGCGAAATAGATTTCGTGAGCGATACGCGAGAGAACGACGAACGCGTCGCTTTTCGTCTTTTGGAGTTCCGCAACAGCCTCGCGGGCGATCTCCTGAGGCGCGGCGTTGGGAGCGTCGGAACCTTTCGTCTCCAGCGC
>ONGM01000017.1 GCA_900317365.1 uncultured Planctomycetota bacterium
CGACTGGCGCAGGCTCGGCGGCGTCGAACTCTTCGAACTGATAAGGGGTAATAAAATCGACGAAACGAACGCCGGTTCGGGTATATTCGAGAGGTCGGGCAAGGTAGGCGTCGTATTCGGCGACTCCGACGCGGTAGAAATCGACAGGTTCGGAGGCGGATTCCGCGCAAAGAACGAGTCCGGCGAGGTCGCGGCGTCCAGGCGCAAATGCGAGTTCGGAAGTCGGAACGACGTCAGAAGCTGAAACGGAATAGAGTTCGGCAGGAGTCGCAGGCGCAGGCTGGGTTAGATAGGATTCCTCGAGGCTCGCGCGTTCGGTGACGAAAGGCGGCTCGTAGGTGGAGAAATCGAAGGACGCGTCGATCGAACGGGCAGGATCCTGGCGAAAGAACCGCGTCGCGACAAGGTGAGAGTCGAGTCTCGGGAGATCGTCGACGAAGGCGTAGTCGACGCGTTCGCGCGAAAAGATCGAACGTCGAACGAGTCCTCGTCCGGCGGCGGCGCGGGCGCGTCGCGCGATCTCTTGTCGACGCTCGCGCTCTTCCGGACTGAGCGCGACGGCGCGCTTGAAGATTAAGGCGGAATCCTCGTCTCGCGTCGGCGCGGAGACGCGTTTTGGAATAAAGAAAAATCGTCTGCGACCTCGCTTCGTCGCGTCGTTCGCGGTCGCTTTCGGCATAGTCGGTTCGGCGTTCGGCGTCGGTTGCGATAATTCCGACGTTATTTTCGACGTCTTTTCCGAGGACGTTTCCTGCGCATGAGACGCGATAGGAGCGGTCGCGACTTCGGGAATCGTGGGAACTGCGGCAATCGGTTCGTTATCGGCCGATAGCCCGGAGTTCGAGTCGAACGCGCCGAGCGCTTCGAGTCGACGGAGAAAATTGCGCTGTCGGTCGCCGTTAATCGGCAGAACGTTGGGTCGGGACTCGAGTTCGTTCCATAGATCGCGCAGCCGTCGCGCTAAATCGGGATCCGCAAGCGCGCGGCGCTCCAGGGCGGCGCTCTCGGAATCGTTCGAGCGTCCCAGGACGTAGTCGACTAAATTTTCGCGATCGGAATCGTTCACAGCGTCCGCGCGCCGCTCGCGCGACGCGCCCCCAAAAAGTCCGATCGATCGCGAGCAAGATCGCGCGAGCGCGTTTTCTTACTCGAATCGAGCGGACGCCAACGTCATGCCAACGGCGAACGATTCGCGACGTCGCGAATTAAACGAACTCTTCGCTTTCAACGTAACGCAAGAGTCGATCGCTCGCATCTGCAAAACCTCCGCTGAAGAGCGACGCGCTCAAAAGTTCCAAAGCGCGCTCGATCCGGTTCGACACGGTCGCGACCGCCAAATTGAGCGCACGCGCGGCGCTTCCGCGCGTCATGCCTTGAAAGAACACCATGTCGACGACGTCGCGATAGCGTTCCGGCAATCGCGCGGCGGCTTCGCGAATCCAACGAACGGAATCGGCGCGCTCCGACTCAAAGGACGGATCGGGATCGCGACTTTCCACGTCGTCGAGAAGCGCGCGCGAAGAGTCGTCGGTTCCGATCGGCGCGTCCAGGGACGTCGTGGCGAATCGTGTCGACGACTTCCGAATCAAATTGATCGCTTGCGACTCCGCTATGCGGAAAATCCACGAGCGCAACGCGCGAGACGCGTCGAACTGGTCGCGTTTCTCCCAGACGCGAGTAAACGTCGCTTGCAACGCTTCTTCGAGCGTCTCTTCGTCAAAGCCAAATCGCCGACGAAGGAAGTTCGCAAGCGACGGTCGGTAACGACGAACGAGTTCTTCAAAGTAGCGGATTCCGCCGAAAGCGCGGTATTCGACAAAAAGTTCTTCGTCCGTAAAGACCTTCAGGTCTTCGCAAGGATTCGCTTGAGCAATGGCGTTCATGACTTACCTGCTGGAGGTCGACGCAACGTTCGCGACTCTTCGCGAGAAGAACGCGACGCATTGCGACGCCCGTAGTATACAAAGGAAACGACGTTCAGAAAAAGAGCAATTTCCGCTTTTTCGGCGAAAATTCGCAAATTTTCCACCAGTATCGCCTGCGATGACGCGCAAGCGCGGCAGCTCGACGGTTGGACTAACGCGGCGTTGTGACGCGCGCCGCGCAGGGGGTTTTCTCTCGTCCGTCGTCGACGCTTCCAGATGCGTCGCGCTCGTCGTCCTTGGGGGGTGGAGACGACTTCGCTACGACGCGCGTTCCCAGTCAGGAATAAAAATTTAGGTTCCGATTCTAAAAGGCGACGCGTGACGTTCGTCGCTTTTCATGAGCCGGTGATTCAAAGTACGTATTTAGACTCCGAATCTTACAAGAAAATTTCCTTTTCGACGATTTTTTTCTCAAGTTTTCTCAAAAACCTTCTCGACGACAAGCGCACGTTTTGTCTATTTTACGCATTCTTTCCACGCGTTTTATTTTATTCTTGTCTATTCCTCGCATTATACCAACTCAACTCATTCATCTTGACCGACACATTCGTTTTTACAGACAGGTCAAAATCCGACATTATTGGACACAATCTGTCCTATCTAAACAGGCTAAAAAGCTCTTTCATTCGAGAAATCGCGGGTGAAAAGTTCGAAAACAACGGCGCAGAGGAACGCCGTAGAGAAACGCCGCGTGAAATGAGGTGTGAAATGAGGAGTGAAATAAGGAAAATCGGGAACGATCGCAAACTGATCTGGACGCGGTCGACGAAATTCGCTATTCTCCGTCGTCATGCGTTTCGCGCGTCGCGCCGACTTTTCACTTTTCAGGCGCCGACAAGCGAAACGCGCCGGATTAAGTAAGGATTGTAATATGTCGACACGAACCGTCGCTCCGCGCGCCGTAGCCCAACGCGCGCTCGCATTCGCGCTACTCCTCGCGCTCTGTGCGAACGCGCTCGCATGCAATAGCGTTCGACGACGACTCACGATTACCTCCGATCCGCCGGGCGCCGTCGTCTATCTCAATAACAAGGAAATCGGCAAGACCCCGATCGCGCAAAATTTCGTCCATTCCGGAACCTACAATATTAAATGCTTCAAAGAAGGTTACGAAATGGAAGAAACCTACTACAAAGCCGGTTGTCCATGGTACCTTTATCCCGGCGTCGATTTCTTTTCCGAAAATTTCACTCCCGGCGAACTCCGCGACGAGCAACGCTGCCACGTTACGCTTCGGCAGAAACGCGAGATCCCCGAGTCCGAACTCTACGAACGCGCCTCGCAACTCCGAGACGAAGCGCACGAATCCAACGTGCGAACGGTGCGGTCAAGTTCAAGCTCCCGATAAAAGCGCTCGCCGCAATGCAATAAAATCGTCCGACGCGCGACGTCGAAGCGACGACAAAGCGAAGTCGACGCGGCGACCAAAGAAGCCTTGCGGCAATCTCGCGACGCGATCACGCGCTAACGCGCCGCAAAATCGACCGGCGCATATAATAGTAACAAACGCAGTGCGCCAAGAACGTAACGATCCACGAAACGATATACGATGTAAAAAGCACGTCGAACGTGTGCCAACGCGGAACCTGAAATACGGTCATTATCCATAAAATGCGCAGTCCGCACGCGCCGAGTAGCGAAACGATCGTCGGCGTCATATTGTAGCCCATTCCGCGAATTGAAAA
The DNA here is from genome assembly GCA_900317365.1 of uncultured Planctomycetota bacterium. Lineage (GTDB taxonomy): Bacteria > Planctomycetota > Planctomycetia > Pirellulales > Thermoguttaceae > RUG369. The sequence continues at coordinate 3,611 of ONGM01000017.1, forward strand.
GGCGATCGTGTCCATGAGACCGCATACGTAATAGAACCCGCAAACCCAAAAGATCCGGCGCGTCCCGATCGCGATCGAGTCGGGATCTTGCGTAAAGACCGAAAGAATAGGAAAGGCGAATATTCGCGCCGTAGAACCGAGAATAAAGCCGACGCAAAGAACGCACGCGAACCCCGTCAACGTTATCCGATCGATTCGGCGATACTGACGCGCCCCTAGATTCTGACTCACAAACGTCAGCGCGCATTGCGCGAACGCGTTCATCGACGTCCAAACGATTCCTTCCACCTGTTGCGCCGCCGCGCTGCCCGCCATGACGACCGGGCCGAACCCGTTCACCGAAGATTGAATCACGACGTTCGAAAGAGAAAAAACGATCCCCTGAACGCCGGCGGGAACCCCGATCTTCAAAATATCCCACGCGATTCCCCGCTCTATCTTCAATTTCCGCAACTCCACGCGAAAGTCGTCCGTCTCGTTCATAAGACAGCGAAGAATCAAAAACGCGGAAACGCACCATGAAATCAGCGTCGCGTACGCCACCCCGGCGACGTCAAGATCGCATACCGTAACGAAAATTACGTTCAAACCGGTATTAATTACCCCGGAAACCGTCAAGTAATAAAGCGGTCGGCGCGTGTCCCCTTTCGAACGCAAAATCGAGCATCCGAAATTGTATATCATGAGCGGTATCGCGCCGCAAAAACAGATTTGAACGTAAAGTTTCGAGAGCGCCATCGTCTCTTCCGGCGCTCCCATCATTCTCAACGACCATTCGGCAAAGACGATTCCAACGACCATGAGCGCGGCGCCGCACGCGATCGCGAGCGCAATCGAAGTGTGAACCGTTCGCGAAAGAAGATTCGAATCTCCTGCGCCAAAATAACGCGCGACGAGCGCGTTCGCGCCTATCGAAACGCCGATAAAAAGATTCACGACAAGATGAATGAGCGCCGCCGTCGATCCGACCGCCGCAACAGAAAACTCGCTCCCGAAATTCCCAAGCACGGCGACGTCCGCCGCGTTAAAAAGAAGCTGCATTACGCTCGTCGCGGCCAACGGAATCGCCATCGCAAGCATCTTCGGAAAGATAGCGCCCGACGTTACTAAAATCGAATGCTCGTCTCTCGTCGCTACGTTAGCCATACGTCGTCGTCGCTACTTGCAACGACTCCTCCTTTCTGATAAATGTAGACGCGTCAAAAAACCGTCGTTTCCATTTCGGCGGTATTATAAGGCGTTTCCCAATTGCGTCAATCCAGAGACCTTCAACGCGCGATCTCGACCGAACGTCAAAACGGAGCCGACGCGATCTCAATCGATCCCGTGACGTTTAAAAATCGTCGAAGCGACAAAAAGAAAAAACGCCGCTTCATCATTTGAAAAACGCGCGAAAGACGACCTAGCCTAATCAAGTTCCGCGACGGTTTCCATACCATTCGAGCTGCATTCTTGGGCAGTAGCGGTATCCGTTCTTTGCGGCGTACGGAACGATCCACTCCGCCTTCGCGAGCATTTGATCGACCGTCGTCGCCATCGGCATGAGTAAAACGCGTTCTTTCTGCGCAAAATCGAGCTTTTGAAGATATTCCTCGATTTCAAGCAGATCCTCCGGAACGTCGACGACGAATTTCAACTGATAAGAATACGACGCCATCAATCGCCGCACGACTTCCGGACGATTCCGATTCGTCTCATGACGCGCGCGAACCCCGTCGGTTACGCCCCACGGCGTCGAATTCGACAGCTTCGGACTGATCGACATAAGATCGCATTTCACCGGAAGCTCGAGCGTGCCCGCCGTCTCCACCGTGATCTTAATCATATTCTCCGAAAGCAAACGCGTCAACGGTATCAGTTCCGAGTGCATCATCGGCTCGCCGCCTGTGATTACGACGTGCCGCAACCCGGCGGACGTTACCGCCGCGACGATCTCTTCGACCGTCATTTCAACCCCCTCTTCGCTCTGCCAAGACGCGTACGTCGTGTCGCAAAACCAACATCGAAGATTGCACCCGATGATCCGCACGAACGTCGAAAAAACGCCCGTCCAAAGTCCTTCGCCCTGTTTCGATTGAAAAATTTCGGCAACGCGCATTTTACGAACCTGTTTCTTGCTGGCGGAAATTGTGCGATTTTATTCGTTACGCGA
>ONGM01000121.1 GCA_900317365.1 uncultured Planctomycetota bacterium
CGGCAATACGTCGCTGACGCTCAAGGGACTCAAATTTACCAAAGGAAAGTCCCCTGCGTGCGGCGGCGCTATCTGGAATAACGGCGATCTGACCGTTGAGAACTGTCTTTTCGCGGACAACAACGCAACGTACGTGGACAACTCCGGCGGCGTCGGCGACTATTACGGCGGCGCGATCGCGGTGAAGCCGGGCGCAACGCTCGTTGCGAACGGGACGACCTTCACCGGAAACGCAGGCGGTGGAGCCGTCTCTTTCCAAACGGAACGCGCGTCCTCCTTTATCAACTGCGTCTTCCGCGCCAATATATCGCAAGGGGTCTACGCGACGACCAATTACGAAGGCGTCGCGGGCGAGGTTTCTTTGACAGACTGCGTCTTTGAGGAAAATAAGAACGACGGGGTATATATATACGGCAACGAAGGGGGCGTCGTTTCTCTGACGAACTGCGTCGTCGAAGGAAACGAGGGCGCCGGCGTTTACTCGTATGAAGGCGCCGTAACGGCGGCGAATTGTACTGTCCAAAAGAACACAAACTACGGCTTTTTCGTCTATAAAGGTTCCTTAACGACGACGAACAGCGTCTTTCAAGAGAACGACCTCAGCGGAATCTATTTGGCGTACGGCGGAGTTACCGCGACAGATTGCGTATTCCAAAGGAACGACGGCAAAGGCGTTTTCGCAGGCTCCGGCGAATTTTCCGCGACAAACGTTGTGATTCGCGATAATAAGTCGCAGGGGATCTACTGCGCCGGCAATGGAACGATTAACGCGACAAACTGCCTTGTTACCGGAAATTCGGAGAGCTGGGGAGCCGGCCTGGCGCTCGTCGGCGTTGCGAATCTTTACAATTGCACGATAACGGGCAACGTCGCGTCCAATTCCGCAGGCGGAGTCGGCTTGAACGGCGGCGCCGTTCTTAACGCGTACAATACGATAATCGCGGGAAACGCCGCGCAAGTAGGCGGGGATATGTACGCGTATAGCGTCGACTGCACGGCAAACGGCTATAATACGCTCTCGTCTTTTACCGCGTGGACGTCCGGCGCCAACAACCTAACCTACGACGCCTCGAAACCGCTCTTTACCGACGCGTCGGGCGGCGACTATACCCTCGCGCAGGACTCGCAGGCGATCGACAAAGGCGACAATTCCTTCGTCAAAGCGACCGTCGACCTTGCGAATAACGCCCGCGTCGTCAACGGAACCGTCGACCTTGGCGCCTACGAACGGGCGGACTCGGGAACGGATCTCTCGACCGGCGTCGGCGGGAACGCGTCTTTGTCGCAACTCGTTGTCGGCGGCGCGCTCACGATCTCGGGAATCGAGGCGACGAATCGTAGCGAATTGCCGTCGAACTCCTTTGTCGTTCGTCTTTACGCGTCGACCGACACGACGATCGACGAAACGGACGTCGAAATCGGCGAAATCGTCTCCTCCGGGTTGGAACCGGGCGAGACGCGCGCCTATTCGACTTCAAAGCTTGCGACGAACCTGCTCGCGCCCGGCAAAAGCTACTTCTTCGGCTGGCGACTCGATTGCGAAGCCGATCCGGACGCCTCCAATAACGTCGGACGACTCGGGTCGAGCGTCTATTTCTACGCGGAAAACGACGCGACGATCGTCTCCGCCCCCTTTGAACAGTCGGGCTACTCGACGCAGGAAGGCTGCGATTTCTACCTCGCGCCTGCGGAGTCGACGACCGCCGCCTTCGGCTCGGGCTACGAATACTGGCTCGATCTTGGGCAAGGGGCGTACGTCAAACGCGCCGCGTCCGGCTGGTTTTCGACGGCGGCGGAGGGCCTAACGCGGGGTAGTTACGACGTTGAATTAAAGATCGTGGATCCCACGACGCGCCAGGTCGTTGGAAAAGGCGCGGCGGCGCTCGCCGTCGACGCGACCGAACCGCGCATGGAGGTCGTCGCTTCACCCCTCGGCGCTTTCGGTCTGCGCCTAGCGCTCGCCGCAAGCTCCGGACTAGGCGCGCCTGCGCGTGGATGGCGCGTCGATTGGGGGGACGGATCGACTTCCTTCTACGACGCCCTGAGCTACGATCTCACCGTAGCCCATCTCTACGCGCCTCAAAGCGCCTCGAAAACGTACGACGTAACAGTAACCCTCTACGACAGCGAGTCCGACGAGATCGGCGCGAGCTATGACGTCGGCGCCTTTACCGCCGCTTCGGCGTCGAACGCGCTCCTCGACGTCGCGCTCGCTAACGACGAGGAGCTGTTCATGGAGGACGAATGGTTCGAAGACTTCGACGACGAGTTCAATCTTCTCGCCGAAAGTCTTTTAGACGTCTAGCCGGGTAAACGACGCCGATATTCGTTTCGCGCGAACGGGACGTCTTAATCCGGTAAGCGACCAACGGGAACAATGATTTGTCAACCGCGCGGCGACGCGAAACGGGGACCAACGTCCGAACGTTGATCCCCGTTTTTACGTATGGCGGGCGAAGCGTTGGTTCTATCGTCGATCTTTAACAGGGGAGAGTAGGGCGCCGGAGGCTTTGGCGCCGAGGGAGTTGCCGTTGTTGCGGAGCTTGTCCTTCGTTCCGTTGATCGGGCGATTCAGAACGACCGGCTCGCCGTTTTCGCCTTTAACGACGAGGGTCGTCGACCCGCCGCCGTCGAGGTTGAGACCGTTGAATGCGCCGCAGAATTTTAAGGCGTTTCCCACGTCCTCGTAACTCGCGCCGACGCTGTAGTTCGGCTGACGTCCGTCGATCACGACGAAATACAGGTAGCGTTTGTCAAAAGAGAATCCAACGCCGGTTCGCGGGTGAATCGATTTGTCTTCCAGTTCCGGTACGACGCCGTCCTTCAGTACGATCTGATTGCCGCTTACCGCCAATTTGACGTCGCTCAGGTCGTCGTCGTCGCCGACCTGACGGATCTCAAGGTCGCCGTTGTTCTTTACGATGAAGGACGGGAAGCCTTCCTGCGGCCGAGACTCGACGAACCCGTCGCATACGGCGAGACCGAGAACGTTGGAGTCGCCTTCCGAACTGATCGTTTTCGCATTGAACGGCGAATAGAAATTGGCGTTGATCGCGACGGCCAGGCCCTCGTCTTGCAGAAATTTCGCGGTCGTTTGTCGCCATGTTTCGCGCGTCTCCGGCTCGAAGTCCTTATTAGGCGCGGTCGTTCGCAGTTCGACGCCGTCGACCGCCAACTCGACTCGCGCGGCGTATATCTTGCGCAACGGCTCCTGCTCTTCCCACTCGGCGACTCCGACGCCGGCGTAGATCGGCGTCCACTTAACGAAGTCCGTATGCTTGATTTCAATGACGTCGGCGAACGGTTGCAAAGCGTCCCCTTCCGCCGTAACGCCGATATTATTGCCGTTAAATCGGAGTCCGTCGGGGGAAATTCTTCGATTGCACGGCCAATTGAGGACGAGCGGCTCGCCGTCGGCGTCGCGAACGGCGAAGGTTGTGGATCCGCCGCCGTCGACGTTTAAGGCGTCGTACGCGCCAATTTTGAGCATCGCCTCGCCGACGTTCTCGTAGGTCGCGCCGTCGCTATACTCAGGTCGACGACCGTCGATCGCCATAAAGAAGAGGTAACGCTGATCTTGGGAGTATCCGATCGCGGTGCGCGGGTGAATCGCCTTGTTTTCCTGCTCGAGAACTTTTCCGTCCTTCAGAACGATCGCAGGCCCCGAAACCGCCTCGAGAACATTGTCTAAATTTTCACCCGGCGCGGTCGCGCGAATCTCCATCGACCCGTCTTTATTGACAATGAAAGACGGGAAGCCTTCCTCCGGCTGAGATTCGACAAAACCATTGGAGACGGCGAGTCCGCGCAAATTGGAGTCCCCTCCTTGCGTGATCGTCGTATTTCCGAACGGCGTGTAATAGTTTCCATTGACGGCGATCGCGAGGTCGTTCTTTTGTAGAAATTCAGGAGTCGTTTCTCGATACGTTTCTTTATCGTCCGGTTTGAAATCGACGTTAGGAGGGGTCGACTTCAATTTGATTCCCGGGGCGGTCAGGTCGACGCGCGCGGCGACGATTCGACGCAGAGGCTCTCGTTCGGTGAACTCGGTGAGTTCGATTCCCTTAAAGATAGGCGTCCACTTAATTTGCGCTTCTTGGGACCATGCGCGCGCGCTCGCCGCCGTTACGGCGAGCAAGGCGGTCAGCGCGAGGAGCGCGTTTGTCATTTGGCGTTTCATATCGTTCTCCTTGATTTGATCGGCGCTGTGAGATTGCGCTAGTTTTCCAACGTATGAGAGGCGGGCGTATCGATGCGTTTCGTCGCGCGTTTTCGACGCAACGCGGCTCCGAGCGCTAACAGGACGGCGAGAGGCAGGACGGCGAAACCGGTGTTTCTTACGACGATCGATAGGTTGACGTCCCCGGATTGCGCGCGGATCAGTCCGAGCGGGCGGGTCTTAACGCAGTATGCGTCGGCGTATACGACTTGCGTTTCTCCGCGCGCGCCTTTCTCTCGAATTCGCCCTGCGGCGTCGATCCATGCGGAGAATCCGCCGTGCGTCGCGGCGAGGAGCGAGCGCCGGTTCTCGATCGCGCGAAAGACTTGCGTCGCCAGATGAAGATCGATTTCCGCCCCGCACCGGAACCATCCGTCGTTTGAGACGCAAACGAGCGCGTCCGGATCGGAGCCGTGCGCTTTCAATTGCGCGGTCTGATTGAGAACGTAATGCGGAATGGAGCTTTCAAAGCAGATATGAGGGGAGAGGCGGAAGACGTCTCCGTCGCGAGTTCTTACGGCGACGTCAGTTGGGCCGCGTCCTCGCGCGAGCGTGAATTTCGCGCATATCGATTGAATATTCCAGGATTTCGGAAAATATTGAACGAACGGAACGTATTCCCCGAACATAACGAGATCGACTTTATCGTATCTCCGGAAGGCGTTGGGGTCGTCGTTGACGATCTCGTCGACGGGAGAATGACCGCCGACTTCGTTTGAATTTTGCAGAACGTCTCGAACGTCGGCAGGTTGTGGAACGTAAATAGCGGAATTGTAGTATGTTACCGTTCCGTCGAGCATTGGTTCGACGGTCGCGTAGCCGAGCAGAACGTTGGCTTGGAGACGATCGGCGAGCGCAGGGAGTTCTCTCCGCTGACGTCGGAGCGCTTCTCGTGCTAGAAAGAGGTTCTTACGCGCTTCAAATCTGCTAGGCGCTTCGAAATACTCGCGAAATTCATTTTTCAGTTCTTCCGAAGGAGGAACGGTTGCGAGGTCGTCTCTTGCGGCTTCGCTTTCTTCTTCGTCGCCGTCTTCTTCTTGACCGTCCCTTGCGTTCGATTCGTTAAAGTAGTCGTAGAGGGGACCGTAGTTTCGCGGGAAATCGAAAAAGACGTCGTAGGCGCCGCCGTAGAACGTGCCTTCCGGCCAGACGATTAGGTCGACCGGCTCGTCGCGTTGCAACGTTTCTATCGCGAGCGACATATAGCGGTCGGAGACGGCGTGATTCAGTTCGCGCGGGATCGGGTAACGATATTGCGTCGCGTCCTGAAGCAGCGCGACGCGCAACGGGCGCCCGGAATGATTTTTCATCTCGGCCTCGAGTTCGTCGAGGGCGTCGAGTCTTGATTTTCCGAAAATTCCGTTCGCCAATAAGATAATGATCGCGACGCTTGCGATTCGAGTCGCCTTGCCTTTGGCGGTCGGTTCGCGCCGTCCGGCGAGATAGGCGACGCCGAGCGCCGATCCGACGAGCGCAATCCACGCGCCGACGAGGTATTCGCCCCCGATTTCCGCGAGTTGTAGGAAGATCGGAACGTCGTAGAGCGCGTGCGAGAGTCCGGCGAAGGAGAACCCGCCCATCACGACGTTTCTGAACGCTTCGCATGAGGTCCACGCGATCGTCGCGGCGATCGGAATCGGGATTTTCGCGACGTTTTTCAAGACGCGCGTTTCGAAAACGAAGATCGGAAGGTAGATCGCAAGGTAGGCGGCGAGCGCGAGCCAGCCGATTCGCACCGCCGGGTGAGGGTACCCGACCCACCAGAGAGTCGCGAGCCAGAAGAGGAAGGCGGCGAACCAGTACTGCCGATATTCTCCGCGCGCGAGCCATTTGAGTAAGAATAGGCTTTTCGGCGTTTTCGGCGCGTCGTCAAACGCGTTTTCGTCGCGCGTTCTCTTAACGAGGACGGTCCAGAGCGCCGGCGCGGCGAAGACGAGATATTTGAGACCGATCGGCGGCAAGGACGCGTAGTAGACGAGCATAGAGAGCAGCGCAAGTCCGCATGGCGTCAGGCGTTTGGCGAGGTGAGGCGTCGTATGCGTCATCGTTTACTTCCGAGTCGTTTTCGGGGTTAGAACGAGGTTCCATCCGCCTTCGCGCGCGGCGTCGACGACGAGTCGATCGTCGCGCGTAAAGACGCGAGATTCGACGCGCAGGGCGCAAGCGTCGGCGTCCGATTCCGGGGCGTCTGCGTAAAGCGTTCCTTCATATTCGACGCCGTCTTCGAGCAGCTCGAGCGGGACGTCGAATCGACGCGGTTGATCGTCGGTGGCGCCGGAGTATCTCCAGACGTCGCCGGAGCGTCGCGCAATGACGACGAATTCGCCGATTTTAGCGTCGACGACGACGGAATCGTCCCAAACGGTCGGTAGATCGCGGAGGTATTCTAGCCCGGGCTGGTCGCGATAGACTTCGGGCAGGTCGCAGAGACAACGTAGAGGCGAGTCGATCAGCATGCAGAGGGCGAGTTCGTGCGCGCGGGTTCCGACGACCTGACACGAGGCGTCGCGCTCGGTTTGTTTTTTCAGGGGAAGGTAGGTTTCTTTGTGTCGATTTTTAAACCCGCCGGGGGTATAGTCCGCCGGGCCGACGAGTCCGCGCGTGAAGGGTAGGGCGACGACTTGCGACATTGCGAGGGGACGTGAGCGGAAATATTCGTTGCCTTGAATTCCTTCGCGCGTGATCTGATTCGGGAAGGTTCGTTCCAGCCCGGTCGGGACGTACATTCCGTGGAAATTCACGAGGAGTTTTAAGTCGGCGGCGAGCTTGACGGTTTCGGTGAGCGCGGCGACCATTTCCTGCGAATGGGAGTTCATGTGGTCGATTTTGACGCCGGCGATTCCGACTTTTGCGTAGTGTTTGAGGACGTCGTCGCCATGTCCGGTCGCGACGAGGTCGGGCCAGTCGATCCACATAATGAGCCTGACGCCTTTGCTCGCGCCGTATTCGACGCATTTTTTCAGGTCGACTTTCGGGTTTTCTTCGAGTCCGAGGGACCAATCGCGGGAATCGGCGGCGTTTTTCGGGGGCGTTTTATACCATCCGGCGTCGACGAGGGTATATCGCCAGCCCATCTCGGCGGTGAAGTCGATGAATTCGCAAATTCTCTTCGTGGAGATATCGCGCGAGCCTTTTGGCGCCCACCAGTCCCAGGTTGCGACGCCGGGTTCGATCCATGACGCGTCAAAATCGCAAGGTTGGGCGAGGCTTTGCACGAGATCGGCGGCGTCGTAGAGTTCGCGTTCGTTCTTTCCGAGTAGGCAGACGCGCCAAGGCGAGGCGGCGGGCGCGTTGCGCAGGACGGCGCCGTTTCCGTCGTCGCGCGGGGTTAAGGCGATTTTGACCGTCTTGGAACCGGTTCCGGCGAAGTTTGCGCCGGACCAGTCGAGCAGATCCGACTCCGCGAGCGCGGCGACGAACTTGTCCGAGATCGCGAGAAGAGGCGCGACGGCGAGCTTGCCGTCGGCGAATTGCGAGAGTTTGATCGGCGCGTATTCGGTCTCCTGGTTCGTATTGTATCCGGCCGCCAGCCCGACGCGCGCGTCGAAATCGTCGGCGAAATTGAACGCCGTCTGTTCCGCGAGAACGCGAAACGCGCCTTCGGAGTCAGCGAACGCGGAATCTTTCGGGACGACGTATCGGAACGCGAAGCCTTGATCGCAGACGCGCGCGACGATTTGGAGCGCTTTTTTCGGGTCAACGCTCGAGACGAGCGAGATCGTCGCCTCGCGATAACGATCGCGAACCGTCGATTTTCGACCGATTTTGACGACGCGCGTTTCGTCGACGAGTTTCGATTCGACGCCTGCGATTACGAGATCGTCGCGCGGATCCGATTTTTCAAATGTTAGCCCGAGCGGCGAGGAGTCGAAGACCTTGTTCCCGTCGAAGGTCGCGCGGAAGTTTAGCCCGCCTTGAGCGTCGAACGCGAGAGAGACGCGCGCGTCGGGCGAGACGATTTGAACGTCGTTTTGAACGTCGATTTGACCGTCGTCGGCGGCGAGCGCGACGAGTGGGAGCGCGCAGAGGATAATCGCGAGAACGCGCGTCGTTGCGAATTTGTAGAGCGCCATTTTTCACCGAGTCTAGCGATGCGAAGAGTTGCGTTTCGGAGGCGTCGCGCGTCGTCTTGTCGGCGCGCAAAGAAAAAACGCGTCGACGGACGCTGAACGAGCTGTCGACGCGTTGGTTATGGACGTTATTTAGCGTTGAGATCGGTCGTTGGATCGCCCGCTAGTTTGACGCCGAAGCGATCTTTAAGCGCTTCGATGATTTGACCGTTCCAGCATTGCGGCGCTTTCGGCCCGACGACGACCGGGTAGCCTTTCGAGGCGAGCGCGAAGACGAGCGAGACGGAGAGTTCTCCCCAGACGGACGCGAAGAACTGGACGGGAGCGTCGGCGCCGGGTCGATCGAGCTCCTTGCCGAACTCTTGCGCGAATCGAATCGCCGCGTTGGCGTCGCGAAGTCGTCCGAAATCGAGGATTTTGGGGAGTCCGAGACGCGTGGTCGGAATCGGGTTGCGACCGTATCGGAATCGCGCGTCGCCGACGGTGATCGCGAGGGTCGAGTCGGGGAGCGCTTGGAAGAGTCGATCGAAATAGTCGCATTCGTCGTTGGGGAAATCCTGTCCGACGACGAAGACGATCTTCGAGAGCGAGTCGACGCGGAACGCGCGCGCGCATTGATCGACGATTTTGCTCTGTTCTTCTCCGCCGAACCCGACGGGTAGCGCGACGAACGTTTCGCGACTTCGGAAGAACCCGGATGAGTCCTTAGCGCCGCGCATAACGGCGTTGAAATCGTACTTTCCGTCCTCTTTTACGGGCAACGCGGCGACGGAGTCCCAGCGCGTCGGAACGCTTGAGAACATGTAAGGCGCGTACGTTTCGAGCGGCTCTTGGACGGGAGTCGCGGCGACGAAGATCGAACCGGGGAAGGAGTCGAGCTCGCGCTGTTGGTTGCGCCATGAACCGCCGTAATGACCGACGAGTCGCTTGCGTTTGGCGAAATGCGGCGTCGCGTGCGCGGCGAGCGCTTCTCCGCGCGTCCAGACGTTAATTTCGTTGTATTCCGCGCGTTCGAGGAGTTGATCGAGCGCTTCGAAATCGTCGCCGGAAAAGAGAACGCATTTTCCCTCGATTCCGCCGGTCTTAACGGGTCGCGGGGTCGGAGAACCGTACTTGAAGAGCGCGGCGTATTCCGCGATTTCGAACGCGTTCGCCGCGATTTTCCCAGCGTTCGCGAGGGTCTCGTAGAGCGTTTCTTCTTCGGTGTTCGGATCCGCGAGCGTCGCGAGCGAATCGACGATTCCGTCGACCGTCGCGTAATAGAGCTCTTTGCTTTCCTGAACGCCGCGCTCGATCGCGTCGACTTCTTTCTGGATTTCGGGCTTCTTTTCTTTTCTGTCGCGCGGGGACATTGTTTTGAGGGAATTGAGAAGCCCCTCGGCGATGAAACCGCGTTTTTCCCACGCTTCTTTCGCGAATTTTGCGGAACGATTCAAATTCGACGCGGCGCCGACGAGCGTCGCGACGATCGTTTCATGGAGTCCGAAGCGCACGTCTCCCCACGTTTCCAGACGCGCTTCCGGCATGTACGCCTGACCTTCCTGGAGCATTCCGGCGACGTCTTCCGCCGTCGGCGTCGGCGTCGCCTTGAAGCCTTCGCGGACCTGTTCCTCAAGATCGAAGATCACGTCGCGCAGAAGCGTTCCCTTGTCGTCGAAAGATTCCGGCGGAAGTTCCGACTTTTCGGGCGGTTGCGCCATAAGTTTGGCGATTTGATAGACGAGATCCCCTTTGAGGATCCACAGCGCGATTGTGGAAGCGTCTAAGACGGCGGACTCGGAAGTCGCTTCAATAGCGCCGAGCAAGTAGTCTTCCACAAGCGCGCTGGCGGCCCCGCGTTTACGCGCGGTCGCCGCTTCAAGCGCGATTAATTTGCACCATCGCATAAGAAGATTGCGCAAATTTGTCGTCTGAGGTTCGTCGACGCGAACGACGCCGAAGGCTGGTTCCATACGATTTTCACTCATTTTAATCGGCGCTTCCCATATACTGTGCGCGGTCGCAAACGACGCGTTGCTTAACGGTCGCGCGATCGAGCGTGTTACTCGCTTCGGTAAGGAAGGCGTTTGCTACTGCGCGCGCCCTATCCTATTATAAACGTGAAGGACGGCGCGACGCAAACGACTTTGAGTGTCGAATCGCCCTACCGTCCTGTCGACGCGCCGACGCCTCGGAACTCTCGCTCCGCGCGCGACGCTTGTGTTCGTACCGTCATTATATACAATTCCCGCGTAAAAGTAAAGGGCGTTGTATTCGATCGTCGGAAAAGGTTGGATTTTTGAAAGAAGAATTTATTTTTCGTTATTCTTGGTCGATAAAGCGCGAACGCGCCTTCGTTGTCCGGAAACGCGCGACCGCACGGCGACAGAAAAAAGACTCCCCCCGTTGTCGCGCTTGATTGGACGCTATATAATGTACGGAAAATGCGCGCGCGCGTGTCGCGCCGTGAAACGTTGAAGTCGCAGCGACGTCAGAGCGCGCGGCTTTCTTTGTTTTTACGCGATTTACGCGCCGCAAAATTGTCGTCTCGTTAGCGCAACGAAACGACGGCGCTTCGCTAGACTATGCGAGCTCATTCGTATTATTTTTTTGTTCAGGAGACAGAACTGTGAGCGATGAAAAACGCTTTGTAATGTGCGACGGTAACGAAGCCGCTGCGATGATCGCGCACCTTTGCAACGAGGTCATGGCGATTTACCCGATCACCCCGTCGTCTACGATGGGCGAACTCACCGACGATTGGGCGGCTAAAGGTAAAAAGAACCTTTTCGGAACCGTTCCTCAAGTGATTGAGATGCAAAGCGAAGCCGGAGCGGCGGGCGCCGTTCACGGATCTTTGCAAGCCGGCGCTCTGACGTGCACGTTCACCGCGTCGCAAGGTCTGCTCCTCATGATCCCGAATATGTTCAAGATCGCGGGTGAAATGACGCCGACCGTCTTCCACGTAACGGCGCGTTGCGTTGCGACCCACGCGCTTTCGATCTTCGGGGATCACTCCGACGTTATGGCGACTCGATCCTGCGGTTGGGCGATGCTCGCCGCCGGTTCCGTCCAAGAGACGCACGATCTCGCGCTCATTTCTTACGCCGCGACGCATCGCAGTCGAGTTCCGTTCCTCCATTTCTTCGACGGTTTCCGCACGTCGCACGAAGTCAATAAGCTTGAAAAGATCTCGGAAGACGTCGTTCGTCAGATGCTCGACATGGATCTGATCAAGGCGTTCCGCGAGCGCGCGCTCAATCCTTCTCGTCCGGTCATTCGCGGAACCGCGCAAAACCCGGACGTCTTCTTCCAAGCGCGCGAAGCGTGCAATCCCGCGTACGCGGCGGTTCCGGCGATCGTCCAGGAAGAAATGGACAAGTTCGCGAAACTGACCGGGCGCCAATATCGTCTCTTCGATTATGTCGGCGATCCGAACGCGGAAAACGTTATCGTCGTCATGGCGTCGGGCGCCGGTATCGTTGAAGAATACCTCGACTACGTCGGACTCGACAAGAATGAAGGTCTTGTCAACGTTCGTCTGTATCGTCCGTTCGACGTGAAGGCGTTCGTCAACGCGTTGCCGAAGACGGTCAAAAAGATCGCCGTTCTCGACCGCACGAAGGAACCGGGCTCGATCGGCGAGCCGCTTTACCTCGACGTCGTTACCGCGCTCAATCAAGCGTGGGAAGGCGCCATGCCGAAAGTCTACGGCGGTCGTTACGGACTCGCTTCGAAAGACTTCACGCCCGCTATGGTCAAAGGCGTTTACGACGCTCTCGAATCCGGCGCTCTCAAGAACGGCTTCACCGTCGGTATTAACGACGACCTGACCTTCAAGAGCGTTGCGTACGACGCGAGCTTCTCGACGGAAAAAGACGACGTTCGTCGTTGCATCTTCTACGGTCTCGGTAGCGACGGCACCGTCGGCGCCAATAAAGAAACGACGAAGATCGTCGGCGAATACACGCCGAATTACAGCCAAGGCTACTTCGTCTACGACTCCAAAAAAGCGGGCGCCGTTACGATTTCTCACTTGCGCTTCTCGCCGCGTCCGATCAAAGGCGCGTACCAAATCTACTCCGCGAACTTCGTCGCGTGCCACCAATTCGTCTTTACGAAGAAGGTCGATATGCTCTCGACGATCGTCGAAGGCGGAACCTTCCTCTTGAACTCGCCGTACAGCGCGGACGAAGTGTGGGATCATCTCCCGATCGAACTGCAAGAAGAGATTATCTCGAAGAAACTGAAGTTCTACGTCGTCGACGCGGTCGCGGTCGCGAAAGCGGCGGGTATGGGCGGTCGTATCAATACGGTCATGGAAACGTGCTTCTTCAAGTTGGGCGAATTCATGCCGGTCGACGAAGGTATCGAACGCATTAAGGCCGGTATCCAAAAGGTCTACGGCAAGAAGGGACCGGAAATCGTCGAGAAGAACTTCAAGGCGGTCGACTCCTCGTTGGCGGCGTTGCAAGAAGTGAAAGTTCCGAACGAAGTTACGTCGAAAGAACATCGTCATTCCGGCATGTACGGCGACGCTCCGGAATTCGTTAAGAACGTCCTCGGCGAAATCCTGGCGTCTCGCGGCGAAAACCTCTCCGTCAAAGACATGCTTCCGACGGCGGACGGAACGTTCCCGACGGGTACGACGAAATACGAAAAGCGCTCGATCGCGATCGATATTCCGATCTGGGATCCGAACACGTGCATCCAGTGCGGCAACTGCTCGCTCGTTTGCCCTCACGCGGCGATTCGTCTCAAGATCTACGATCCTTCCTACGCCGAAAACGCGCCGGAAGGTTTCCGTTCCGTCGACGCCAAGACCAAGGAATTCGAAGGCAAGCGCTTCACGCTCCAAGTCGCTCCCGACGACTGCACCGGTTGCGGTATGTGCGTTTACGTCTGCCCCGCTAAGAATAAGGAAGTCGAAGGCAAGAAAGGCATCAACCTCGAGAACCAACTCGCGAACCTCGACGTGGAACGCAAGAGCTGGGATCACTTCCTCACGATTCCCGATTACGATCGTTCGCAAGTCAAAGTCGCGACGGTCAAGGGTTCGCAACTCTTGCTGCCGCTCTTTGAATTCTCCGGCTCTTGCGCCGGATGCGGCGAAACTCCGTACGTCAAGCTCGTTACGCAACTCTTCGGCGATCGTATGCTGATCGCGAACGCGACCGGATGCTCCTCGATCTACGGCGGCAACCTTCCGACGACCCCGTACACGACGAACGCGGAAGGTCAAGGCCCCGCGTGGTGCAACTCGCTCTTCGAAGACAACGCGGAATTCGGTTTCGGTATGCGCGCCGGCGTCGACCAACAGCTCGGGTTCATGAAAGAAATCTTGGCGGCGAAACGCGATCAAATCGGCGCGGAACTCGTCGACAACCTCCTCTCGAACAAACAAGAGACGGAAGAAGAAATCGCGCAACAACGCGTTTGGGTCAAGCAACTGAAGGATAAGCTCGCGTCCTGCTCTTGCGATTGCGAACAAGGCAAGCTCCTCCAAATGTCGGCGGACTACCTCGTTCGTCGTAGCGCCTGGATCATCGGCGGCGACGGTTGGGCTTACGACATCGGTTACGGCGGACTCGATCACGTCGTCGCGTCTCAGAAAGACGTCAATATTCTCGTTCTCGACACGGAAGTCTACTCGAACACCGGCGGGCAAGCCTCGAAGTCGACCCCGAAAGGCGCCGTTGCGAAATTCGCCGCCGGCGGTAAAGCGACGACCAAGAAAGACCTCGGCATGATGGCCACCTCTTACGGAACCTGCTTCGTCGGTCAGATCTCCCTTGGCGCGAACCCCGCGCACGCGATCAAGACGCTCGTCGCGGCGGAATCCTATCGCGGCCCGTCCCTCGTTATCGCGTACAGCCACTGCATCGGACAAGGCATCGATATGAAGACCGGTATGGAACTTCAGAAAGAAGCCGTCAAGTGCGGTTACTGGCCGCTCTGGTCTTATGACCCGCGCAAAGAAAAGCCCTTCGAACTCGCAAGCAAGGCGCCCGAAGGTTTCCTCAAAGATTTCGAAGCGAAACAAAACCGCTTCAAGTCTCTCAAGCGCATCAACCCGGAAGCCGCCGCGCGTTACGAAGAAGAAGCGCAAGCGGAAATCTACAAGCGCTTTGAATATTACAGCGCGTTGCAAGAAGTCAGAAAGAACTAAGCCTAACCTCGCGTTCGCTTTGATTTGTTAAACGAGCGGCGAATCCTTCTCTCGGGATTCGCCGCTTTTTCTTTTTACGCGCGATTCGGAAGAGGCTCCCCGGAAGGGGGCTCCGGCGATCTTGACTGAGCGCGTCGTCTTCTTAAAAAAGATCGCCTCGCCAAAATTTTGTTGACGTCGCAAAATCGTTGTTGTAGAATTTATACGAAAGCCTCGACCGTTTGTCGCGGCGCATGAGCGCGAGTTCCCACTCATAGCGCTCGCAGTGAGACCAAGAAGGAATTGCACTATGAAGAAAACGCTGTTGGCGGCGTTCGTCGCGCTTTTTGTCGCGTCGACCCTACCTGCGTCGGAGATTACGCCGGAAGGCATGGAGCAGCTCAAGACCGAGTGGCTCTTCCAAGTCGACGACGAA
>ONGM01000090.1 GCA_900317365.1 uncultured Planctomycetota bacterium
CGATGTATTTGCGACCTGGGAAAGTCGCTGCGAGACGGATGAGCGTTCAGGCGTGCACTAGCACCAGCCTTGTTCCGACGCTGACCCACGCTATTATTTAGTCCTCCCGGGCAATAATCGAAGAAGCCCCACACGTCCGTAATTTTACCGTTTGATCCTTTTTTTTCAATACGTTTTTCTTTTTATACGGCTTTTTTATTCATCTTCTGGGTCTGATTTTCGCTTCGGAACGCGTTTAGGACGACGCAACGGACGCGAATTTTAACGCGGCGATTCTTGAAAATGAAACGAATATAAAGTTTGTACAAGAAATCTGGTGTATAATAGAAGCATGAACGGTACGGCGACGCGGCGGTTCCTTACTTGTTACTTCCCCATACGCCGAACATTTAAATTTGAAACTTTACCGCGTGTTTGTTATGGCTAATACTTCAAAATATGAACTCGTCGGTTCCATCGACTCCTCCGCAGGAGCGACGATTACGCAACATGCAGACAGAGAATCTGAGTTCTCTGATCTCATTCGTCAACTGATTGCCTCCCAAAATAGGCAGAACGCGCTTTTACAGGAAGTTGTCAATCAGCTTTCAGCAGCTCAACGCCAGCGGAGTTTCGAACTGGCGCAATGGAGACGCGCTAATCCGGAGCTCGCTCAGTCTTGCAAAGCGGCTGCGGAATCCTTAGGAAAAATCCAATCGACTCTCCTATCGAATCTCGCTTTTGAGATAGACGCGTCTTTTGAAGACCTGCAGGATAGCGAATATATGCTGAACGACTTCTTCGACAAGTACGGGCCGCGTATCTCTCATCTCAACACGCTACTCCAAACGTTGTCAATCCTCGGAAACGCTCCCGATTTCGGGGGAACGATCTCCAATCCGTAACAAGACGAACGCTTTTCTTGTTGCGCTAAAACAACGGCGCGCATTCGCGCGAGCGTCCGCCGAGAAAATTTGCGGTCGTCAGCCTGAACCTCGCGCATTGCGTTATCACATCTCCTTAAAACGGTAGCTTTAACGATTGGGGGTAATCGGTAATGACCTTGAACAAAGGAATATGGGGCTGGAACAAGTCGGCGACTGTCGCTCACATAATCTCAAAGTCTTTAACGTTGCTTTTTGTAGCTTCGATCATTTCGCTCAATTCCGCGACTTCGCAAGAAACAAGGTCGCAAGAAATCGGCAAGAAACTGACGGCAATTAAGCTTTCCGAAAACGACGTTAGAATCTTTGTCGACGGCGATTTTTTTGCCGAATATCGTAGCGACTATAAGGGCACGCCTATCGTCTGGCCGATTTGCGCGCCAAACGGATCTTTGGCAACCCGCGCGTGGCCTATGATTGAAGACGTCGACGCTTCTGTTGAAAAAGACAATCAAATGAAGAACGTCCTATTCAACGCGGTTCTTGCGGAAAGAAACGGCGTTAAAGACCATCCTCATCATCGTTCGTTTTGGTTTAATCATGGCGACGTGGATCGTGGAGATTTCTGGGGCGGCACGCCTTCCAAGATTCGACAAACGAAATTTGTATCGCTGGAAGAGTCCGAGGACAAGGTGATTCTCGTTACGGAAAACGCGTGGTTTAACGACAAGACAAAATCGGACGTTTGCAAGGACGTGCGGCGCGTTACTTTTAGCGCCGGAAATATCAATGGCAAAGACGTTCGGATTATCGATTTTTCAGTCGAGATAACTCCGGTCAAGGAAAAGGTCGTCTTTGGCGACACAAAAGAAGGCTCATTTGGGATTCGCGTTCCGAGTCCAACCGCCGTTACGTCGAAAAAAATCAATTCTAAATGGGGCGGCTCTATTGTGAACGACGCAGGCGAGAAAGACGGCGACACGTGGAGCAAGCGTTCGAAATGGGTGAATTACGTCGGTCCCGCCGCCAAGAGACTGAACGACGCAGAACTCTCCGCTTATATCAAGGACGAGAAGTTGGAAGCGCCGCTTGCTACGATCGGGATTGCCGTGCTAGACGGACGCAATTCTCTCGGCGAACGACCGTGGCGGCACGTCCGCGATTATGGACTCTTCGCGAGCAATCCGTTTGGACGACATGACTTTGAAAATAACGTCAAAGCGGACGGCTCCCAAACGTTGCGCAAAGGCGAAACGATGTTCTTTAACTTCCGCACGATCTTTCACGACGGAAATCTGACGAACGAGGAAATTAACGCCGCGTTTGAGGAATATGACGCCGAGCAGAATTCCGGCGACGTTCGTTAACGAAGCGCTGAACGCGCGCCGAGCCTTAACGCTTCACAAGAGCCCTACTCTTTCATTTTGAAAACGTTCAGTTTCACGGTAGTATACCATACGGATAACAATGGAATCAGAAACCTTTAACTCCAAGTGCCCGTACTGTCTGGCTCCTTATGAAAACCTGAAACGCGAAATGATTGGGCATAAGGCTCGGTGCGTGAAATGCCAAAAGAAATTCATTATTAAAGAAGACGTCGACGACGATAGTCTCATCAAACCAAGCGATCAGGTTCGTTCCCGATCGGACAAAAGTCCGTCGACCGAAACGAACGCTACGACGTCGCAGTTTGCGCCCGAGTCCGCGTACGACGAATCGCTTCTCTTGAACTCATCGCAAACATACGGATCCTCCGCTATGTCGCGAGTCCATTTATCCAGTTCCAGTTCATTTGGAAGCGCCTCTTCACTTTTCGCGCCAAAATCCACAGATTCCTACTCACAACAAGGAGAATATTCTTCAAAGCAGACTCTGAATCGTTTTGTCGACTATGACGAATACCGCGACTGTGATCCCGCAGATTTCGACGGTAGGTTTCCCGATCCTCCTAAGGGCGTTTGGCGCGCCGGCGAAATTCTGCTTGACGGGCTCTGCCAAGTTCTGCCGCTGACTCCTAATAAACTTTATGCGGAAGGCGGCGTCGGGTACGTGCAACGCGTTCGAAGACGCGACTGGAATATCGATCTCATCGTCAAAAGCCCCAAACCCAAGGTCGTTACGACTGAAAGCGGAAAAGAAAACTTTGAACGCGAGTGCCAAACGTGGATTGAACTCGGACTGCACGCAAACATTGTCTCTTGCTATTTCGTCAGAAGAATCGACGGCGTTCCAAGACTCTTTGCCGAACTCGCGCCTGACGGAACTTTGCGCGATTGGATTTCCGATAAAAGAATCTATGACGGCGGGCCGCAAGTTTCCCTCGCAAGACTGCTTGATATTTCAATTCAATTCGCCTGGGGTTTGGAACACGCCCACAGTCAAGGACTCCTTCATTTGGACGTTAAACCGGGAAACGTTATGACGTCCGGAACGACAATCAAAGTTACCGACTTCGGCCTTTCTAAGTTTATCACGGGTTCTTCGGAAGAAAACGGTCTGGTCGAATCCTGCGAAGGCATGACCCCGTCCTACTGTTCACCAGAACAACTGCACGCGTTTCGAAGTTTGCGCAACAAGGACAAAAACGCGCAGGACAATCATACGCCTGTCGTTCCCATCACGAGACAATCGGATATTTGGTCATGGGCGATTTCCGTGTTGGCAATGTTTCACGGTAATTCCCCCTGTAAAAAGGGAGGAGAAACCGCAGCTGAAGTCTTTGAACTCTATCTCAAGACGCCTAAGGCTCCATCGCGTCCAATCATGCCGCCTAGACTCGTGCAGCTAATGCGTTGGTGCTTCCAAAAGAACCCGGCGGATCGACCGGAATCCATGCAATTTCTAGCCGATCAACTCGTCGAAATTTACGAAGAGTCCACCGGCGAAAGCTATCCCCGTCGCCAACCGCAAAACGCGGCCTTAACGGCGGAGAGTTTTTGTAACAAGGCAATATCACTATTGGACTTAGGGAAAACGCAAGAAGCTCTGCGCTTATTAAAACAAGCGAACGATTCCAAGCCCAATCATCCCCAAATTCTTTTCAACAGAACTTTGGCGCAATGGCGAAGCGGTCAGATTGACGATCTTACCGCAATGCGGCAGATGGAAGAACTCACTCAAAATAAGTTCAGGGATCCGTCAGCATTTTACGCGCTCGGACTCATAAACGTCGAACGAGGGAATCTCAAGTCCGGTTTGAACGCCTATGAACGCGCGCTCGAAATCGATCCTCATCGCGCCGATATTCTGCGCTCCGCACAAACGGCGCAAGACCTGTCTCATTTGGATTCGCAGTGCGTACGACAATTTGTCCTGCGCAGAAAAAATGAATCGACGCCTCCCTCGTTATACCTTGCCGACGACGGCGATCACGTCATTTTAGAACTAGTCGACCGCTCTTTTGTCATTATCGACGTTTATTCAGGATCGACCCTTGTCGAGTTCCCGCATAACCCGTCGTCGCAACCCGGCGCGGGAAATATTATCGCTCTGAGCGCTGACCATAGATGGAGTCTATCTCGAGACGACGACAATAATCTCGTTGTCGAATCTTCGTTGCGGCAGGAATTTCAAGGCGGTATTCAAGTCTTCTTCCGTCCTGTTGATTGGAATATATGCCGAGATCGAATGACGACGGCTCCGATGATTTCAAAAGAGCTAAACGTCGGGTCTCGCCTCGTCTTCAAACCGAAAAGCAATAGCGTAGACGTTTTTGACGACGACCGTCTTGTCGCCAGGCTTCTCGATGAAAACCACACGCTCACGGCTTTTTCCGTAACAGACGACGGCGAATGGGTGGCAACCGGATACGACAACGCGCATATTTCCATATGGAACGTAGCTCAAAAGCGCCGGATTCGTACTTTTCAACGTCAAGGCGGTTCAGTTGAAGCGCTGTGGTTTGATCCCAGAAAACGCTGCGTAATATCAATCACTCAAGGCAATTCTTGCCAAATCTTCAGCGTTGAGCTTTTGTGCGCGCACAGTAAGGAAACTCGCGCCCCACGATTGCTCTGTCTCATTAATTCATCCGAGGAATTAATGAAACGACAAACGCTCTTTGAAAATCTCCTAAAAAAGGCGCGGCAAGCCAACAATGAAGGAAACGTTTCAAAGTTGGTGGAAGCGTATCAGGCGGCAAAAAAAATTGAAGGCTGGGAAAGCTACCGTCAACAATTTGAA
The DNA here is from genome assembly GCA_900317365.1 of uncultured Planctomycetota bacterium. Lineage (GTDB taxonomy): Bacteria > Planctomycetota > Planctomycetia > Pirellulales > Thermoguttaceae > RUG369. Next base: position 5,046 of record ONGM01000090.1, read on the forward strand.
ACGCTGATCGATCGTCGAGCAACGCGCGTAGGAGTCGATCAGGTAACGCAAACGCTCTGTCTTCAGGCGCATGAAGGCGTCGTTTCAACGATCTCCGTTCCGTGGAACGGAGCGTATATAGCGTCGGCGGGAAAAGACTCCGTAATTCGCGTCTGGAAAAAAGCGAAACAAGAAAGCGCCGACGCAGTCCAACGTTGGTCGATGCAGTACGAACTCAACGGACACTACGACTGGGTGCGTACGATCGCCCTTTCACCAGACGGACGATTTCTCGTTTCCGCAAGTTGGGATCAAAAGGTCTACGTCTGGGATCTAGCGACAGGAAGAAGAATTGGAGTTTTACCTGAATCCGTTAAAAGCCCTGCAAAAGTTTCCTTCGCGCCTGACGGGAGAACCGTCGCTCTGGCCACCGCTAATGGAAATGTCGTTCTCTGGGATCTAGCTTTACATAAGGTTTTGCTACGAATTCACGTCGGAGACGGAGAAACGCGCTCGCTCGTGTTTAGCCGCGACGGAAGAACCATCGTTACGTCGACTACGGATTCGTACGTTCGGTTTTGGAATGGAAGGAGCGTTCTTCCGATTCGCGAAATTGGTCCTTTCCCCGGCGCTATACTATCGGTAGATCTTTCGTGCGACGGTACGGTTTTAATCGCAGGTTGCGCAAATGGCAAGATCTATTGTTCAAATCTTGTTACAAACGAAGAGAAAATTCTTTCTGGGCACTTGGGAGAAGCCAACGCTTTGAAGTTATTCCCAGACGGGCGTTTCCTTGTTTCGAGCGGAAAAGATAATTTCATTCGCTTTTGGAACCTAGACAAAGGCGTAGAGGCGGAAAAGATCTCCAATCCTGACGGCGAAGTTGTCGATTTGGCGTTAGACCTTTCAGGCGCCAACCTCGTCGTTGGCTCGGAAAACGGCTTTATCCGCCAGTGGAATATTCAATGGAATTATGAAGCGCGTCCGCCGCAAACGTCTCCTGAATCGATCGAGTCGCTCGTCTTTTCATTAGCGTACTATCATTCCAACGCGTTGCGATTTGAAAAATCGACGCCTTCCAACTATTACGGACTCGACGCCGTTACAGGCGCAACGGCAACGTATCGATCGACTCCTCTTAGTAAAAATACCCTTGTTAAAATATATGCCGAGTGCCTCTATCGCGGGCTTACGCACCTTTCCTTCGACGACGTTAAAAACCTTGTTTCCCACGCTTTCAAGCTCGAGTCGGAGAATTCGTAACGCGCGTTGTAGCCTCGGCGCAAACCCTTTCAATTTCGTTTGCTGAAAGATCAGTAATTAAACGCGGTGGCGACGGCTCGCCGTCGAAGGAACCGCATTTCAACTCGTACCAGGACACGTCCAACCATCGACCGGATTTCCAACCAGACTGGGAAAAAACGCTGAAAAGACGAAACCCAAGACGTTCGTGAAATAGACAACTATCACGATTTTCAGAAACGATTACCGCATACAGCACGCGATAGTCGAGTTTCGTCAACAATTGTATCAGCGCAAAGTAGAGAGCTCGCCCAATTCCCAAACCGCGAGCGTCGCGACTCAAATAGACTGTAGTTTCCGCGCACCACTGGTAGGCTGCGCGTTCAAAACACTTGTGCGCGTACGCATAACCAAGCAAACGCCCGTCTTGCTCACAAACAAGGTACGGAAAGGCTGCGGATATCTGTTGGATCCGTCTTCGAAATTCGGCGACGTCGGGAGCTTCAGTCTCAAAAGAAACGACCGTTTCCGAGTCTTCTACATAATACGCGTAAATTCTCTGCAACGCATCCGCGTCTTCCGCATTTGCAAGTCGTATTCGGATCATATCGGCAACGTGAAAATCATAAAGAGGGGATGCGTAGCGCCACGCTTCGCAATCTGCAAATCGATTGTAATAAAATCGCACTAATGCGCAACCGGATCAATCTTCATAAGAAATCAATAGACGCGGCAAAAAGACGTCTATTGAAAGATTAACGTCTCTGCGATAGAATTTCTCCCAACTAAAGGTTCTATAGGACAGGCGCGCGCAAATCGTGTTGCCGTCGGTTCGCAGACCAATTTATAACCATAATAAGGAAACAACAATGATCAAAACGCGGATAATAGTAAGTCTCTTCCTCGTTGCGTGCGCTCTTCTCGGATATACGCAACGCGTAATCTCCGACGACGCCATTCCCGCCGCAGAGGTCAAACTGTCCGGACCAGGCGTCGAGACCGGCTATTACGTCTTCTGCTATTTCAAAGGCGACGGACTCGACGGCGTTCACTTTGCAACAAGTCGCGACGGATATAAATGGACGCCTCTTAACGGCGATAAGGCAACGTTGCCCGCTCCGGTCGGAAAAGATCAAAAGAGAACGCGCGATCCTAGTATTACCCGCGGTCCGGACGGTATTTTCCGAATGGTTTGGACGGTTGCTTGGGACGGTCAATCCTTCGGTTACGCGCACAGCAAGGATTTGATTGAATGGGAAGACGCGTGCGTCGTTCCTGCGATGCGACACGAACCAACGACGAGAAACGTTTGGGCTCCTGAAGTATATTACGACGACGCAACCGAACAGTTTTACATTATTTGGTCCTCAACGATTCCCGGGCGATACTCTCCGGCGGACAAAGGCACAAGCGAAACTCGATACGATCACAGAGTTTACTTTACGACAACCAAGGACTTCAAAACTTTTGCGCCTACCAAATTGTATTTCGATCCAGGTCACAATGTAATCGACGCTTTTTTGACAAAGAAAGACGACGTTTATTATCTATTCTACAAAGACGAAACATTGTTCCCCGCTGAAAAGAAGATCATTCTAGTCGCAACAGCGAAAACGGCGGAAGGTCCCTTTTCAGAAGGCAAACAAATTTCCGCTCAGAATTGGGTCGAAGGTCCGAGTTCTTTATTTGTCGGCGACGACTGGATTGTTTACTACGACTGCTATCGTGACAATAAATATGGCGCCGTTCGATTTCGAAACGGAAATTGGGAAGACGTCGCCGACCTCATTTCATTCCCCAAAAACACTCGACACGGAACGGCGTTTGAAGTCGAAAAAGAAATCTTTGACAAACTCGTAGAAAAATACGGTTATTAGTTCGACGTTCGCGTATACATGCGACGCACGCGTCAAACGCAAGCGGATTTTCTTCCTAAACCTCCGCTTGCGTTTTCTTTTTGCCACGCTCAATTTTCCAAGGCAATTCCGAACGTAAAGCCGTAAGCAGGACAAGAAGCCTAGTCGGCAAGTTCGAACGTCAATCAGTTTGAGAGATAATGAGCAAAACGTCATAAAAGACTGTTTTAGGCGCGACTAAATTCGACATCGTTTCGACAAGACCAGTTTCAGAGGCGCCGTTCTTTTTGGGAAGCGTGAACGGAGTCATACCGAGATCGATAATCGCGCAATGAGACCTTTCAAAGGCAACCTTGCCGCGAAAGTCGCACGAAATTATCATGGGTTTTTCAACATTAAGTTGTTGACGCGGCGCCGCCGGAGTCGGAACGCGTAATCCGAAAGTCTTCGTACGATCTACGACCGTTGAACGATATCGAAACATGATTTCTAACGTCTCGCCGGTCGTCGAAAGCAACGGGGTCGTTTCAATGCGAAATCCTTCGTCAACAGAGGCGGTATCCGTCGAATATCCCGCAACCGAATTCGAGTCGATTCGATAGTCGCGATTATACTCCTTTCGCGGCGAAGCCGCCGCCCAACCGAAAGTCTCGCCGTTAGGAACAATATTTTTAACGGAGTTGATCAGCGTGTAATCTGAACGTCGCTCAAGTTCCGACATTGTTTTTTCAAAATTACTCCGATCAACCAACCAACTTTGAACGTCGAGTCCGTTTCCAACAGTAGTTGTTTTCAGCGGCGACAAGTATTGTGAAACTCGAGCGCGCCAATCCGGAGAATGGAACGCGACCACTTGAATTCGAAACGAGCTAGATCGTTTCGACGGATCGATAAATCGATCGACAATATTGGAAACGTAACGCTGAACCTTGTCCGAATGATACACGTAAAGACGATCGCGGGAGGCGTTTAAAACCGAGAACGGTTCTCGTCGCCAAAAATCGTCGCCGGAATCAAAGAGAATCCAGTCGACGATTGAATCTTGGGGACTTGTCAGATTCGGAAAGCGTTCCGTATAAGGCGCTATGTCATAAACAACCCAGAACTGATCCTCTGAATTGGGGAGCTTGGCTAATTCGAGGGAATACCGAGTCGTTTTAGGTCCTTGAAAACCTCCTGAATCAGTTACGACGGCGGTCGTCGAATTCGAAGCGCTCGCTACGTTTTCCCCTGGATTCGCTCTGAGAGGAACGCTAGCGCCGCCGTCGTCAGATTCGCCTGCGTCGCGCCATGTCGCGCCCTGATTCTCGGGTTCGTCCGAAAAACAATTCTGAGCAAAACCGCAGTACGCGATGCAAAGCGCTATAATAACGACGCCGCGAAACAACCAATTATCTTTTGTTTTCATAAGGATCACCATACATCCCGACTAGGTCGACGAAGCTGATCGAGTAAAGGTCTGTCGTCCTTGAATGAAATAAACTTACAACGAACGCTGTTCCTATCGTCGTCATTGTAACAAATCCTCCATTTTTCGCCAACAGACAATCATCCAAACGTTCCTCCAAGTTCCAATATAGGACTCAAGTCAACCGTATTTGCCTCTTGCTTTTAAAACTCAACGTTATAGAATAAGATCGTTGCGTTTTAAACTTGTCGTTCGCTTGACACGGGTCGTTCGACAAGTCCGTTTTTTGGGGGCGTTTTTTGGGCAAGAGGTAAAAAATGAACCGAGTTATGATTATTGGAGCCGGAGGCGTCGGACGCGTGGCTTTGCATAAGTGCGCTCAACATCCGGAAATTTTCCAGGAAATTATCTTCGCAAGCCGTACCCTTTCTAAGTGCGATAAGATCGTCGACGACGTTAAGAATTATCCGCATAAAATCATCACCGAACAAGTCGACGCTGACAACGTCGACGAAGTTGTGAAACTCTTTAATAAGAGCCGGCCGGCAATCGTGATTAACGTTGCGCTTCCTTATCAAAATTTGCCGATCATGGAAGCGTGTCTTCGGTGCAACGTTAATTACCTCGACACGGCGATCTACGAACATCCTTCGGTTGCGAAATACTGCTACGCCCCTCAATGGGAATTTCATCAACGGTTCAAGGACGCTGGGCTTCTCGCCATCTTGGGTTGCGGATTTGATCCCGGCGTGACCAACGTTTACGTCGCATACGCGCGAAAACACTTATTTGACCGCATCAAAACGATCGATATTATCGACTGCAACGCAGGAGACCATGGTTACCCGTTCGCAACGAATTTCAATCCTGAAATCAATATCCGCGAAGTTACCGCTAACGGACGTTACTATGATCAAGGAAAATGGATCGAAACCAAGCCGATGGAGTTAAAGAGAGTTTTTAACTTCCCCGAAGGTATCGGCGATCGCAATATGTACCTTCTCTATCACGAGGAAATGGAGTCGCTCATTAAGAACTTCCCCGAAATTGAGCGAATGCGATTTTGGATGACGTTTGGCGATTCCTACCTTTATCACTTAAAGGCGCTCGAAAACGTGGGAATGACTAACGTCAAACCGATCGTATTTCAAGGTCGTGAAATCGTGCCGTTGCAATTCCTTCGCGAAGTGCTTCCCGACCCGGCGTCTCTCGGATCGCGCACCGTCGGGAAAACTTGCATTGGCATTTGGTTCGTCGGCGAAAAAGATGGGCAAGCGAGAACATGTTATCTCTACAACGTTTGCGATCATCAGGAAGCGTATCGCGAAGTCGGTTCTCAAGCGGTCAGTTACACGACCGGCGCTCCTGCCGCGCTCGCCGCTAAGCTCTTTTTAACCGGACAATGGAGCGGCGCCGGCGTTTTCAACGTCGAAGAATTCGATCCAGATCCGTTCATGGAAGAAATCGGCGACTGGGGACTGCCTTGGAAGAACACGACTCCAACGACCGTTTTTGAATAGCGTTTTGCTCTCGATCGTTCGGCATATTTGGATGAGCGCGCTCCTATGCTCGCATACTTGCGCGCTCTCCTTCTATATAGTAAAGAAAAATATCGTTTTCCAATATGATCAACTCGACCCTTTTACCCGATTTCGACTACTCCGCAGCGCCGACGCCAACCCCTTATTACTTAATCGACAGAGCGTTGATTCGGCGCAATATGAAGATCCTTCAACGCGTTCAAAAGGAGACTGGTTGTCGCATTTTGCTCGCTTTAAAAGCTTTCTCCACATGGGGCGTTTTCGATGAGTTGGAACCGTACCTTTCAGGAATCGCCGCCAGTAGTCTGCACGAGGCCCTATTGGGTCGCGATCATTTCAGCGCTGAAAAAGAAATTCACGTATATTCTCCGGCGTACTCCGAAGAAGAAATGGTTGAACTGTGCAAAGTAGCGGATCATATTGTCTTCAACTCTTTGTCGCAGTGGCGAAGATTCAGAAAGATCGTTAAGAATTGCGGGCAAAAAATAGAGGTCGGTTTACGAATAAACCCTGAATACTCCGAAGTTCCGCACGAAATCTACAATCCTTGCACCGGACGCTCTCGTTTCGGCGTTCGGCTCAACAGTTTGCTCGCCGAAGGAGACGACGCGCTTGACGGAATCGACGGTTTACATTTCCATACGATGTGCGAACAAGGTTCCGACGTCTTGCAACGAACCTTGGACGTAGTGTGCGCTCGTTTCGAACGTTTTTTTAATAAAGTCAAATGGATCAACTTCGGTGGGGGGCACCATATTACGCGACAAGGATACGGCGTTGAAAAGCTCATTGCGCTCGTCAACGACTTCCGCAAGAAATACGGATTAGACGTCATTTTGGAGCCGGGAGAAGCTCACGTTATTCATACGAGTTTTCTCGTCGCAACCGTACTCGACGTCATTAGCAATCCGACGGGTATCGACGTCGCCATTTTTGACGCGTCGACGGCCGCACATATGCCGGACGTACTAGAAACGCCTTATACTCCCGAAATATTAGGAGCCAAGCGAGTCGTCGAAGACGTCGAAGGTCCTCTTGAAGAAGGACGATACAAGTACGTCATTGGCGGCAAGACGTGTCTTTCCGGCGATCTGCTCGGCGAATATCTCTTCGACTCGCCGTTGCAAATTGGAACTCGATTATGCGTTGAGGATATGGCTCACTACACCATGGTCAAGAACACGACGTTTAACGGGGTTCAACTTCCGTCGATCGTATCATGCGACTCTGACGTTCCAGGCGGGGATTTCCGCATTATTCGTAAATTTAATTATGACGATTTCCGAAATCGACTTTCATAACGCCCGAAAGCGCAGCGATCATGTCGGAACAGCCTAATGAAAACCATAAACGCATAGCGTCGGAAGCAAGTTCCTCCAAACGTTCCTTACGCTCAAAGCTCGGATGGATAGTCTTGTGCCTGGGCGGATTGGTCGCTTTTGGAATATACAGACGTTATGCGGCAAACGACGATTCACTTCTTGACATGAACCGCACGTTTGTAATTATGTTTCTTCTTTGGCTCGCGTGGCCGGAATTGGAACGTCTACCGCGTTGGACGCTCGTGGCCGCGCCTATTTGCGCTATTATTTGCGCGTGGCGTCCGCAGTATATTGTTGTCGTCGTTCCGTTGATTCTGTTGTTCTTTATGTTCCGTCCTTCCGCTAAGCGCAAAACAAAGAAATAGCTCGTTAGCAAAATAACGACCGCTTTGAAACAAGGAAGGCGCGTTCTCACCCAAACGCGCCTTCCTTGTTTCAAAGCGGTCGTTATAAACGTCGCCTACTTGGCGTATTCCTCGTAAAGAGTCTGCATTTTTTCTAAACCGATCCGTGCCTGATCGACTGCCGAATATTGCTTTCGATAGTCTTGGTTGAAGATTTCGAATGAGAACGCGCCGTTAAAACCGTTCTTATGAAGCAGACGCATAATCTCGCTCCAAGGGGCGCGGCCGTCGCCGGGGAAGACTCTGTGCCCGTCGTTCATCTTCTCGCGAGGAGGCTCGCTTGGATAATCGTTCATATGGAACACCGGCGTCGCAGAACCTGAAATCAAGGCTAAGGAGGAAAAAGAATTCCCTCCTCGGAACATATGATACACGTCGAGCAAAAGAGCGGCGTCGGTTCGTTCTGTTTCCGCGCAAATCGCCAAACAATCGGAAACCTTTCCGAGCGTTTGCGAAACGCCCCAAAGTTCCAATAGAGGTCGAACTCCATAAGGTTCGCAAAGCTCGAGAACCGTTCGATATCGTTTTGCGACGGTTTCGACAGGAATTTTATCATTCGTTCCAGACGCAGGCGCGGCAATGCAGGAAGCGCCGATGGTCGCAAGCGCTTCAACTTGTCTTTTGAGTTCTTCCAACCCGTCCGCTCGGCGGCGTTCGTCGTCGACTATCCATGACGCAAATCCGATGGCGCCTTCAATTTTGAGTCCTTCGCCGTCGACGTACTTCTTCAGTTCCTTCAACTTATTTTGATTGAAAACGCGAGGATCATCGGCGCGAGCGTAATCGGTAAGTCGATCGAGCCAAATTTCAACGGAAGAATAGCCGGCTTTTTTGGCGACTTCAAGTTCCTGAATTAGGCGCAGATCATAGGATCGTATTGTCCCAAGATTCAGACAGAATCGAACGTTCGTTTCAGCCTTGTCTTGCGCTAATGCGTTTGCGTCCGCTGAATAAGCTTTGTTGAGAAACAACGCGGCGGTTCCTAAACATGCGCCGCATTGAATAAAGTTCCTTCTCGAAACCTGATTTGACATGAATCAACTACCTTCTCTCGAATAGAGTCAACGTATCGATCGGCAATCCACATAATCGCCAAACGAATCGCGCGATTCGTCATTCAATCTTTTCTTTTTTATCGATCCGACCTTCGCGAAGCGCCAGATAGCTTTCATATCTTCGCGCGTCAATCCGACCGTCGGCGACGGCGTCTTTCACGGCGCAAGCGTCCTCAATTCCATGAGTGCAGTTGGAAAACTTACACAAGTTCTCGTACGGTCGTAAATCGCGGTAAAATCCAACGACTTCTTCCGGTACGACGTCCCACAGCATGAATTGCCGAACGCCCGGCGTGTCGACGACATAGCCGCCAAAGGATAGCTTTAAAAGACGAGCCGCCGTCGTCGTATGTTTTCCTTTTTCATTCTGACGACTCACTTCACCGGTGCGAAGGTTCAAACCGGAATCAATTTCGTTGAGAGTCGATGATTTTCCAACGCCGCTCTGACCGACAACAACGCTCTCGCGACCAATAAGAACGCGACGAATACGATCCAAGTTAAATTTTGTTTTGGCGCTAAACAAAATCACTTTATATCCCATTCGAGCATAAACGCCAACCAACGGTAGAATCTCAGACGGGCTAATCAAGTCTATTTTGTTAACGCAAATTATTGGTTTGACGCCGGAACGTTCGCAGGTAACGATGAGTCGATCAATCAAATTTGGCTTCAGTCGCGGTTCTGCAGCGCTGACCATAATCAACGCCTGTTCGACATTGGCGGCGATAACGTGCTTACGCATCCAACTTGTACGACTCAAAGCGCCGTACCGAGGCTCGACTCGTTCAACAATGCCTTCAAGTCGACCGTCAGGTAAATTGGCGTCGCGAAAATAAACGCGATCACCAGCAACGACGATCTGACGCTGGTTCGTCGCCAGCGTCTTCAAAATGCGCCGCGTTACGCAAGTATAGACCTGTCCGCGCTCGTCCTCAACGTAACAGTTCAAACCGTGAGAGCTTAATACGCGTCCTTTACGGCACAGATTCAGATCAACGTCCGGTAAGACGTCGAAATCGCCAAGCTCGCCGGAATAATTTTCGCGATCTATCATGGAGCCAATGATCGTTCGCTTACGCGCCAAATCCCCCTTAGCGACGACTCGTTCGTTCCCTATCGAATCAAACGTGTCGTCATAGGACGCTTGACGCTTTAAACGACGCGACTGTCCCTGACGCGACGTCGAATCGTCGACCGCGTCGGTAAAAGAATCGGACGAGCCTAACGAATCGTCATTTTCTCTATTATCGACGCTGTCGCGATAACGTTTCGTCCAGTCGCCTTCGCGCACGCGACCTGTACGGTTGCGTTTAAAATCAACGCGAACCTTGCGAGACTCTCCCGAGTTCTTTCTTTTTCCCTTCAAATCCAACCTCGAAAAGATGAAGACCGCGCAATCGACGCCTCTATTTGTTGCAATAATCGATAACGCGCGCCAACTCGCTTTTCATATCCTGACGTTTTACGATGCGATCGATAAATCCATGTTCAAGGAGAAATTCGCTCGTCTGAAACCCTTTGGGTAATTCAATGCGAATTGTCGCTTTGACTGTGCGAGGTCCGGCAAACCCAATTAACGCTCGCGGTTCGGCAAAAACTACGTCGCCAAGGGAGGCGAAACTCGCCGCGACTCCGCCCATCGTAGGATTCGTCAAAACGGATATAAAAAGTCCGCCTGCCTTATGAAATCGCGCCAATGCCGCCGAAGTCTTCGCCATTTGCATAAGCGAGATGATCCCTTCATGCATTCGCGCGCCGCCGCCGGAACCTGAGACTATGATTAAAGGTAAATTTTGATCCTGCGCTCTCTCAATCGCACGCACAAGTTTCTCGCCGACCACCGATCCCATGCTTCCCATGATAAAGCGGGAATCAGTTACGGCAAAAGCGACCTTTCGAGCGCGAACGCGACCTACGCCGGTTACCGCCGCGTCCTTTAAACCCGTCGCAAGTCGATCGTCGCGGAGCCTTTCTTTGTACGTCTTACGATCGCAAAAGCTCAACGGATCTGCGGCGATTAGATCGGCGTCCCACTCTTCAAAAGTTCCTTCGTCAAGGGTTTGCGCTATGCGCTCTTGCGCGGAAATCGCCCAGTGATAATTGCACTCGGGACAGGTTCCCATCCGACGCTCCGCCTCTTTTCGGAAAATAGAAGCTTGACACCCGGGACAGCGAATCCACAATCCTTTTGGAACGCCTTTCTTTTGAAATGAAGCTGTGTCCGACCAACTCATATCTTTTCCTAACAGTAGTCTTAGATGGGCGCTTATTCAACGTTGCTTCGTCAACAGGCAACGACTATTCGCCGCAATCGCGCAACGCTGAAAGCGCGCGCTCTCGCAATTTTGTCATCTGATCGCCGTAATCCGACGCTTTAAAGACGCCTGTGCCCGCCACCAAAAGATTTGCTCCGGCGATCGCGGCGGCGCCTATCGTGTTCTCGTCAATTCCACCGTCTATTTCAATCACGGCGTCGTCGGGGGCAAGGCTTCTCAGCGCGCGCACTGACTCAAGCGCTTCATAGTGGAACGTCTGACCTCCAAAACCTGCCGGCACGCTCATAACAAGAAGAATATCCGCGTCGTTGACATAAGGCTTGACTCGATCAACCGGAACGCCGCAATTCAACGCCAACCCGGCGAGCGCGCCCAAGTCTTTAATTCGTTTCAAGAGCGGTCTGGGGTTCGATTCCGCCTCGATGTGAAAGGAAATGACGTCGGCTCCTGCCTTGCGGAATGCCTCGACGTAACGACCGGGATCAACGATCATCAGGTGAACGTCAAGCGTTAAGCGCGTTATCTTTCTCAACGAGGCGACAACTGGTATTCCGACGGAAATATTGGGAACAAACAAGCCGTCCATTACGTCAACATGAAGAACTTCCGCGCCGCCTTCTTCCAGACGTCGAACCTCTCGCTCGAGATTAGCAAAATCAGAAGCGAGCAAGGACGGAGCGAGAACCACTCTTTGACGCGCTACGTAAGAGCTCCATTTTTCAGTTGTCATGTGCCGTTCCTAAAGCGCCCTCGTCGAATCAATCAATGCGGAGTCGCAACGTCGCGACGCCAAACGTTCCTAAGAGTATACCGTAACGCACGAAAAAGTCAAAGAGACTGACAGACAAAATCCGATCGCCTCCACGTCAAAATAGCAACAATAGAGAAGGAGTGTCTATCCGCAGTTTCGACAAAAGGTCAAAAGTAGGTCTTGACAAAAATTAGGCAGGGCGGTATTACGATAAATAGGGAGTTTTCGCGCAACGTTTCCTTAAAGACGGGCGTTTGGCTCGTCGCGTCGTGTTTACGAGACCGCCGAACTCCGATTAGTCGTCGCGCGGAGTCGCCCCGATCAACTCGAATCAGGAAATCCTTGACGCCGATCAAATCGGCTTTGTAACTATGACCCCTAAAAAAACTGAACCAAACGCACCGGCGCTCGTTATTGTCGAATCCCCTGCTAAGGCGAAAACAATTGAGAAATATCTTGGTCCCGGATACATTGTAGAGGCTAGCGTCGGGCACGTTCGAGATCTTCCGAAAGGCGCAAGTGAAATTCCTGACGAGTACAAGAAGGAGGAGTGGGCGCGATTAGGAGTCAACGTCAACTCCGACTTCAAGCCGATCTACGTGGTTCCGGCCGAAAAGGCCAAGCAACTCAAAAAGCTCAAGTCCCTATTGAAAAACTCCTCTGTCTTGTATCTGGCAACGGATGAAGACCGCGAAGGAGAAGCCATCAGCTGGCACTTGTTGCAAACGCTCGAACCTAAGAATCCCGTCAGACGATTGGTTTTCCACGAAATCACCAAATCGGCGATTCTGGAGTCCTTGAAGCATCCGCGAGACGTCGATTACAACCTCGTGGAAGCGCAAGAAGCGCGACGCGTTCTCGACCGTCTTTACGGATATGAAGCGTCCCCGATCCTGTGGTATAAAATTAAGAACAACCTCTCCGCCGGTCGTGTCCAGAGCGTCGCCGTTCGTCTCGTCGTTGATCGTGAACGCGAGAGAATTCGATTCAAATCCGCTGTCTACTGGGACGTCTTAGGTTCGTTTCAAACACAAGACAGAGGTTCGTTCCAAGCCAATCTTGTCTCGGTCGACGACAAGCAAATTCCTACGGGAAAAGATTTCGATCCGGCCACCGGAAAGCTGACGAGACCTGAAAAATTCGTTCTCCTCGACGAATCCGCTACGAACGCGCTCATCGCCGCTCTGAGTCAGGGAAAAGCAGTCGTCTTTTCCGTTGAAGAAAAGCCCTACTCTACGCGCCCATACCCGCCGTTCACAACAAGCGCGCTTCAACAAGAAGCAAACCGCAAGCTCAACTTTACCGCAAGAAAGACAATGAGCGTTGCTCAGAGTCTATACGAAAACGGCCGCATTACCTATATGCGTACCGACTCGACGAATCTTTCCCAAGAAGCTATCACAGCGGCGCGAAACCTCGTAAAGACGCATTACGGCGACGTATATCTTCCTGAAAAACCGCGATACTACGCGACGAAGGTTAAAAACGCGCAAGAGGCGCACGAAGCGATTCGACCCGCCGGAAGCGTCTTCCCTTTACCGGAAGATCTGCGGCATGAGCTTACCGCCGACGAATATCGTCTCTACGACTTAATCTGGAAACGAACGGTCGCTAGTCAAATGAACGATGCTCGCGGGAAACGGAAAACGATCGTTGTTTCGCTTGAAAACGCTAAATTTCACGTCAGCGGAAAAACGATTGACTTTCCCGGCTATTTGCGCGCTTACGTCGAAGGTAAGGACGACCCGAACGCAGAACTCGCCGATCAAGAGACGATTCTTCCGGACGTTAAACCGGGAGAATCTCTAATCCTTCTCGAGCTCAAACCGCAAGAACATTCAACGACTCCGCCGGCGCGATACTCGGAAGCGTCGCTAACGCGCGCTCTTGAAGAAAAGGGAATCGGTCGTCCGAGCACGTACGCTTCTATCATCGACCTCATTCTCAATCGGAATTACGTGTTCAAAAAAGGCGGCGCTCTCGTTCCTACGTGGACGGCTTTCGCCGTGTGCAACCTTCTCGAGACTCATTTTGGCGACCTTGTGGACTACAGCTTCACAGCGGACATGGAAGACGCTCTCGACGAAATCAGCACGGGAAATCGGGACAGAACTTCATACTTAAAAGCGTTCTATTACGGAGATCCCAGCGCTCATACAGGAAGCGACGGACAAACGAAGACGTCCGACGATTTTCCTTTCCCGGCGACTTTCGCGGACGGACTCAAAACGCTGATTCAAAACAAAAAGGACGAAATTAACGCGCGCGAGATCAGTCAATTTCGCATCGACGATCCCAACGATCCCGACGCTTCCGTGACCGATCCTATTTATCTTCGCGTTGGTCGATACGGCCCCTTTTTGGAACAAGGGGACGTTCAAACCACCGTGCCGGAAGATATGCCGCCGGACGAACTGACGGTTTCCAAAGCGCTCGAAATGTTGCGTCTTTCAAAAGCAGGCGAATCGCCCATTGGAATTTGTCCTGAAACAGGCAAACCGATCTATCTGAAACATGGTCGTTTCGGTTGGTACGTTCAACGCGGGGAAACCGACGACGAACCGCAAAACGCCTCGCTCCTTACCGGTATGAGCGAACGCGACGTCACGCTCGAAGTCGCCCTTCAACTGCTAAGTTTACCGAAAACACTCGGCGTCAATCCAACGACTGAGGAGCCTGTTGTCGCAAGTAACGGACGCTTTGGACCGTATATCAAATGCGGAAACGAAACGCGCTCGATTCCCTCTAATCTTTCCGTTCTTTCAATCAGCTTAGAGGAAGCGTTAGAGCTTCTTGCCAAACCCAAGTATTCCGGGCGTACGACGAAGAAGACGGAACCTTTGAAGGAATTTGCCGTTTCTCCCATTACGGGGCAAAGCGTTAAACTGCTCGACGGACGGTACGGTCCTTACGTTACCGACGGTGAAACGAACGCGTCTTTACCGCGAGGACTCTCGCAAGACGAGTTGACTTTCGAAAAAGCGCTGGAACTGCTTGCCGACCGCGCCAGCAAAAACGCCGACAAACCGAAGCGCGGAGCCAAAAAGAAGTCCGCTACTAAATCAACGGTAAAGAAGACGACAAAAAAAACTGCGAAAAAAACTACCGCAAAGAAATCGACCAAAAAGAAGGCGGCGACGAAAAATGATTCGTCCGATTCAAACGAACCACCGTTCTGAGTAATCTTCGCAGAGAAGTAAAAATAAAAACGCCTGAACGAAATAAATCGCTCAGGCGTTTTTTCATCGACCAAGAGTCAAAAGTGGGCGGCAACAGACTCGAACTGTTGACCTCCGCCGTGTGAAAGCGGCGCTCTAACCAACTGAGCTAGTCGCCCAATACGCAAAGTCAAACTTCGCTCCGAAAACCGATTTTTACAACCGTTTCTCGCGTTCGACGAAGCGATTCTCAACGAACCCTTCGTCAAACCTCCCTTATTCTATTGTCTTTTAGCCTCTCGTCAATAGGCTTCTTAAAAAAACAGCGAGGAGATTCTGGTCTGAATCCCCTCGCTACGGTCATTTCAGCGTCGTTTTAGGCGTTGAGAGTTACCAAACATACTTCATACCAACGTGTCCGTTGACGTAGGTCGTGTAATCGTTGACTTGAACGTCGGAGCCGCCAAAGACGGAGAAGGAGTCGGTCATGTGCAAATTCCCGCCTAAGCCGCCGTAGATCCAGTCGCGACCGGTACTATTACCAATGACGTGAATCGTCCCGTTCGGACCGCCGGTGAGAGCGACGGCGCCCTCCGCTGCAGAATCGAGGAACTCGTGCGTCCAGTTAGCATAGGCGTTGAAGTCGAACTGAGAAGCGCCGACTATCGTCGATTTCAACCATCTGACGCCTAAAACGCCTTCCAGACTGTTGAACTCGTCGTCTTGCGTCTTGAGCGCGAGATTCTTCAGGGATCCGCCTTCCTTAAAGCCGTCGGCGGTCAAATGCGTGTATTGAAGTCCGCCGTAAGGTTGGAGATCAGACGCCATCAGCGAGAAATTAAATCCTCGTTCGAGATAGGCGCTGCCCGACCAACCGTCGGTAGAACCGGTGTACCGCAACGTCGGATAGGTCGAAAGTGCGACGGCGCGATTCAAATCGTAGTCGGAAATCCCGATCGAACCAGTCGCAAAAGTATAACCCCATTCGTCGCTCAAACGGAGATACAGACCGAACTGATTGTCGTTCAACTCAACGGAACCCATGGCGCTCTTCGCGTCAAGTTGGAGATTGCCGTAGCTGAAGTAGAATCCGAATTGATTCGTTTCGTTACGTCCGAGTTCGACGCCAAAGATTCCGCCGAGGAGGTCGAAATCGTATCCGGTCGTACCCTTGTGAGGATCCGCGTCGCCAAAGGTTCCGAACGCGCTACCCCAACCGCCAATGCCTTCGCTTTCAACAACTTGTCCGCGAAGAGCCGACGTTTGAACCAAACCGGACCGAGCAGGCGGCAAGACGTTCTGCGTCAACGTCTGGCGAATCAGATTACGCGCTTGAACGTGAGCGTTAAAGGCGGACAGACGAAGCTCGCCGGTCAGCTGGTTAAGGACGCTGTGATCCGTCGAGGCGACGTTTTCTAACTCCGAAAGGAAGTCTTTCGTATCCGGATCAGTTTCACCGGCGTCAACCCATTTGTCCAATACGTCGGCGACGCTTTGTTCATTAGGCGTTGTCGCGAGATCGCTGAAGTTCGAGGCTTTTAGAACGAGGTTCAGCTTGCCTTGTTCAAGAGCGGAAAGGTCGACGACAAAGCGTTTGCCTGCGACGTCGTCATAGATCGTATATCCCGACTTATTAACGACCAATCCGTTTGCGCCGGTTTGCACGACGGTCAAGGAGTCGTTCGTGTCGATTTGCGCGTTGTGCGTCGCCGTGTCGACGTAAAACGCGCCGCCGTTCATTACCACCTTAGCGTCGTCGTTCTCGGTAACGAAGTTCGTATAATTGTCCTTATCGAGAACGTTGATATAAATCGTCCCGCCGTTCATTGTCAACGCGTTGCCAGAACCGTTGAGCTTCACGGAACCCGTTTGCAAAACGTTCAAAACGCCGGAATTCAAAGTCGTCGCGCCGAGCGAATCAGTCCAACCGGCAAGCGTTCCGCCTTTAATCATGATCGACGAGTTGGCGAGTTGATCGTTGACCGACGTTGAACTGGCGCCAAGTTGCAAAATACCCGAATCGATCGTTACTGCGCTAAACTCGCCGGTCCCGTCCAAGGTCAGGACGCCTGCGCCCTGCTTCACGAGACTGCCGGAGCCCTGAATCTCACTACGAAGAATCGCGGTCGAATTGGCGTTTGTCACGTTGAACGTCAATTCGTTATTGTCTTGACCAACGAAGGAAATCGTATCGTTCAAATCGACGACTCCCTTGAAGTTTGCATAACCGCCCGTCCCGCTCGGAACGACTTTGTTCACGTCGTAGATCGTGATTCCGGCGTTGCCGTCGACTTTAATATCGGAACCCCACAACGACGTCCAAGTTCCGTCGACGCCTTCGTTCGCGTAATTCATGAAAAGAACGCCGCCGTCGGTCAGAGTAAGATCGCGTCGCGTCCCACCATATTCGGTATTCGCTTTGTTATCTCCGATTAACGCGAGGGTCGATCCGTTAGTCACGATTGTTTCGCCATAATACGTTTTCCCTGCGCCCGACGCCAACGACACGACGCCGCCGCCGGTAATCGTCGTAACGGAATCGTCGAGCCAAAGCGAATTGCTCGTCAAACCGTTCAGATTCAACGTCTTTCCGGACGTAACGTTGAAGGTTAGATTATTATCAAAGTCCAAGGAACCAAGGTTCGTCGATTCCATCACATTGACAGTCGCATGCGCGCCAAGGTTGAGCTTGGATTTCGCGGATCCGGCGTTTGCCGAAGCGAGCGTTATGACAGCGTTGTTGTCAAACGCCGCTATCGTACCTTCCCAATTGGAATTGTCGCCGCTCAAAATCCACGGGGAAACGGCGTTCGTCTCTGGGTCGACGACGTTGTCGAGGTAAATCCAACCGGAACCAAACAAGCTCGCCGCAATTTCCGTCGACGTATTTTTGCTCGTCAGAACGAGTTCGTCATTAGCGCCAATGTCGATCGCGCCCCCGGGAGTCGAAGCGACAAAGTTGTCGAGTTCGAGCGTGGCGCCGTTATCCGTTGATAGCTTAAACGCGCCTTGAGACCATACTTCAACTTTGAAATCGTTACTCGGATACAACCCGCTGTCGAAATGGTTCTCGCCTAGCGAGAAGACTCCGTTGGCAATTTCTACGGCGCTGATTTTTGAGTCGCCCGTGAGATTGAGCGTCCACTCGCCGCTACCGTACTTATAAACGCTCGGTCCGTTATCTTCGCCGGTAATAGCGCCGTCAAAACGAGCGCTTCCATTCGCTACGGTCACGGCCAGATCCTTGCCGCCGGCGTTCACAACGCCTGAGCCCGTCAGTTCGCCGAGACCAACGGTCGCGCCGACTGCGCCTGAAACGTCAAGCGTACCCGATTGAACGTCCGTTTTCGCGTGTCCCAACGCCCCGGTTGCGTACATCGTCGCACCCGTTCCAATGTTGACGCGCAGTCCGCCAGCGCCGCTCGTCGTTCCTGCGTAAGTAATCGACTTAACCTGCTCCGCCGATCCGTCGAGCGTCGTCGGGTTAATCGTCAGCCATCCGGAATCCAAAACCAAATTGTTCGCAAACTGAAGTCCGTCTTCGACGCCGTCGGTTCCGAGAACGAACGAAAGCGAATTGTTCCCTGAGTTGTTGATCGTGGAATTACCGATCGAGCTGTACCAGCTACGATTACCGCCTTCGGCAATGGAGTCGACTCGAACGCCTAAATTGCCGGAAACCAATTTGTAAGCGCCAACGGAATTCGATTTTCCGGAAAACGTCTTGTTGCCGTTTTCGTCGGAAACAACGCCGGTGTTGTTCAATTGGAGCGTCGAACCGGAGTTCAAGCGCAACTCAACCGTACTGTCCTGAGATTGGTTGCTAATAATGTTTCCATTGATCTTCGCCGAGCCGCCTGACACGACGAGCGGCGCTGCGTTGCCGAACAAGTAGACGTCGTTATTCAAAGAAACGCCGTTCGCAAAATCAAGCGCAGCAGTTTGGTCGTTCACGTCGGTGCGAGAATAAATAACGTCGCCCTTTCCGAAAGCTCCGTCGGATCCAACTTGAATCGTTCCGCCGCGAATTTCGGTGTTGAACGTGCCGTTCTCGCGACTGTCGCCATAGAGCGCAAGCTTTCCTTTTCCGTCCTTGAGAAGGAGTCCGTCGCCCTTGATAACTCCTGCGTACGTCGCCGAGTCATCGCCGGTAACGCTAAGCGTATTCGAGTTCAAATCAACGACGCCTTCCGTGCCGCCGCTGAGATTCTTGACCGACTGATTCGCGTTGAGTTGAATTGCCCCTTTTTCGACGTTCAAATTCGAATAAGCGCTCACCGCGCCTTCCGCGTCTGCGATCAATGTTCCGCCGTTTACGATCGTTTCGCCGGCATATGTCGAATCCGACGCTTTCAAGATAAGCGTTCCTTCGCCTGTCTTGACAATTCCGCTCATATTCTCGTAAACGCCGTTCGCGTCGGCGACGACCTTCGACGAACCGGCATAGCCGCCGATACTGTCGGAAACGACGTACGTGCCGCCTTTTGCGACTTCAATCGTTAGATCGTTCAGCAGGAAGAGACCGTTGCCGATCGCCTCGCCGTCTTCCGCCGTCCCACCGCCGCCTTGACCGGCGACAAGCGTGTTGCCGAAAATTTCCTTGTAAGAGTCGCTCGACACGGCGAGCGTTACCGACGCGTCCTCGCCGACAAAAATCGCGCCGCCGAGCGCCGCGCCGCCGCCGCCGACCCCGCCGCCTTGCGTGTCGGAAAACTGCTCGCTCGTTACCGTCTCTATATACCCGCCGTCACCGGCGCCAAAGCCGCCGAGTCCAGCCGTATATTCAGAATCTCCACCGCCGCCGCCTGCGCCGAATCCGCCTGCGCCGCCTTGTGATCCGCCGGCGCCACCGCCGCCGCCAAATCCGCCCGCGCCGCCTACTTTAACAGATCCGCCGCCGCCGCCGCCGTCGAGTGAGTTGCCGCCGACCGGCGTCGTCTTATCGACGTAGTGTCCGTACGAAGACATATCGGTCGACGAAGTTACGCCGCCGTCCCCGGCGACTACTGAAGGATCGGAGTCCGCGCCGTCTTCAAAGATTCCGCCGCCAAAAGCCGCGCCGGTTTCTCCAACAACGCCGTTTCCGCCGTTCCCGCCAAGACCGCCGCCGCCGCCGTAAGATTGAGATCCTTGCAGAATCGTTCCGCCAGCGCCGCCGATCGACGTGTTATTGCGCGCCGTTATGTCTTGAATCACGACGGCGCCGCTATACGCGTAAATCGCCGCTCCTGCGCCCAAGCCGCCGCCGCCGCCCGCAGCGCCGTCGCCGCCGTCGCCGCCTTGCGCTACGCAGTTCACAAAGTCTATGCCAGAAACGGTTATCGTTCCGCCTGCTTCCTTCGCGTCAATATAGAAACCGCGATATTCGCCCGCGCCGTTGAGAGAGTTGTTCCCACCGTCAATATTCAGGGATCCATTTTTAACGCCCGTCAGTTCCTTATTGCCGGTAATCGCCGGAAGATCGTCTTCGAGCGTGATCGAATTGGTCAGAATAATTCGGTAGTCGACGCCCGTATTGCTGTTGTACTCGGAAATAGCCGCTTTTAGCTCAGCAAAATCGGATACGTAACGCGTCTCCGCGCCGAAAGCCATTGGCGCGACTCCGAAAAGCGCCAAAGAAATGAGCGCTCCTCGCCATTTTTTGGACTTTTTTGTCACCTTTCGTGAAAAGCACATTGGTATTCCTTCCTTGAAATTCGCAATCGCATTCTCAGACGTTTAACGTTTCAAAATGCCTGCGACCGCGCCAATAAATATGCTCACAACGCCTCCTGCGTTATGACGCTAGGCTCGAAAGTCGAACACGTCGCCCAAACTCTCAAAGCCCAAACGCACGCTCCTCACCATGTCCAAAACCCAGGACGTCCAGTAAGTCGGTCGTCAACGTGAATACACGTTGTTATCAACTATCGACCAAAAACAGCGTTATATTTTCCAAAAAACGCAGTATTTCGACAGATTTTGCAAAACATTCACTTCCGGCGCAACCGTTCTATCTGATTTAACCCAACGAATGCTTGCCCCACACGGGAAATATTGCGGCGCGATTCTAGCAAAAACAGTTTTAGGCTCCAATACGTTTTTTGTATGTCGTTGTTGGTTTCTCTATCATGCCTATCTTTTTTATCTTTTCTAATTTAACTGTAAATTTAAAATTTGCAAAGAGTTAAAATCCGCCTTGACGAGTCCTGCCGTTTTAGGATATGATTTGAACACTTGATGACAAGAACGCGTCAAGATAAACCGTTTATTCCTGGAATACAGTGTTGCGGTTCCAAATCCGAGCCTCTTAGTGAAAAAATTTACTAAAGTTTTTTCGGCAAGACGGTCTCAGGTCGCGTACTTATCATCAAGCGCCGCCCGTTCGAGCTAATCTCCGCAAAGGAATCGGCGTCGACTTGACGAATTCAGCTGTCAGAGGAGCTATTCGTCAACGCCGCGCGAAATACCTAAGCGGATAACTTCCCCAAAGATTGCAAGACGATGACCAAAGTTAAAATGCCCTTAGCAAACGTCGAAACTTCCGAAACTTCCTCCGAGAGCGCGTCCGTTTCATTTAAAACAAACCTGGAGAAGTATACGGCTCGACACAATCGTCAGGGCAAGAGTTATTCATTTCCGCACATCATCGCGTCGCCATTGCGATACGAAGCAAATTATGAATATCCTTTGATCGTTTGGTTGCACGATCTTGGAAAAACGGAAAAAGAGATCTTCGAAGTTGTGCCGAAAATTTCGGTTCGCAATTACGTTGCCGTCGCTCCGCGCGGAATTGCGACGAACGTTAAACGCGTCGCGCGAAGTCGGATTAACGGGCGCCTTGTCTGTGAAAAACGCTGGAACGAACGCGTCTATGATTGGTCTGAAACCGAAGAAAACGTCTCGGAAGCTGAAAATTTGGTTTTCGATTCAATCAGCATCGCTCAAGAGAAATACAACGTCAACCCGAGACGAATTTTCCTTGTCGGGCATGGCAACGGGGGAACGATGGCGTTGCGTATTGCGTTGCGCAATCCGCGAGAGTTCACCGGCGTCGTTTCGATCGACGGCGCCTTTCCAACGTTGGAACATCTTCCTTTCCGCGCGTGGCGTGAAGCGCGCGAGTTGCCGATCCTAATGACGGCCGGAGGTTCTTCCTCTGCGCACGCTCCGACAATTACGCCTGAAAACCTCAGACTGTTCCACACCGCTGGGATGACTGTCACTATCCGTCAGTACCGCGAAACCGCCTCGTTGAAAAAGAACGTCGCCGAAGTCAGAATGCAAAACATCCTGCGCGACGTAAATACGTGGATGATGGATCGCGCTTTGAATCCGCAAGCGCCTCTGTGCGAGTACTTCAAAAACTACTAAAACCGAGTTTGGAATCCCATCGCCCAAACGCTAAACGGACGACTGCGCTCGGCGCAACTATATGCTTCCGGCATGATACACGGTGAGTTTGCAAAATATGAAAGGCGAACGAGCGCGGTTACCAATCGATTTTTCCCGGGTAAACGCGCTTCTAGACCAGATTGCGGACGACGCGAATTCGGAGCTGGATCATTTGCTCGCGATCTCTTTATCGCAAATGCCGCGTTCCTTTGAGCGAAACTTAAAGTCCGGAAAAACTCCGACTCTTTACGTTCCATATGAAATTCGATTAGGCTCGACGAAAATTCCATTGAGCGCGCTCAATTCGCTCTCACTCGGCTCGATCGTTTCTTTGCAAGATTCGCAAACAGGGTTTGTGCAAGTCTGGTTAAATAATCAACCTTTCGGTCAGGGAAAATTGATCGTTGTCGACGGCAAACTTGCCGTGCGTTTAGAGTCTCTTGTCAACTCAACAAAACGCGATTAATACCGATCGGCGTTTATATTTTGAAGATTTGTCCCAAACGCCTCGGCAAACGCAGTCTTGTTTCATTCTTATTGACGAGCCGTCGTATCGACAAAGAAAAAGCCGTCGCACGCTAAAAACGCTACGACGGCCTATATTGTCAGGCAAAAGAAACGCCCTAACGGCGACGGCAAGTCTTAGTACGCTCGATTCAACTCGGTAATGTAAAGATTCTTAAACCAGACTTTGCAATTATGATCTTGCAAAAAGATTCGGCCGATAGTCGTCGTGCCAAACTCTTTAACGTCCTTGAATTTGCTCTTTTCGACGCTCTCTTTCCATTCTTCAGAGCCAACGTCGATCGAAACGATAAGCTCGCCGTTGAGATAATGCTCAATATGGTTGCCGATCACGATGATTTTGCCTTTATTAAATTCTCCCATCTTGATCTTGGAGGTTCCTTCGCGCGGAACAATGACGTCGTATAACGCAGCCGTTTGATAACGAGGCGGATTCTTGGCGTCGTTGACGTCGTCGTAGATTTGATACTCGCACCCGAGACCAAATCCTTCCGTATTCCATGACCGATACTTGACGCCGCTATTTCCTTTTTCGCTGATTTTAAACTCGAATTCGAGAATGAAATTTTCAAACTTTCCGTCGACATACAAGTCTCCGGAATTCTTTTCGCGATAGATTTGTCCGTCGACCACTTTCCAGCCTTCGCCCGGAGCCTCGCCTTTCACGTTGGTCCATCCGGTCAGATCCTCGCCGTTAAACAAAGAACGTTTTTCTCCGACATAAACCCCGGACGCACACTGAGACTGAGACGTTGCGGCATAGTCAACGCAATTCGCTTCGCGACGCGCTCGCAATCTAGGAAAAGCGTTCGGAAAGAGTTGGCCATAGGAAAGAGAAGAATCGGCGACGGCGAAGAACGCTACTATCAAACAAGCGAACAACCAAAAACATCTTTTCATCAAATGAATCTCCTGTAAAGCGACGACACACTGTCGGCCTATACGAGCGTTGCAAAGAGTCAAACTACCTTTTTTAACCAACGCGCCCATTTTGCTCAGTATACACATTCGAACCAACGTTTCAACCGTTCACGACAGGTCGCAAGCTGAATAATCGACATGATAGAAAAAATTTACTAAATATATCAATTATAAATCCGATAACAAGGATAAGGGTCGCGGCAACTTCGATTGTTGACGCGACAACGACGCTTCGCCGCAATAAAAAAAGGGCTTGCCCCAAGGTCGATAAAAAGGTTATGCTTACGACGGTTCCACGATGCGTTAGCTGAACGGCGTAAAAGCTAGACCTTCGCAAACAATGCAGATAAATTGGTAATTGATCAATGCACGGCACGTTTAAAGATAACATTCGGACTCGATCCGGCGGCGTTCTCACGCGGTCGGCGTTTGCGGCGTGTTTCCCTTCAAAAGCTTGCCGAATCCTGACGTTCGCTTTGTTTGCGTGCGGGTGCGGCGTTTCCTACGCCCAGCAAAACGCGGCAAATTCGTCCAATCTTCCCACCGACAATCTTCAAATGGAATCGCGCACATATTACGATGGAGCCGAAACGCTCGGAAGGGTTGGGCACGTCGCTATTCTTCGTCGCGATATCTTTCACCAAATTAAAAAATTCGCCAACATTCAATATTTAACAGAACTCGAAAAACTGCCTGACGACGCAAGCGACGAACAAAAAAAAGAGATGAAAGAGGCCATCCTAAAAGGATACCTTAACAGTTCGGACTTTTATTCCCAAGTTCTCGACGAACACATTCGTCTTCTTCTGTTCTACAACGACTACGTTGTCAGTCGTCCCAAAGATCAAGTCAAAGAACAAACGGAGCACCTCGTCGGCGAGTTCAATTCCAAAGTCGTTCCGGAATTGCTCAATCAGTTTCATTGCAAAAACGTCAATGAGCTTGAAGAGTATTACGAAAAAGAGATTGAAAGCGACTTTGAACAAGAACGACGTATTTTCGTCCAGCAACAGCTTGCCGTCGCTTGGATGCAATTCAATCTCGGAGAAGAAGAATTCACTCCGACTCTGCTCGACGTTAGAAGATATTACGAGGCCAATCGCGACGAATTCAAAACAACGGCGCAAATTCGTTGGCAAAGTATGACGGTTTTCTTTGGCGCTAATCGTTCAAAAGAAGACGCGCGAAGAAAGATCGCACATATGGGCAACGCTGTTCAAAGCGCTCCTCGAAATAGTCAGGAGGCGATGTTCGCCAAAGTTTGCCGCGTCGATTCCGAAGATTCTTTCGCTTCCCAGGGCGGATATCGCGTGTCGACTGAACGCGGCGCATTGAAGTCTCAACAAGTTGAGGACGCCGTTTTCAGCTCCGATTTGCCGGTCGGAGAAATGAGTCGGATTATTGAGGATACGTCGTCCTTCACAATTGTTCGCGTCATCGAGCGCAAAGAAGAAAGAATCAAAGGTTTCTACGAGGTTCAGGAAGAGGCAAGAGCGAAACTCGTCGCGGCGCGGACCGAGGCGATGAAAAAGAAATACGAAGAGCGTCTAACGGAACGTTTTTCTGTCGAAATATACGCTCTGACGCAAGCCGATCGCGAAAACTTCTTCCGTTCGGCAAAAAAAGAGGAAACTTCGGCGACTGGTCGCGCGACGTTCTAAGAAAAGCGGAGTCACCGTCGGAGGGTCGAGTGTCAACGATCCCATTTGAACACAAATTGGAAAACTCGTTTCCACATACGCTATGGGAAAAACGGCGCGTCTGTCTTGCGATCTCCGGCGGAGCCGACAGCGTAGCGCTCATGCGCGGAATGGTCGCGATCGCCGAACGTTACGACATGAAGGAACGACTGATTTGTCTCACGGTAGATCATCGTCTGCGCGACGCCGAATCAGCCGAGGACGCGGATTTCGTCATGAGTCTCGCCGCATCCCTCCATGTAAACGCGCGGCTTCTTACGGCAAACGTCGACGAAATCAACGAACGCGCCAAGCGTCTTAAGAGTCTAGAATGCGCGGCGCGAGACGTTCGGTACAACCTTCTTTTTTCTGCCGCGAAGACGTTGGGCGCTAGTTACCTCCTAACGGCTCATCATCAGGACGACCAACTCGAAACCATGATTTTTCGACTTTTTCGCGGCGTGGGATTCGACGGTTTAGTAGGCGTTGAACGTTATCGGAAAATCGACGATTCGCTCGTCCTAGTTCGCCCCATGCTCGGATACTCGAAGAAAGAAATCTTAAATTACCTTGCAAATCTAAAACAAGAATATCGAGAAGACTCCTCCAATAAGTCTCTCGTTTATTCTCGAAACCAGGTTCGAAATGAACTCGTTCCCGTCTTAAATTCGATTTTTCCCGGCAAATGGCAAAAAGCTCTCCTCCGACTTTCAACGCTTAGCAAAGAAGAGAGCAAATATCTCGAAAAGCAAGTCGACCGCCTAGAAGAAGAAATTTCAGCCGATCGTCTTCGTAGGGAAAAGACAAATCGATACCTATTATCGATTCATGCCGAAGACTCAACGACGCGTTTAATCGATTCCATCGACGTCGCAACAATTCCTGCGGAACCGCTACAAAAAGCCGATCTCGTTATTTTACGTCGATTTTTTCGTCGAATGTGGGAAAATCGACGCTGGTCGACTGTAGCGATGGGATACGACGAATGGCAAAGACTCGCCGTCGCCGTTAAAAATCAAACGCCGACCCAACAGTTCCCAGGCAACATTTCCCTCTCTTTTCCGCCACCGGACCTCGTGCAGCTGGAGCGAAAAAATGAGCGCGCCAATCAATAAACCAACCGTCGCGCGTCGGCAATGCTTCTTCTTCCATGATTCGGTTCATTTTCCCCAGGATGTCGAAGGGAACGAGTTGGTTTAATCCTCATATTGATTCCAACTGGCGCCGTTGTAAGATATCTAAAGAAATTGTGAGCTTAAAACGATAGCAAAGACAGAGGCGCTCTCGACGATTCGAAGGCGCGTTAGTGCGATAAAGAGGACGACGCGAAATGAAAGCGATCAGTATCAACGTCTTTCAACGACTGAGTAAGGTCGTATATTGGCAAACTGTTATTTGCGCATTCCTTTCTTTGTTTTCGTCTAACGCGATTGGTCAGACTCCGGACGTTTCCCAATCAGGCGGCGTCCTCGTTCGCAACGGCGGAGGAATTCGGGGAATCGTCGCAGAATCAGAGGACAAATCGACGGGGATCTGTTCTATTACGCCTACGCTAGGCGGGCTTATCCAACTCGACGCAGAAAACGTCAAACAGACGACAGTTCTGCGTAAAGAACAAATTGAATATCGAAAATTTGCCTCTCTACAACCGGACTCCGTTCAGGCTCAATTGAAGGTCGCAAAATGGGCTGCGGATAAAAAACTCTCGGCGTTAGCGGACGCGCATTATCAACGAGTAGTCGAACTCGACCCTGAAAACGCTGAGGCAAGAAGGTATCTACAACACGTCAAGGTCAACGGCCAATGGGTTTCGAAGAAGGAGAAACGCGAACAGCTGGGACTTGTGAGAATGAATGGGCGCGACGTATCGAAACAGGAAGCGGAACTCCTGGAAAAGGACGCGACCAACAAAGAGGCTACCCGGTATTGGAATAAAGAAATACGCGCGTTATATTCAAACGCGCGTTCCGGCGATATGAGCCAGCGCGACGCGTTGCGCTCCGTACGGAATCCGCTCGCGCTTCCGGCGGTCGCGCACTATTTTCAGTCTGAAAAAGATCCTGAAGGTAGGATTCTGCTTATCCAGGTTATGAGTTCAATTGGAACGCCGACGGCGCTCTCTGAACTCGGAAGAATTGCGTTGCACGATCCTGACCCCGACGCGCGCGCCGCCGCCGTTGAAGGAATATACCGAAAAAGGCTCGCGGCAGACGACGCTATCGAATACTTCCGAAAGTCTTTGCGATCCTCGGACGAACCTGCGGAGATCAATAACGCCGCATACGCCCTAGAACGACTCATGGCAGAAAGCGCTATTCCGGATCTCATTAACGCCCTAGTTACGTATCATAAACGACAAGTCTTTGTCGGAACCGAACAGACAGGCGCGTCATTCGACAGTTCCGGACATATAAGCGGATTCTCTCCCGGTCCCAGCGGAAAAATGAAAACAGAGGAGGTAACTAGCCCAAACGAGTCCGTTCATAAGGCTCTCGTCACCATCGTCAAGGCGAAGTATCCCTCCCCGGTCGATTTCGGATACGACGTCGACGCATGGATTCGTTGGAAGCGAGGAGTCGATCAGCTTGCCAATTTTTATCCAAGGCGCGATCGATAGTCTTATAAAGACGCGCTTTCTCATAAACAATTGACAAAATTATCTCTAAGACAAGAATGGTTCGGAGAGGGATGTTGACAAAAACGACTCAAATGGGTACAATTCGAGAGGGAGGGCTGGGCGCGAGGCCCGGCTAAATTTAATTCAGTTCATTTTTAGAGAGAGCGAATATGTCGCCGTTAAAAGAATTGTCGCGAGCGTTTCGTCGCGAGTTCGGTTCTTCGCAACGTCGACGTCGCTTCGAACGCATCGACCGCGCGCATGTCGCGCGCGCCTCCGTGTCAGACCGGTTGCGGGCCTGTGCTTTAGCATGGGTTCTTTGCTTCGGTTCTATACTTCTCTTTGGCAATGCGTTGCACTTTCTGATTCAACACGCTCCCGATGCGCCTTGCGCTTGTGTTGTTGAAACGCAAAGAACGCAAAATAGTGAGTGTTGCGCGCTTTTACAAGCCATTGAGACGCACAATGAGACGCACGTAGATTGTCCGATTTGCGAGTTTTTTGCTCTGTGCAGAACGCTCGTCTTTCTGGGCGCGTCCGCAGTCTTTTTAACCCTTATTGCGTTCCGATTCGTCGCGGCGTCGTCTACCTTCTACGCCAATCGATTTCTTTTCTGTTTTAACGGTCGCGCGCCGCCCCTCGTCTGATTTCTCCTTCGTTTCTCGGACGTTGTCGCGTCCGTTTCTGCCTTTCTGAACTTCGTCGCGCTCTATGATTGCGCGCGGCTTGAGCGTTTGTGTTTTGCGCCGTTCGGAAAGTTTGTGCACAAATTAAACCGACTGTTAAAGAAAATCGGTCGGCAGGAGAAATCTCATGAACAACTATTCGCTTCAAAAACTGGCGTCGACGCGTCGCGCCTTCACCTTGGTCGAACTTCTCGTGGTCATTGCAATTATTGGAATCCTGATCGGTCTCCTCCTTCCGGCGGTTCAAGCCGCTCGTGAAGCCGCGCGTCGTATGGAATGTCTCAATAACATGAAGCAGATCGGACTTGCGCTCCATAATTACCACGACGTCAACTCCGCCTTCCCGTCCGCATGGCGAGGCTACGCACCTGACGGCAAGACTCCATGCGTCTACGGTTCGCCTGGCTGGGGCTGGGCTGCGGCTATTCTGCCTCACATGGAACAAACCGCCCTGTACAGCCAAATCGATCTGAAAAGCTCGATTTCTACCGAACAAAATAAAAAAGCGAGAACGTTCTCCTTGAAAGCGTATATTTGCCCCTCGGAACCGTCTGGGGAAAAGACTTTTAGTATTGGCGATTCCGGCGTCTTGCATGAGCATGAACATGAGCATGAGGAGGAGCACGAACACGAACATGAACACGAAGACGACTTAGTAAATCAGCTCATATTCGGTTCTTCAAATTACGTGGCGTCATTGGGCACGGACGACGTGCACGACGGCGAATTATATGAAGACGGCGCAAACTACCAGGCGACCGTTTTCAAAACAAACGGAGCGTTTTATCATAACAGCGAACTGGGCATGAACGCCTTTACTGACGGAACAAGCAACACACTCTTTGTCGGTGAACGAGCGGCAAAAAAAGAACATTTCTCAACTTGGGCGGGCATGCCGGCAGGAGACGGATGTCTACCGGCTTTGGTCTCCGGCACGGTTCATGAAGGTTTTCACAACGACGGAGAGGAACACGGTTTTTCGAGTTTTCACTCCAACGGCGCCAACTTCCTCTTTGGCGACGGATCCGTTCGCTTCATTTCCGACACGGTTTCAGACGAACTCATTAAAGCGTTCGCAACGCGAAGCGGGGGAGAAACCGTATCTCTCTAGTCGTGTCTAAACGCTGACGCAAAGTAAAAGGCGCCGATCGCTCCACTAGCGGTCGACGCCTTTTTGATGAATATTAAACATGCGCGCTAACGGAGGTAGATCCCCGCTTCAGCGCACTGCTGAACCATGTCGCTCGGCCAGATTGACGCTTGAACTTCACCAATGTGCGCGCACCGAAGGAAAAACATGCAGAGTCGCGATTGACCAATGCCGCCGCCGATCGAAAGAGGCAACTTGTCGTTGAGAAGCGCCTGATGGAAAGCCAATTCACTGCGTTCTTCGCAACCTCGAATACGAAGTTGTTTGAGAAGGGCGAGTTTGTCTACGCGAATGCCCATGGAAGAAAGCTCGAACGCTCTCATAAGGATCGGATTCCAGACCACGATATCCCCGTTAAGACCGTAATAACCAGGATCCGTTTCCGTACTCCAATCGTCGTAGTCCGGAGCGCGCCCGTCGTGAATCTTACCGTTAGAGAGTTCGTGTCCAATTCCGATAATGAAAACGGCGCCATATTTTCGAGCAATTTCCGTCTCGCGTTCTGACGGAGAAAGATTCGGAAACTCATTCAAAAGATCTTCCGATTGAATAAACGTTATTCGCTCTGGCAAAATTGGTCGGATATGCGGGTAATCGCAGTAAACGGAATGCTCAATATCTTTGAGGCATTCGTATATCGATTCAACGACGTCGCAAAGATAGTCTAAATTTCGATCTTGCGGATTGATCGTCCGCTCCCAATCCCATTGGTCGACATAGAGCGAATGAAGATTATCCAGTTCCTCGTCGGCTCGAATGGCGTTCATGTCCGTATATATACCATAGCCGGCAGGAATCTGATACTGAGCCAGTTTCAATCGTTTCCATTTAGCCAGCGAATGCACAACTTCGGCGCGACGTTCGTCCATCGACTTGATCGGAAACGAAACCGGTCGTTCTACTCCGTTCAAATCGTCGTTGATTCCAGTGCCCGAAAGCACAAAAAGAGGCGCCGTTACGCGACGTAAATTCAATTCGGTCGACAAACCGGTTTGAAAATTTTCCTTGATCAGAAAAATCGCCTGTTCCATAAGCTCAGGAACAAGTTTAGCAACGTATCCTTTTGGGATAATCAACGCCATTTTAAACGCTCCTCTTCTCCGACTCGTTTGCCCCAATAATCGCGCTTTGACCAAAACAGCGGCGTCAAACGCTCAAGTCGACGGAGGCGACTCGTTCAAACCTTCGCCGATAAACCGCGTCTATTCTACGGAAATGATAAAAATCGTCAAGGTCAACACCAGACGTTGAGAAAGCCTTGGATTCAAAAATAAGATCAAAAAAAGAGCGCAATCGCGATCTGTGAAACTCGCGTTTGCGCTCTTTTTAAACCGTAAAAACAGCAAGGTTACTGTTTCGGCGCGACGCTTTCGGCAAGTTTTTTATATTTTGCGGCGTCGCTGGATTTCTGCAATCCTTTACTCATCGTTGCAAGATTGGAATACGGAACGTACAAATCGGATTCTTTAACTCGACCGGCGTCGCGAGCGGTCTCAAGAAAACGAACCGCCGTTTTGAGCGTTGCGACGCCGTCTTCCTTACGACCTTTTTTCCAATAAGTCGACGCCACGGTCGCGAGAGGAACGCCGACTTTCGCGGCGTCGCGCGCCTTAAGATCGTCGGCAACCTTCTGGAAAAACTCGTTCGCCTGATCAAAAAGTTCGAGTCCCTGAGCGTCTTGTCCGTTATGCGTCATAATAACGCCGAGTTGGAGTTGCGCTAACGCCGCTTCCATTCGCTCCATTTCCGGGCGGTATTCCGTGACGATCCGCAGAAAATCCAGACCTTTCGAACCATACGTCAACGCGTTTTTATAGTCTCCGCGCGCGTCGTAAATTCGCGACGCGGCGACAAGCGCGCGTCCAATCTTCCAACGAACGCTCGCGGCGGAAACTTCGTCGATCGTTTTGCGCAAATAAAGCTCGGCGGCAACGCGCGCTTTCTGCGCATAGTTGTCGATTTGCGGCGAGTCCGGCATTTCCAAACAAACGCTCACTCCGGCGTCGTAAACGTCGATCATGGCGGTCGGAAGTTGCGACGCTTCCGGACGCGCGAGATCGATTTCCTTAGCGACTTCCGCCGCAGCGGTCAACCACTCGAACGCCTTTTCTTGGTCCGTCGCGATCTTCCAGCGTTTACGAGCGACCGCGCGCGCAACCGCAAGATTCGCTTTCAGCTCCAACTGCTTTGCAGCCATGTACGTCTCGCCTTGCGGCTTGGCGTCGAAAAGCGATTGCAGCATTTTCAAAGCGCGTTGTCCCTGCGCGACGGCGCCGTCGTAATCAGGTTCCGCCGACTCCAATCTAAGTTCGGAATCGAGACAAACAGCTTCGATTGCAAAGAGCGGATGTTCCACAAACGAATCGCGCACCGCGTCCATATATCGCAATGCGGAATCGACTTCGCCGCTACGAATCAACGCGTCAATATAAGCCAAATGAAACTGCGGCAACGAGTCGTTAAGTTTAATCGCTTTGACGGCGTGGAGTCGAGCGCCGGAATAGTCGCCGACCACCATGTGCGTGCGCGCCAAAATCCAGTGCGCGCCGGGCGCGTTCGGATCATGCAAAAGCGCGTGTTCCGCGTCGTCGCGCGCATAAGTCAAATTCGTTTGCAGATCCTGCTCCGCGCGCATAATGAAATACTCGCATTTCACTGTTTCCGCTACAATCTGAATGACGCGATTGCTGGGAAGCCCCGGCTTTTCGCCCTTCTCCAAAACGAATGCGATTCCCTTTTCCGGAAAAACTTCGCGAAAGTTACCGACTTCGTCCGGAGCCCAAATCGGTCGAACGTCCTTCAATTCCGATTCAAAAACTTTTCGCGCGTCAGATTCTGAACGCGCCTCCGGAAGGTTAATCATGATCGCCTCTACGACGCCTTGCGATCCAACAACCTGAATCGTCGCGTCGGGAAGCGTCGGCGTCTGAAATGTCGCGACGTCGTAGCCGTCAACCTTTTCTGTAGAAACCGGTTCCTTTAATATGGGGTTCTTCGCTAAATCGGCAAACTTTGTCGATCCGGGCATAACTTCGAGAAACTTGGCGCCGTGAGGCTTGTGCCCCGTTTGATCGTCGTTTTCGGAACGAAGATTTTGAATATTCGGAAGCTTGTCGATTTCGTCGCTCAGCGCTCCTTTCGCGCTTCGAGATTTGGTCGCCTGCGCCTTGCCGAGCTTCGCGCCCGTCTCGCTAGCAACTGGCGCCTGCCCCGAAGTTTGACGAATTACGCCGTCATGCGATTCCTGACCCGAGGCAAAATCGCCAAAAAAGATCAACAGCGCAAGCGCTCCAAACGCCAACGCCGGACGCAATTTCATATTGTAAAGAATATTTCGAGTCATCAGTTAAAGTCTAACTCCCATCTTTTGTGTTCATGTCGACCATCCCAACGCAAACGCTGGGAACACGGGACTGAGAATAGATAAATTGCCCACAAAAGTCTAGACCAATATTGCAGGTTGTAGCGATTTTAGCGACGATCAAAGACTGACGACGTTTGAACAAACGACGGCAAAAACAAGAAAAAACTCGATATTTGGTTGCAAGCGCCTTTAAAATGAAAGGGAAATATCGTAGACTTAAATTAGCGCCGCGCTGAAGCTCGACGCCACGGGAGCGCCGCAACAGACGCGCCTAATGATTGAGTCTTCGTTGAAAAACACCAAAACACGCTTGTGCGTAAGGAGTCGTTAATATGCTGAAGGTCGGAATTGTTGGCGTCGGTTTTATGGGCATGATCCATTACCTCGCATACCAACGCATTGAAGGCGTCAAGGTCGTTGCTCTTTGCGAATCTTTCTTCAAAGAGAGACTTACCGGAGACTGGACTAAGATCAAGGGCAACTTTGGACCTCAAGGCGAGATGATGGATCTCACCGGCGTCGCTACGTACGATAATTTCGACGATCTTCTCAAAGACGAAAACGTCGACGTCGTCGATATCTGTCTTCCTCCCGCCGCGCACGCCGCGCACACGATCAAAGCGCTCCAAGCCGGCAAAAACGTCTTCTGTGAAAAGCCGATCTCTCTCAAGGCCGACGAGGGAGTCGCCATGGTTGAAGCCGCTGAAAAGTCCGGAAAACTTCTCATGATCGGACACGTGCTCCCCTTCTTCGACGCTTTCAACTATATTTACCAAGCCAAAATCACCAACAAGTTTGGAAAATGCTTGGGCGGAAACTTCACGCGCGTCATCTCTGATCCGACGTGGCTGAAAAACTTCTATAGCATGAACGGTTCCGGCGGTCCCATGCTCGATCTCCACGTTCACGACGCTCACTTTATCCGAACGATGTTCGGTATGCCGAAGGCGGTGCAAAGCGTCGCAAGACTCCGAGGCGACGTCCCCGAATACTTCAACACGCAGTTCATCTATGACGATCCAAGTTTGGTCGTTACCGCGACGAGCGGTTGCATCATGCAACAGGCGCGTCCTTTCACTTTCTCGTACGAAGTTCATTTCGAAAAGGCGACGGTCTTCACCGATTGCTTCAATCAAGTTCCGGTTACGGTCTTGCTTGAAGACGGAACGATTGAAAAACCCGAATTCCCGGCCGGCGACGATATCACGCCGTTCGTCAATGAACTCACGGAAGCGCGCAACTGCTTCGTTGCCGGAAAGCCGTCTAGTATGCTCGACGGCTCGCTCGCTCGCGACGCCTTGACCCTTTGCCACAAGGAAATCGAAGCTTGCAATACGCGTCAACGCGTTGAAATCTAACCCCCTTCCTTCTTTTTACGAAAAGACAATAAGGGCGTCGCTTGGGAATCTGAGCGACGCCCTTATTCTTTCCGAAGAAACAATCTTGAATGATCGCGCAGTCACTGTTAAAACAGACAAAACGCAGAAACTTTTTTACCAACAACAATCGCAATTAACTTTTGTATTTTCGCGCGCCGATAAACTCGACTGTTGTTTTACCCTTATCTTGCCGTTAAAATAACGCGCTGAGGAACGCGCTTTCGCGTTGCCGCAGAACGTCGTTTGGCAAGGACTTTTCGGCTACGAAAAAGATGACTCAGACACAGTCCGACGCTTTGGCGCAACGCATTGACGAGCAACACAACGAACTCCTTCGCAAGATTGACGAACTTGACAAGCAAGTTACGTCGCTTTTGGAAGAATGGGTTGGAGTCGCTCAGACCGATTCGCTCGTCTCCGGTCAAACGAACGATTAAAAGATCGGTTCTGCGGCGCGTTTAATCGATCCTCCAAATGTTTTTGTCAATGGAATAGATTTATGAAACTAATTTCGTTACAAACGCGGCGCCTGGCCTTATTGGCGATTTCTTTACTGACGCTCTCTGCGACGCTCTGCTACGCAGCGGACGAGAACGGTTCTTTTAGGATCATGTCGTATAATGTCTGCAACGGCAAGGGACTCGACAAAAAGACTGACTATCAAAGAACCGCCGACGTTATCAAATCGGAAAACCCCGACGTTTGCGCTATTCAGGAACTCGATTATAAAACGAAGCGTTCAAATGGCGTCGACGTTCTCGCCGAACTCGCAAAGTTCACGGACATGTTCCCCTCTTACGGTCCGGCGATCGACTACCAAGGCGGTAAATACGGTATCGGAATCCTATCAAAGGAAAAGCCGATTAAGGTCGAGTACTTTCCTCTGCCGGGACGTGAAGAACAACGTTGTCTGCTCATGGTTGAGTTTGAGAAATACGTTTTCTGTTGTTCTCACTGGTCGCTGACCCCGGAAGATCGCGTCTTGTCGGTTCCCATCGTTACAAACAAGATGAAAGAACGAAACAAGCCGGTTTTTGTCTGCGGAGACTTTAACGCCAGCCCGAACGAAGAAACGATCAAAGATTTATCCAAGGACTGGACGGTTCTTTCGAACGGTGAGTTCACTTTCCCTGCCAACAAACCGTCAGTCAGAATCGATTACATTTGCGTCGCCGACCCCACCGGCAAAACCTCGCCTGCCGATTGGCTAAAAGCGATAAAGAAAGCGACCGTCGTCCACGAACCCGTCGCATCGGATCATCGCCCGATCACAGTCGAGCTTGATCCTACTATCTTCGACTAATCGTTCGCGATACAACGTATGAAAAACGCGCGCCGCCGTAAAGCGACGCGCGTTTTTTGCTAGTGATTAAATCATCGGAAAAAGCCGACTCAGACAAAGGGTAATGAGGAATCCGGCGCAACCGAGCGCGCCGGTGCCAAAAGTCCATACTTTCAAGCAGTCCGTCTCCGAAACGCCCGACGAACGTGAGAATACGCAAAAACCGCTGTCGTTCATCCAACTAGCGACCGCCGATCCCGCCCCAATGACAACCGCGAGATACGCTATGTTGCATCCGAGCGTTTCGCTTGTAACGTTCATCGTAGAAAGAATGGAAGAAGACGTTATCATCGCCGTTGTGCTAGAACCTTGCGCTGATTTTAACGCCGCCGTAACGAAAAACGCAATCGTCAGCGCGTAGGAACCTGAAAATAAAGCGCCGCCCATAAAGTCGTGTATTCGTTCTCCAATTCCGGACGCGCG
The DNA here is from genome assembly GCA_900317365.1 of uncultured Planctomycetota bacterium. Lineage (GTDB taxonomy): Bacteria > Planctomycetota > Planctomycetia > Pirellulales > Thermoguttaceae > RUG369. The sequence continues at coordinate 41,501 of ONGM01000090.1, forward strand.
AAGCGTCGCGCCGTACGCGCCGCCTACGCCCGTAATAAGAACGATCGTTCCTGCGCTGATCGACAGAACTTTTAAAACGTGGGCAACTGCTCCCCGAGATACTTGCCCGCCGTTCCGTTTAAAAGCCTTCCAAGCAATTAGGCAAGACGTCAGAGCCGCAATTCCTAGCGCAACGTTAACGTTGCCTATTATCAAAAGATTCTCAAAGCGCTGGGGAACCGAACCCGTCGACTTCAAAATGGAACACGCGGCAATTAAAAATACAGGAATTAGGATTGGCGCTAAGGACGTCGACAAGGAAGGAAATTGATCTTGAGAAACCCGGTTTTCTAACACGTTCAGCGGCGTCGACGACGTCTCCGCAAGTTCCTCTTCGACCTGCTGCGTTAGTTTCGGATTAGGAACAATTTTGTCGAGCGCCCACGCGAGTCCTAAAGCGACCGGACAAAGGAAAAGTCCAACCAAGAGTCCTATTCCCAACGTCGAGGAAAGGGGCGCGTTCAATATTTCCGAAACCATGATCGGTCCGGGAGTCGGCGGTATCATCGTATGGGAAATCGTTGCGGCAAGCCCGACCGCGAGAAGATAGAAGATATAGTTCTTGCGCGTCAATCGATAAAGCGATTTCGCAAGAGGCAGTAAGAGATAAAACGTGGCGTCGTAAAAAACCGGTATCGAAAGGATAAATGCGCTTCCCGTCAAAGCGACCGGCGCACGTTTGGGCCCGAAAACCCGTCGAAGCGAATCAACTATGCGATCCGCCGCGCCAGCGTCAGTCATACATTTGCCAATCACAGCGCCAAACAAAATAACCAATCCCACGTTGCCAATCGTTTTTCCGAGCGCTTTCACTACGTCGAAAACAGCCCAAAAGACGTTCATGTCGCCTTCTACATGAAAAAAATGGTTCCAAACGCTCGTTGCTAATGCGCCTAAAAGCAACGCCCAAAACGCGCCCAAACGAAACCATAGAATCGAACTCAGGACTAAAATGAGACTCAATACGAGAATGAAAACCGGATCTGTTAATATTCCAGACACTAAAAGTTCCCCCTAGTATGCGTGAAAAGACGTCGTGTCAAATAAAAATGTTAGTTAGAATCTCCAAGTCTAATTGCCCAAACCCGCCAACGCGGAATTGCGATTAGACGATCGAACGCCCTAAAATAAACGCGACGACGATCGACTCCTTGTATTTTGCCTAAGAAGGAATCGCCGTTTCTTAACCAAATTCTATCTCCTGTCTCACCCTCTGAATTCAAATAAAGGAAGTATAACGAAGCTTGATCGACGTCAGGACGGTATGAAAACAAGACGCACCTTATCGTGTTGCGCGCAATTCCGATCAACTCTCCTGTAGACGATTCCTCAATTATAATTCCAGAATCGTCGACCCTTTCGATCCGGCCTACAGAAACCGGCGATTCCCAACTAGCCGCCCCTACGATCGAAGAGCGGAAACATAGTCCGTCTTGCAAAACCTCTTTTTCGGACGCCTGGACTTCCAACGCGCAAAGGGTTGCGATAACGCATAACGCCGCATATCGCCATACAAACGGCTCCTCTTTGTAAAAACGCATAACACTCTACCTGCGGAAAATTCGCCGTCAAACGCTACGAAACGCTCCGTTCTCTCCACACCAGTTTAGAGAATTTCGCTCATAAATCAATAATCTTCGATTTAGTTGACGTCAATCTTTTTTTCATTACAATTCAGTCGTTCGGAGGCTTAGTCCTTTGGTAAATGCGAATATTAACAGGATCTCGCACCAGATTCTTAACACGCTATTTCGCGAGAGTGAGCGATGATTGAAAACACCGAATCCCCTAACGGCTTCAACAAAGAGGACGTAACCCCGAGCGGCGACGCGTCGGGTCATGAATCAACAGAAGTCTCCAACGCTTTCGGCGCTCCTAATATTTCTCAGCCTCAACAGGAAACCGTTCCGGAAGAAGACAAACGCGCGTTCGCGCAAGCATACGCGCAACTTGAAAACGAGCTCAATAAGGTCTTTGTCGGTCAACGCGAACTCGTTTTAGGGTCGCTTGTCGCGCTCTTTTCCGGCGGACACGTTCTCGTGGAAAGCGTCCCTGGGTTGGGGAAAACGCTCTTCGCCTCCGCTCTTGGTCGCGCGTTGGGCTGTAAGTTCGGTCGAATTCAGTTCACGCCGGATCTCATGCCGTCCGACGTTGTCGGTATGCCGATTTTCAATATGAAGACGCAAGAGTTTAACTTCAGAAGCGGACCGGTCTTCACGCAAATCCTCCTAGCCGACGAAATCAATCGCGCGCCGGCGAAAACCCACTCCGCGCTTCTCGAAGCAATGCAAGAAGCCTCCGCTACCGTCGACGGCGTAACTTATAAATTACCGATCCCATTCTTCGTTATCGCGACGCAGAACCCCATCGAGTCCGAGGGAACTTATCGTCTCCCTGAAGCGCAACTCGATCGGTTCATGTTTAAATTGATAGCTGATTATCCGAGCGAAGAGGAAGAACTTAAGATTCTCGTCGATCACGGAAAGAACATCGACGTCTCAGAAAAACTTGCGAACGTCCAACCGGTTCTCAATGCGGAAACAATTGTCAAAATGCGCAAGATTGTAAACGCCGTTCATATTGCGCCTCAACTATTCACATACGTCAATAACATTGTTCGCGCAACGCGAAAATTCCCGCGACTCGCGTTCGGCGCTTCAACGCGCGCAGGTCTAGCCCTCACGCAAGCGGCGCGAACTATAGCGCTCTTTCAAGGGCGTGGATTCGCGACTCCTGACGACGTCGCCCTAATCGCTCTTCCAACGCTTCGACATCGCGTGACTCTCTCTCCGGAAGCTGAAATTGAAGGACGGAACGTCGACGAGATTCTCACGGCCCTTGTTCGCTCAATTGAAGTTCCACGAATCTAATCCCTAAATCGAAACGCGCTCGCGCGTGAAAGCCCAAAACAAACCGCCTTATTGACGTTCCAATAAGGCGGTTTTTACTTTTATCACATTGCTGCTACGTTCCGTTCTAAACGCCCTTCATTCCACGCGCGTCTCGTTCAATGCGATCCGTTCGTTTCACTTAAACGCCGTCCGCAGTTAAGAAGGGGCTCGAAAAAGAACCCTCGTCGTTGAGATAAAGCGGGTGATCAAAGTGCAACGACTCAACGAAAACAGGTCGCGTCCGTGAAAAGAACGCGACCTGTTTACTTAGGGAAAACGAACATTAACTGTCCGCAACAACCTATTGGCTAGAAGAGCGTCAAGTCGGAATCCCAGTATTTAATGTACAACAGGATTGTCAAAATAACGACGATGATACCGAAGACAACCGCGCCTTTCGAGCCCTTGAGGAAGTCGTTCCATCGTTCCGTCGTCATTTGACGTTCGCTCCTGGCGGTAAGTTGTTTACGTTGCTCCTCGGTCAGGGATTCGTCTTTAAGAGCTTCGGCAAGTTGCGATTCCAGTTCCGCCGCCGTCGGGAATTCTGGAGACTGTTGCACAAACGCTTCTTTACGCGGCGCAACAGCGCGAAGGACAAATGCAACTAAAATCAAAATTCCAAAGGTAACGGCCATTCGATTCAGGAAGTCGAGTTCCGGAACGAATCGCGCAAGGAGGAAATACAGAATCGGGCAACCAAGCAAAGCGACAACGCCATAGCAACTCGGAGCTCTCCTCATCCAGAATCCGACGACAAACGCAGCGAAGATTCCAGGGGAAATGTAGCCCTGGAACTCCTGGATCGCGGTAAAGACGCCGCCGTACTTCGGATCCGCCCAAATCGGAGCGACAATGCAACCGATCAAGACAAAGATCACAACGGCTATACGCCCAACTAGAACGAGGCGCTTTTGTCGAGCGGCTTCACTAAGTTTTGCTAATCCGCCAAACTCATTGTAGATGTCCATCGTAAAGATCGTTGACGCGGCGTTCAACATAGCGGCGACCGAACTAATAATCGCGCCCAAAAGCGCGGCGAGCATGAAGCCTTTTAAACCGCCCTTCGGAACGACGCGCGACATGAGGAGCGGGAACGCAGAGTCAGAATCGACGCCGCTAATCGTCGTGTGTCCTTCGCCGCCGCCGAATTGGATATCTTTCGGCGCAATCTTTTTCAATTGGGTCAGAGCCAAAAGAAGTTCGTCTTCTTTCGACATACCCTCCCGACCGACTTTCGGAACGGCGACGCCAAGCGCCTTCGCATTGTGTTGAACCATTTGTTCCGCAGTTTGCGGGTCGAATTTCGCGTAACTACGATCAAATTGGAAAAGCGGTTCGTCAGTACTCGGCGATTCATGATCGAGAGACGAGAAACGCGCAATTTCGGCCGCAGAGTTCGTCAACGCCGTATTCTTCATATCGCCGGCGTAAAGGTTATACGCGATCATGCCGGGGAAAATGACAATAAACGGAATCAAAAGCTTCATAAAGGCGGCAAAGACCAAGCCTTTTTGCCCCTCGCCGAGGGATTTCGCGCCCAACGTTCGTTGGATGATATACTGGTTCAAGCCCCAGTAATAAAGGTTCGGAATCCAAATCGCAAAGAAAAGCGCCGTAACGGGAAGAACCAAATCCCAACTCGGAAGGTTCATTCGCAGTTTAGGCATATTGAGAATATTAAAACGTTCCCATGCGCCTGCGCCTGAAAGTTTCTCTGCCGTCTCGGAAATCAAATTCGCGTCAGAAGTCGTGCTCTTCGCAAGTTCGGTCGGATCGGCGGAGCCGAGCATTTTCAGAGAAAACCAAAGTACAATTCCGCCTGCCACAATTAAAGCAGACCCCTGGAGCAAGTCGGCCCATGCGCAAGCCTTAAGACCGCCGGCAAAAATGTACAACGCGGCGAAAATTCCGATCAACCAGCAGAAGAATTTCAGATCGAGAGGAATACCGCCGACCTGCATACCGTCAAAGAAAACCGCATATGCCTTCGCGCCGGCAAAGGTAACGACGGTGATGTTAACGGCGACAAGCATGATCATCATCAAGAGGGACATGATCGTTCGCGCCGACTTACTATATCGAGACTCCAGATACTGCGGTATCGTATAAACGCCTGCTTTGAGGAATCGCGGTAAGAAGAAAAACGCCACGATTACCAAAGAAAGCGCCGCAATCCATTCATAGCTCGCAACGGCAAGACCGATGTAGTTGGCTCCGTTTCCCGACATTCCGACGAACTGCTCGGCTGAAATGTTCGCCGCAATCAGAGAGAAACCGATGAGCCACCATTTCAGTCCGCGTCCGGCCAGGAAGTACGACTCACTGTCTTCGTCCGATCCGCGACTCATGCCAAATGCGACGAAAATTACCAACAGTAAAAACGCGAAGAAGACGATCGCGTCGGTAAGATTCCCAAAGGAACTCAGACCGCTACCGGCTTCCGTCGCTGCAAAAAGTAACGACGCCATGCTATACCTTATATTCGTTGTATATTAAACGTTATTGACCGCTTCTTAAAATAGAATCGATCAAATGCTCTCACAAGTTACTTGCTCAAGAACACGAAGCAACCTCTCTTGTTCCCGACTAAAACATCCGGGATGGCGTCGCCGTTAATGTCCTGGGCAACAACCTGGGTTCCGACCCCGGAAGCGTCGTCGATCACGTGCGGGACAAAGGAGACGGAACCGTTCTCACCACGTTTAGTCTCCCACCAAATAAGGTACGGAGTCGCCCCCGGATCGACGTCGCCTTTGGAACCGTGCGCCCACCAACGTTTTCCAGTAACAACGTCCAAAACGCCGTCGCGATTAAAATCGCCGAGCGCCATTGAGTGTAATTGACTCACCTTGGGGAAGAAACCGTCCGCAGGTTCCGTCGGAATCAGCCATTGCGGTTCAAAGTCAATGGATCCGTCGTCCGCGCGTTTTTGAAGCCAAACGACAAGTCCGTACAAATGGCAATGCCACGCGGTAAAAACGTCGTTCAAACCGTCGCCGTTAAAGTCCGCGACGAGCATATTGGAAGCGGCGTCGGCAAAGTGAAATTCGTGGAACTTCCAAGGAGAATCGTCAAAATTCTCAGGTTGCTCCCACCAGCCGTCCATTTCCAAGAGATCGACTCGACCGTCGCCGTTTAAATCGCCGTACCCGTTGCCATGGAAATAACGTTGGTACTTGGCGTCCTCCGAAGAGACCTTGAAGAAATCCCATTCCTTATCAGATCTTGGGAAACAGAGACCATACCATCCGTCGCGGTTGAAAATAAGTTCATTTTTACCGTCGCCATTGACGTCTGTCCAAGCCTGCGACTCATTCCCGAGCTGGATCGTAGACGCATGTTGCTTCCAGAGTCCGTCTTCGCCTTTGGGATTTTCGTACCAACTTCCGTCGGTGCCCGGGTGAGGACAAATGATAATATCGATCCATCCGTCGCCGTTAATGTCGTCGGCGAAATTGACGAAGGAGTTCGTATAGCCTTCCGGATCAAAATCGTCGTCGGCTTCCATGAACTTATGCTCTTTTGTGAAATCGGGACCTTCATACCAAACGTGCCCCGAAACAACGTCCATTGCGCCGTCTTTATTGAAATCGCCAAAAGCCGCGCCTTCGCTACGGAACTTCGTCGTAAGGACGATCTTTTGCCATTGAATGTCTTTATCTTTGTTTTCGGCCGCAGAAACCAAGCACGTTCCCACTGCGCACGTCGATAATATCACAGCTAAGAATCGAAAAACCGAACGATTCATGGCTCTCCTCCCATATCAAGTAAAACGCCAACGCTAATACGCCAACGTCCAAAAGAGTCTCGAAGAAACAATCTTCGAGAAAACAGTTTGAACAGCGCGCTTTTCATTTCGTGCGCAACCGGGCTCAGGCAAATTCATCGCCCCAGCGCAAACGCAGTTTATTAAAACAATAAATCGCGGCGTTTTCAAGTGTGGAAGAGAAAAAAAACGAAAGAAGTCGCGTCTTGCAGGCGGCGTTTATGGAATAACGGAAATATTAACGACGTTCGACTTGGTTTAGAGAACCAGCAACCTGTTCCGTTCGCGCGTGCGCGACGGCGTCCAATTTATCCCATACTGCGCTTTCAGGCGTTATCGTCCTTCCCTCTTCGATAACGGCAAGGGCGCGAACGTCTTCGCCGCGAGCCAGCAAGACTTCGGCGAGTTTCACGCGATAATCGGGTTCTTCCGGCGCGTAACGCACGGCGACGGCGTACGCGCCTTCAGATTCAAGATACAGTCCCAACCCGGCGTACGCGCCGCCAATACCGGCAAAAACCTCCGCCGGCTCGTGATTGGTAGGATACAGTTTTTCCAAACATTGCCATGTGGCGAGCGCGGAATCAAAATCGTTTAGCTCGCCTTGTAAAACGGCTATTTCTCGTAAAAGTTCTCGATCGTCGATAGAGAAATGCGCGGCGCGTTGAAAGTCGCTCAAAGCTTCGCGCCGCCGTCCCATATGCCGATAGACCTTACCGCGCAACGCCCAGCCGTCGGAATTCTTCGGCGTCAGATCCACAATTTTATTTGCCCACTGAAGAGCCTCTTGAGATTCGTCGAGCTCCAAAGACTTCTCGCCTAACGATCGATAAAGCGACGATTCCGCGTCGACGGCGCCATGTTTTTCCGCCGCTTCGCGTAAGACGAGCATCGCCTTTTGACGTTTGCCTAGTTTCCAAAGCGTCTCGCCGTAATACCTATTCGTTTCAATGTCGCTGTCGTTGAGTCTTAACGCCTGTTCGAATTTTTCTTCCGCCAAACTCAAGTCGCCGCGCTCGTATGCCACAATCCCCTCGCGACTCAGCGGCAGACTCATCGACGCCCTATTTGTCATCCGATAGAACGGCGCGTTACGACACCCAGGGAAAAGCCCGACCAACGCGACGACGAGTACAAGCGCAAAGAATGCGATGTGCGCTGCTCGGCTCAATTTGCGTTCGAACATATCGTCTGCGTCCCTGCGCGCCGTCGATTCGACGACTAAGTTAAATGAGAGAGCCATCCTAGCTCGTCAACTAATACAACAACGGGACCACGCTAAGTCCCCTCGGCATCTTAATCAAAAAAAGGAACAAGCAACAGGTCAAAAATTATCGTCGCTTTGAAAGAGCCTGCGCCGTTATCCTCATTCTCCTATAGAGTCTTGCTCCAGTCGTTCCGAACGCTTCGCCAAAAAAACTTGAACGCTACGAGCAAGCCCAGCAAAACCACAAGCAAAACAAATCCGCAAACGCCAAGAAACGCGGCAAAGACGAGGTCGTTGAAAAGCGGCGCAAAATATTCGTTGAAGAAACTGTTATACAAAAGATATATAACGCAACCGAGACTCAAAAATGGACCGTAGGGAATTTCCTTCGTTGTGTTAAAGCAACGTCGAAATCCACCGTAAACCAACGCTAAAAACGGCGCGACAAAGAACACAACGACAACGCCTTGCCATCCGATAAAACAACCGATAACGCCGCCAAGTATCACGTCGCCAAACCCCATGGCTTCCATACCAAGTACGAACCCCGCGAGAAGACGAACAAGCCAGATCAAAACGACTCCAACAAAAAGGCCAAAAAAGCTTGTCGCCAATGAATCGAGATTCGCAACGCTCAAGACGGTTCCGGCGCCTTGAACGCCGTGTCCAAACGCCAAAAGAAGAAGCGTTCCGACTCCCCAAACGCCGGCAATAATCGGAGTCAGCCCCGACCGTTTAATACGTCGGAAAAAGATCGCGAAGGCGCGGCGAACGCCTAGGCGAAGGTAGAAGCGACGATCCAGCAACGCAAAGTTCCACGCCGACCACAGGAAAAAGGTGAAACCGATCGCAAGCCAAATAATCCCGGCGGACGAGCAAGGAGATACTTTTTGACCTAACGACGTCGCAATCGCCGTCGTAAACGACGTGATTTCCGACGGCTCTTGAAGACTTATCGGCCAATATGTCGGGAAAAAAAGAACGTAGGCGGGAAACACTGCGGCCCAAATGAGACCGACAACCGCGCTTGGTATCGTAAAAACGTCGGGAATAATGCAATCGTCCAGATCGACAAGCGAAGCGCCTAAAACAACGCACAAGAAGAAGGTCTCGATTCCCCAAATTAGAATCCAACCGTTCGCCAAGGAATCGCGCCAAAAGATCCAGCGACACGCAATGAGCGCGGCAAAGAGTATTTCCGTGAGAAAAGGGCGAGCCCAAAAAAAGGACGACTCGCATCCATAAGGAACCGATTCTTTGGCGTTAGTCCCTTTAGATTGTTTTCGCGCAAGAAAAGACGTTCGCGCAGTAATCAACCAACCGATAATCGGCAGAAACTCCAGCTTCATAGGTCGAAATGGGGAGCCGCTCGGTAGACTCCGTCGTTTCCATGGGGAGCGAAAACGAACCTCCCACCCCAAACAGTCGGCTAGATAGTTTGAAAAAGCGGCAAGAAGCGCTCCGATGAAAAAAGACGTCAGAAGCAATCCCTGTCTCATAAATTCGTTCGAATTAAGAAAACTCACGTCAATCTCCACCGAAAAAGGAGGCGCCGACGACGCGACAATACGCGAGTCAACGCCTTTTAAAATAACTCATGGCGCGCGGAGGCTTATTTAAGGCTCAACGTTGCAACAATTGAAACATGATCGCTGGCAAAACGTCCGTTCGTATGTTTAACCGGGTTAATCTTGAACTTGGCGACGTCAACTTTATCGTTAACGAAAATAAAGTCGATGATTTGCCCATTCTCAGCGGGAACCTTGCCCCAATTGTGGAAAGTGTAAGGTTGAGCGATATCGTGCTCTTTCGCCGCGACGTTCGTGTCAACAAGACCGGGAATCCCGTCGAGACCGGCGGTAATCGTTTTGTACGCTTCCGAGTCTTTATTGACGTTGAAATCGCCGGAGACGACGAACGGCAATTCGCCCTTGTTCGTCAATTCATATTGACGACGGAGAACCAGTTTCGCGCCTTCTTTACGAGCGATCGTTCCGACGTGATCGAGGTGCGTATTCGCATAAACGAACTCTTTGCCGGTCGCTTTGCAACGAAATTTTCCCCACGTTACCGTACGATTGCACGCAGCGTCCCAACCCTTGCCAGGTTTTTCTGGGGTTTGGCTAATCCAAAACGTGCCGCTGTCGAGGAGTTCGAGCGCTTCCGTCTTATAGAAGATCGCCATGAACTCGCCGGCCTTTTCCCCGTCGTCGCGCCCGACGCCGATCCATTTGTAACCTTCAAGAGCTTTGTCGAGATAATCCATCTGAACCCAAAGCGCTTCTTGAACGCCTAGAAGAACCGGGTCGGCTTCTTTAACGACGTCGACAAGCGTCTCCTTGCGTTTGGACCATTCGTTGTCCCCGTCGGCAGTAGTTGCCAAACGGATATTGAAGGACATGACTTTGAATTCACCCGTCGATTCGGCGGCTTTCGCGCACGCGCCAAATGCGACGAGAACGCCGAGCGTCAACGCGAAACATTTTGCAAATTTCGAAACGATCATATTCTCTTCTCGTGTCAATTGCTGATAAAAACCTACATGCGACGCCGTCTCAACAAATGGACGTCGAGACGGCGATCACAGGGCTTGATTATACAAAGCCCAATACGTTATTTCGAGGATTGCGCGCGATTTTTTTCCAAAATAGGTCGAAGCGTTGCCTCAAGCGCGTTGGCCTGGCGAAACATACCCAGATCGTTCGGATGCGAACCGTCGACAGTGCCGTCCCAATCCGTATCTTCCCCGAGGAGATTATCGGCTCCGAGGTAGTAAAGATTCGGATCGTTCGCTTTTAATTCTTCGTAAACCTTTTTGAGTTCGCGTTGATTTCCAACGTTATGCTCGTATTTCGACGGAATGATCCAAGAATTGCCATACCATCGGTCTTCGACCAAGACGATTGGAACGTCAGGACGAGTTTCGCGCATCTTTTTCAGGAAGGGAACGGCGCGTTCGGCAATCATTTGGGGAGTCATATTGGGCGCGGCGTCGATGACGTAAATCTCGGCGTCAAGTTCGGCGAGAAGTTCGGCGACCGCTATTTCCATGTGCGCCGAGCCAGAAAAGCCGAGGTTCACAACGGGAATATCCAAACGTCGACCAATCATCGCCGTGTACGCGTTGCCTGGACGAGACGCGCAACCGCCGTGCGCAATCGACGTGCCATAATATACGATCGGCTTGTCGGAGCGCGGAGAGAGCGCCGTAAACGAAGCGCCTTCCGGAACGCCGATCGAAAGCGCGTCGACGCCGTTGTATAACGGAAGATAGACCATATATTCGCGGAGTTTCTTTTCCATTCCGGAAACCCACGTCTTCTCTTCCGTTTTCTTCGTCGGCTGAGTTACCGCGACCCAACGCCATTGTTGAGTTTGGTCGTCGAAAGCGTAAAGATCGAGTCCGGAAACGCCCGTCGCCGGCATATGCGACATCGACAGACCGCCGCTATAAAGCGTGTAGCGCACTTTAATTTGGTCCGCGTCCGTACGGAATCGAACGACTTCACCGGCGGAATGTTGAGAAAGATTCCACACAGAGTCTGTTACCTGACCGTGCGCTCGACCGGGAAATCGGGCAAAGTAACGTTCGACGTCGTTCCAACCTTTATTCTCGACCGGCCATTGAGTCGCGTCGTACCAGGCGAATCCGGACTCGATCGTCGGCTCAACTTGACAGGGTTCTTGTCCCAACGTCGTGACCGCCGAACTCAAAAGTCCGACAAAAGCGATCACGGCGGATAAATAAATAACCGTTCTCTTCATCACCAAACTCCCGCCGTAAGACGGCAAACTCCAAGAAGAATCAAAGAATGCTTCAACGTACAATAAAAGAAACGCCTGCAACAAACGTTGCAAGCGCCTCTTCAACATATATACCTACATGCGTTCGACGGTTTGAATCCCTAAAAGATCCAACCCCTTTTCAATGGTGCGCGCCGTTAAATCGCACAATAACAGACGACTCGCTTTTGTTTTCTCATCCTCCGCTTTGAGAACGGAACATTTCTCGAAGAAGGCGGAGTACTTATTCGCGAGTTCATAAAGGTAAGCCGTTAGGAAATTCGGTCGGAAATCGCGTTCGACGTTGGCGAGCGCGGCGTGGAATTGCAATAACTCAAACGCCAGGGCGCGCTCTTCCGGCTTCGTAAACGTCAACTTGTTTCGACCGTCCGCGAACGAACGTCTCAAATCGTCGACGTCGACGCCTCCTTTGGTAAAGATCGAACGGACCCGAGCGTACGCGTACTGCATATACGTCGCCGTATTGCCGTTCATCGCAAGCATTTTATCGTAACTGAACACGTAGTCGCTCTCGCGATTTTGCGACAAGTCAGCATAAACGAGCGCGCCGATTCCGACACGCTTTGAGGTCTCGCGCATTTCCTCTTCGGAAAAACGATCCTCCGCCGCTCTATTCATGTCGTTGTTTTTAACAACTTCATACGCGCGCGAACACGCTTCGTCAAGTAACGATCGAAGTCCGACGGATTTCCCGGCGCGCGTTTTAAACGGCTTGCCGTCTTCTCCCAAAACCGTGCCAAACTTGACGTGAACGAGCTGCACGTCGCCCATGCCAAGATACTTCGCAGCCTCAAAGAGCTGCTCAAAATGCAAAGACTGGCGAAAATCGACAACGTAGAGAATCGCGTCCGGCTTAAAGGCGTCTCGGCGATACTCCAATGTGGCAAGATCGGTTGTCGCGTAAAGATAGGCTCCGTCGCTCTTTTGAATCAACATCGGCGCGTCGTGTCCGTCAAGGAAGATTCCGACGGCGCCTTCGGTCTCGCGCGCAATTCCGGCGTTCTTGAGCCGTTCGACAAGCGGACCCAATTTATCGTTGTAGAAACTCTCTCCGAGAGTCAAATCGAAATGAACGTTCAGATCGTTGTAAATCTTATCGACTTCCGTCATGCATTGCGGAATGAATTGACGCCACAACGCAAGATTTGCTTCGTCGCCATGATGAAGTTTCGACGTCTCCGCAAGAACGTCGACGCCAATTGTCTCGCGACCTTGCGCTAATTTCAAGACGTCCTCGTTTTGTTCGACTTCAGCGATCTTTTTTTGAACGGAGTCGTAACGCTCTTGCGCCGAAGAAAGCTCTTTCGATAAGCGCTCCCGCTCTTTGTTTGCCTTTTTCAGGGCTTCCTTCGACTCCTTGGTTTTGTCAGCTTCATCTTGCTGTTTCAGCGCCGCGCATTTCGACTTCTGCGCGTCCAAAGCAAGCTGCGCCGCGTCGCGCGCTTGCAATAACGAACCGACCTCTTCCTTCGCCTTGTAATAATCGACAAGTTGACGCGTCAATCGATAGAGACGCGCTAATTCAGCTACCGGCTCCTTCTCATACGCAGCGGCGTCAAGGAAATTACGGTATCCGTAGATGATCATGCCGAACTGCGTTCCCCAGTCGCCGAGGTGATTGTCGGAAACGACGTCGTGTCCGAGGAAACGCAAAATTCGCGACAAAGAATTGCCGATCATTGTCGATCGAATATGTCCGACATGCAACGGCTTGGCAACGTTCGGCGCGGAGTAGTCGAGCACGTATTTCTTTCGGACGTCCGTCGGTTCTATTCCGAGTCGTTCGTCTCCGGCTTCTTTTTGAACCAATTCGGCAAGAGCCGATTCTTTGACTTTCAGGTTAATAAACCCGGGACCGGCAATTTCCGGGGGTTCGAGCAGATCGTCGAATTGGAAATGCGTCAACGCTTCGGCGGCGACTTCTCGGGGATTTTTTCCCAACTTCTTGCCGAGCGGCATAGCAAAATTTGCTTGATAATCGCCAAATTTCGGATCTTGGCTGGGACGAATCATATCCAAATACGGGCTTGGATCGACTCCGAGCGCAGTAAGCGCCGTCTCAAAACGACGAGAAATAACTTTCAACAAATTCATGTTTCTACAACGTCCTTTACTCAGCGTCTTTCTCGGCGGACGAAGAAGTCGCTTCGACCTTTCCGGAGTCCTCTAAACTGATTTCCACTCCGTTGCCCCAGAGATCTTCAAGAGCGTAAAACTCGCGCGTTTCCGGTTCGAACAGGTGAATAACGACGTCGCCGTAATCCAAAACAACCCAAAGGCTCTCTTGGTACCCGGACACGCTACGGCGAGTATCGCCCAGCTCCTTTTCGAAAAGATCGTCGATTTCATCGCTGATGGAATGCAACTGGCGACGACTCGTTCCGGAACCAATGACAAAAAAGTCGAAGGCTTGCGTGACCTCGCGAAGATCCAGAATTTTAACGTCTTCGCCTTTGTTTTCGATAATCAATCGCGCCGCCATCCGCGCGCGTTCCAAAGACGTTGGAAGTTGTTTGCGTTCTTTCGACACTATTCGTAATCCCTAACATGGACGACGTTCATTGAAAAACGCTTCAAAAGGAGCGTCGTCCCAGTGTTGCTTGTCGTTTGCTTCGTTTTAAATTCATGCGCTTGAAGCGAAACGTCCTTGTTCAAAATCGACGCTCGCCAACGACGACGCGCTTTGAACGTAGGGAAACTTGTTCCTTGCCAAACAATCACAAAAACATTTGACGTTCCGCCGACGTCAATTATACCGCTACGGAACGCCTTTTTCAAGGGACGAGGTTTAAGAGAAAGCAGAGTGAGAGAATGCGGTTTTCGCTGATCTGTCGCAATGGTGCGACAAGCGATAAAAACGTCTTATTCGACGACAACGCTCCGAACGACCCCGTTCGCTAACGTTGTTTCAATTGTATCGCCGATCGCAACGTTGGAGGAATCTGTCAAGACTTCTCCGGTTCGCGCCTTTTTCGTCAATGAGTAGCCTCGCTTCAACACAGCTAACGGACTCAACGCGTCCAATTTTCCTATCGATTCTTTAAATGCGCTTTCTTTGCGTTCGAGGGTTTGCTCAACGCTCCTGACGAGCCGTTTTGACAGATCCTCGAGTTGCTCCATGCGTCGTTCGGCAAAAGTTTCACCAGGCGACAGAAATATACGGCGATTCGAATAGGACTCCAAAAGAGTTCGATTGTTCTTTATTCTACGATCGACGTAGGCGAAGCAACGAACGCTCCAGTCGTCCAATCGATCGCGAAACGCGGAGTCGTCGTTCGAAATTTGAACTGCGGCGCTCGTCGGCGTTAACGCGTGAACGTCGGCGGCGAGGTCGCACAGCGACGTGTCGATTTCGTGCCCGATCCCCGTAACAATCGGGATCTGAGACTCCGCCACAGCGCGCACCGCAGGCTCTTCGTTAAACGCCCACAAGTCCTCCATACTGCCGCCGCCGCGAATCAGCGCAATGGCGTCGAGTTTTAATTCGGCGTTGCGCGCGTTAAGTAGCTTCAACGCCGCCGCAATCTCCTTTGACGCGTCGTCGCCTTGAACTTTGGCCGGCGCCACAACGACGTCAATGCGTTTGGACCGACCGGCGAGCGTGCGAAGAAAATCGTGAATCGCCGCGCTCGTCGGACTCGTAACCGCGCCGATGCGCCGAATTATCGACGGAAGTTTTTTCTTCCGCGCCGGTTCAAAAAGACCTTCGCATCGGTAACGTTCTTCCAAACGGCGAAATTCCATCTCAAGTCGTCCGGAACCGACAAGATCTATTCTCCGCGCAATCAGCTTATATCTTCCGTGCGGCGCATAGACCTCGACGTCTCCGTAACACACAATCTCCATGCCGTTGGCAAGCTCAAACCCCAAACGCAAAGCGGACGACCGCCACATTACGGCGTCAATTTGAGCCATTTCGTCCTTGAGACTAAAATACGCGTGCCCGGAACTCGGTCGCGACAGATTCGAGATCTCTCCGACGACAACAACGCTTTTAAACGATTGATCGACAACGCTTTTAATGTGGTTCGAAAGCTCCGTTACGGTCAACGGCGAACTTTCGTCAGAATCGCGCGCGTCGTCGTGCGCGCCGACTGAAAGACCAAGGGGATCGATCGGTTTCGTTAATAGATTCTTCATTACTCTTATAAAACGCTCAGGTCGTAACAACGCCGAGTTATTTCGTAACGCGCTATTCGGCGTCTGCGTTCGAAACGACAATCTTTAGGCGTTTAAACGCCGTCGAACGCGACGTTGAATTCAGATCCACAACCTCGAGTTCCATGAAGTATTCGCCCGGCGCGAGATCGTTCGGCAACGGCACGGAAACGTTGAGAACAACGTCGCGCAACTTGGTTTCTGAGTAATTGACGCAATGCTGCGTCTCAAAGGGGAGAACCTCAGTCCCCGCGCTGTCGAGTAGCCGCCAACGACATTCCACGTTGATCTCGTAACCGGACGACGTCTCCACGCTCGTAACGTAGTCTAATTCGGCGTACGCGTACACCATATCTCCGCTCGAATACGGCGCTATTCGTTCTTCAAAAAGACCGAAACACGCAGGCGCAGTAGCGAGCAACGCTTTACGAATCTGGATATTGCAAAGTCCGGAAAAAGAGTCTAGACCTAAACGCAGACGTTCCGCTACAAACGTAGGGTCAATTTCCTCAAGTTGATTCTGCAGTAGAGTCTCTAGCCCTCGACATTCCTTTTCCCAAAACGTTTTTAGCGGATCGTCGTCGTCCTGAATCTCCCGGATGGAGCGATCATACTCGCCGATAACAAGGTAAAGCAATCGCAAGCGAGCGTCGCACACGCGAGAGTCGTCCCCTAGCCGCTTATGCTCTTCGCGCTCTTTGAGCAAGGAAGCGATCGCGCGCTTAATCTGCTCGACCCATGCAATCTCCTCTTCCGTTAGCGGAGCCGCGACGGCGTCCGCCTTTCGCGCGTTAAGCGTTTCCGGTTCCGACGTCTTAAGATTAGCGACTTCAGGCGTCTCTTTCATTCCAAGGGGAGAACTAACAAGCGCCGAGGGCGCTTCGTCGTTAATTTCCGTATCCGTAGAGTTGTCCAACGCCGAATGGCTCGCAAGATCGTCGATTCGACTAAGCAGGCTTTCGTCGGCCTTCTTGAAAGCTTCCTCGACGACCGGTTCCGCCGTCTCAGAAGCATTTGTCTGATTCGAACTGAAAGCGAACGCTTGATCGACAACGTCGTCAAGTTCGTCTTCATACTCTGCGGTCGCGACAAGCTCGTCGGCTGAATCGGAAACTTGCGAGTCTACGCTTCCCACTTCGATGTTTCCCGCTTCAATTGGACTTGCGGTCTCGTCAGTCGAACCGGAATTCGAAACGTCGCTCGAACGCGACGCGGATTCAGGAACGTTCTCCTGACGTCCGAAAGGCGTCATGTCAAACGTTGATTCAGTCCATTCCGTTTCCGTAGGATCGGCGCCTTCGTCCTGACCGGTTGAGGCGACCGCGTCAGTAGTTTCAGAAACGGCAGGTCTAGAAACGACGCGTTCCGTCTCCAAAACCTCCTCTGTACGATTATCTTCGTCCGTCGAATCGAACCACGCAAACGACGATTGACTGCC
>ONGM01000080.1 GCA_900317365.1 uncultured Planctomycetota bacterium
AAGAGAAAGATGGCGTTTCGGACTCAGCGACGTCGCAAGGGGACGTTAAGGTCAAATTGAAGGAGCTGATTCTCAGGAATCCTAGGGTTACCAGGAAGGAAATGGCGGAGGCATTAGGGATTGGCGTGCGCACGGTTCAGAGATATTTGAATGACATGGAGGACGTTCGGTTTACCGGCGGCGGAAAAAACGGACGCTGGGAAATTTTGTAAACGTTCCCTCGACGCGCCGCGCGCAGACGCCGCTGGAAAGCGCGCGGCGCGTCGATTGAGAATTCTCGCGGCGATACGCCGATTCCTCGATCGACGCGCACTTGACGTCAAAAATATCTTTTTTGCACAACTTATTGGATTTTGTTTTCTAGGTTGTATAATATCGTCGACGACGTTTTAGGGTGACTCTCTAGAATTGAGAGACGACGTCGTCTGTTACCTTATTTAACTAGGAACGAAAAAGATGAAAATCTCTTATGTGTCCGCAGTTCTCGCGTTGGTTTTAGCGACGACGACGGCGTTTGCTCAGAACGATCGTCCGGAGGGTCCGCGCCGCGGCAATGGTCCTCGCGCCGGTATGACGGGTATGATGGGCGGCATGACCGGCGGCTTATTGTCGCCGGAAAACGCCGAACCGCTCTTCGGCGAAAATCTCGAAAAAGCCGATTTCCCGGAAGGCGTCTGGTACTTCAACGACGACAAAGAACTCTGCGCCAATAAAGACGCGGTCATCTGGACGAAAGAAAAGTACTCCGCGTTCATTTGCTCTTTCGAATTCAATCTTTCGGAACATACGAACGGCGGTTTCCTCATTCAATGCTCCGACAAGGACAACTGGATTCCGAACACGATCGAAATTCAACTCCTCGACGACTTCGGGCAAGAACCCAACTATCATTCCTGCGGTTCGATCTACGGTTTCCAAGCGCCGCGTGAAAACGCCACGAAGAAGCCCGGCGAATGGAACAGAATGGTCGTCGTCTGCAACGGTCGCACGATCTCCGTCAACCTCAACGGCAGATTCGTCAACTTCATCAACACGGCGCAATGGACCGACAACGCGAAGAGCCCGAACGGTACCGACATTGAAGAAAAATTCCATGGTCGTACCCTCGCGTCCTTCGAGCCTTACGGATATATCGGATTCCAAGGTCTCCACGGCAATTCCCCGATGAAGATCCGCAACGCTATGATCACCCCGATCAAAAACGCCGACACAAGCAAAGAAGGTTGGGTCTCCCTCTTTGGCGACAAACTTGAAAACGCCGAATTTGATCCGGAAGTCTGGTCGATCGACGACGAAGGCGTTCTCCACGCCACGAAAGACGACGTCATTTGGGCGAAAGACAAGTTCGAGAACTTTATGCTCGACTTCGAATTCAAGACCACCGAAAAAGCGAACAGCGGCGTCGTCATCCAAGCGACCGACAAAGCGAACTGGATTCCGAACTCCTTCGAAGTCCAAATCTTCGATTCCTTCGGCCGCGACGTCGATATGAGCGACTGCGGCGCGATCTATGGTCGTTGCGCTCCGGAATTCAACGTCTGCAAAGCGCCCGGCGAATGGAACCATATGACCGTCTTGTGCTTCGGTCCTACGATCACCGTCGTTCTCAACGACCAACTCATCACCTCCATGGACAAGCGCCTCTGGACGAAAGCCGACGAGAACCCCGACGGAACCAAACCGTACGGTTGGCTGATCAATAAGGCTCCGGCTGAGACTGAAAACGCCGGTTTCGTCGGTTTCCAAGGTCTCCACGACAAGAACCCCGTCGTCTACCGCAACGTGAAAGTGCGCAAGTTTGAATTCACGAACAGAACCGGCGCTCGCGGACCGCGCAACTAACGCGGACTTTTAACTCGTCGACGGTCTATCCTTTGTCGTAAAAGACGATAAATCGATAAAATTTAACGGTCGCGCGCGACTTTTTTGAATGATTTTTTTCAAAAAGCCGCGCGCGGCGCTTGTCGACGACGATCTTTTCGTTATCATAGAAGCGCCGTTGGATAGCGGTCGTCAAGCGACGGACACGAAGAACGGCGATCTAAGATTGTAACGCTCGCGTTTGCGGGCGATTTATATTGCGTCGCGGCGTTCGCGGCGCTCCTTAAAATCGCTTTAAGAAGGATTATAGAAATGAAAAAGTTCATCGCTATCGCTCTCGTCGCCGTTTGCGCTTGTGGTCTCTCCCTTGGTTGCAAGAAGCCCGCGACCGACGCTCCGGCTACGACCACCCCGGCCGCTACCGAAACCCCTGAAGCTACCGAACCCGCTGCTGGCGCTACCGAAGAGGCCGCTCCTGAAGCTACTGACGCCGCTGCCGACGCCGCCGCTCCCGAAGCCGCCGCTGAATAATTCGCGTTGCGACTTTCCGTACCTTCGCCGGGACTCCGTAAGGACGACTGGCGGAATCGCTTAATTTGTGCGTAAGCATACAACTTGACGCGGAGCGTTTCACGACGTCTCCTCGTCAATTCAGATAAAAAAAGAGGCTCGATCTCAACCTGAGTTCGGGCCTCTTCTTTTTTACGAACCTTTCATATTTCCAACCGCCCGCTCGCGCGGCGACTTGCGCGTTTCTCTTTTGCGCCCCGATCTTCGTTGAATCGTTTGTTTGTGCGCTCGTCCTTAGCGGTTCGTAAGCCTGCTTCGATCTTCGGTTGGATATTCGCCGTGAAATCGCGTCTCGCGCTTTTTACGGTTTTCTACGCGTTCTTTTTCGCCGTAGCAAGCGCGCCTGAGAAACGTGTGATAAACGCGCTCACGGCGAGCGCTACGACGTAAAACGCCGCGACGACGAGCGTGATCGTCGGTCCCGTCGCAAGATTCAAACGATAACTGATATCGACCCCGAGCAAGGATCCGAGAAGACAGACGCAAATCGACGCAAAGATCGTCGAACTGAGTCTTTTCGTAAATCGACTCGCCGTCGCCGCCGGAAGCGTGAGCAACGTTACCACAAGCGCCATGCCGACCACGCGCATGAAAAGAACGACCGTAATCGCCGTGAGCATAAGAAGAAGTCGATTTTGTCGCTGGACGTTGATTCCGCGAAGCTCCGCAAATTCTTCGTCGAAACAGACCGCTTCGAGCTTTTTAAAGTTGAAAAAAAGCGCGATCAGAATCACGCCGCTTAAAATACCTGCGAAAAGAATTTCGCTTTTCGAGACGAGCAGAACGTCCCCAAAAAGATACGTCGTCGCCGACGCGTAACCGTCGACCTTTTCAAGAAAGAGCAGACCCAGCGCGGCGCCGATCGCCCAAACCGCTCCGATCAGCGTTTCTTCGCGCTCCTTCGCTCGACGGCGTATCCAGTCGACGAGCGCCGCCGCGAGAATGGAGAATACGATCGCGACCGGAATCGGTTGAATGCGTTCCGCGATACTACCGCATAGTTCGCGTCCGCTCTCTTCCCCGCTCGTCAACGCCGCCGCGAGCGCTAGCGCACCGAGCGCGCCCCGCGAAAGTTCCTGTTTAAACCAGAGTCCGAACCCGACGCCGCCGAACGCGCTGTGAGCGATCGCTCCCGCCAAATATCCGATCCGGCGCGCGACCACAAAAGACCCGACGACCCCGAACGTTACGCTTGCGATCGCCGTAAGCGTTCGCGTGTTTGATAAGATGTCCAATTGCTACGTCCTTATCGACTTGATCTGACGGCGTTGCGCGCGTTAAACGTCAAAATGAAGAGGAATAAAAAGGGAGTCTTCGAACGCGATGAACGTTCAAAAGACTCCCCAGATTTTGGAGACTGCGTCAGCGCGCGTCGATACGTCGCGCAAACGCTCTACGCGCGATTAGAGGTTGCCAATGCGGTAGATCAGGTCGGCGGCGCGGCAGCTGTAACCCATTTCGTTGTCGTACCAGGACAGGATCTTGACGAGGTTGTCGCCGATGACCATCGTCCATTCCGGAACGAAGATGGAGCTGAACGTTTGACCAACGACGTCCGCGAGAACGATCGGGTCTTCGCAGTAATCCAAGATGCCCTTCATCTTGGCGGATTGCGACGCGGCTTTGACGGCGGCGTTGACCGCTTCGACCGTGACGGGCTTCTCGGTAACGCAAACGAGGTCGACGATCGAGCCGGTCGGGGTCGGAACGCGGAGGGAGATACCGGTCAGCTTGCCGTTGACTTCCGGAATAACGAGACCGACGGCCTTCGCGGCGCCAGTCGTCGTCGGGATGATGTTGACGCCAGCCGCGCGACCGCGATAGATGTTCTTATACGGCTTGTCGAGCGTGACTTGGTCGTTCGTGTAAGAGTGGACCGTCGTCATGAGACCCTTGACGATGCCGAAGTTGTCGTTCAGAACTTTCGCGACCGGCGCGAGGCAGTTCGTCGTGCAGGACGCGTTCGAAACGAATTGCTTGTCGGCGGTCAGTTGATCGTCGTTGACGCCGAGAACGCACGTGAAGACGTTGTCGCCTTTCGCCGGAGCGGAGATGACGACCTTTTTCGCGCCGCCCTTAATGTGGCTGTCGTAGCCTTCCTTGTCCGCCGTCGATTGATTGGTGAAGAAACCGGTGGATTCGAGAACGACGTCCGCGCCGAGTTTCCCCCACGGAATGAGCGACGGTTGCTTTTCAGCGGTAACCGGAATCTTTTTGCCGTTGACGATGAGGTTGTTCTCATCGTATTCGACCGTTCCGTCAAAACGACCTTGCGAAGAGTCGTACTTCAGAAGGATCGCGAGCGTTTTCGTGTCCGTCAGGTCGTTGATGCCGACGACGTTGTACTTTTCGGGAGCCTTCGCCATTTGACGGAAGACGATACGACCGATGCGACCGAAACCATTAATACCAACATTGACAGCAGCCACTGTTAATCTCCTTCGTGGTTAATAAAACCGTGCTGTTTGGACGCGCTTTCCGGTCGGCGACCCGACGTTGTGCGCAAGCGCCGGATGGAAGCGCCCGAACGCCGTTGAGCTGAACGCTACGGCTAAGAGTCGGCGCTCAAAGCGCGAACCCAAATTTATCAGTCCCATTATAAACTCTGCGACGACCGCGACAAGCCCCGCCTACCCCTCGCCGCCTCGAAAATCCCGTTTTTTGAAAATTTTAATTTTATTGTAATTATCTATATTACCTGAATTATCTAGATTGCCGCCGCGACGTCGCGACGAATCGGATCGGATCCCTTTCCGCCGCGCTCGATTTGACTTGAAGTTCCGGGAATTTGCGCCCGATCCGGTCCGCGAGAATCGTCATGGCGAAACGTTCCGTCGCGTAATGGCCCGGCATGACGAGCGCGAGTCCGAGCGCTCGCGCCTCCATGCACGCGTGAAAGCGCGCCTCGCCGACGAGCATTGCGTCCGCGCCTGCCTTCGCCGCGTCCCCGATGAAGTTGTCCGCCGCCCCGCATCCGATCGCGACCTTCTTGATTTTCTTTTCGTCGTCGCCGACCACGAGGATTCCGTCCGATTGGAACATATTTGCGACGCGTTCGAAGAGCGTCTTGAGCGTCGTTGGCGTTCGGAGCGCCCCGATTCGCCCGATTCCGAGCGGCGCGCTTTCCGTGGCGACGAGTCGCGCGTCCGCGTCGTCGAGTCCGTCGAGCGCCTCGCGCGTCGGAACGACCCCTTTCGGAACGAGCGATTTCACGTCTTCGAGCCCGAGACCTTCCGCGAGCTGGCGATTGATTCCAAAGAACGCGTCGTCGTGCGTCGTGTGAGGACTGTACGCTGCGATTCCCGCGCCGAGAAGCGTCAGCATGATCCGACCCTCCGGCGTGTCCGACGTCCAGCGTTTCGCGCTGTGAAATGGAAACGGATGATGCGACACGATTAGTTCGTAGCCTTCCGCCGCCGCTTCCCGCGCGACCGACGCGTCGATCGAAAGACACGTCAGAACTTTGCGGACGCGCTGATTGCGATCTCCGAGAAGAAGACCCACGTTGTCCCAGTCTTCCGCAAGTTCCTGAGGAAAAATTTTATCCAGGTATTCGACTATCGTTTGAAGTTTCATCGTTCGCCTTTCTTTTGACCGTCTTTTCTCGACGATAACGCGCGCGCTTGACGTCGACCCGCTCTTCAATTATACTCGACGACGTTGTATTTTCCAAGTTGCGCGCGATCTTTTTGCGCGTTCCATTAACACGAGGCGGCGCTCGATGCGACGAAACGGCGAACATGACCGAAAGAACGGCGCGACCTTCGCGCGGCGTGCGATCGTCGCCGCGTGCCTCGCCTTCCTACTCTTTGCCTTCGCGCGCCTTCTACTCGATCGACTCGCGCTCCAAAGGCTCCTGAACGACGCCGCCGCCGCGCGCGCCGCCGCGCGTTTCACCGCCGATCGCCTCGCCTCATACGAACCCGCCGATAAGGCGAACCTTCCCCGAACCCGCGCCGAACGCGACTCCGCCCTACTCGACGCCGCTGAACGCTGGCTGGCGACCCGACCCGACCCCGAACCCGCGCGCGACGTCGTCGAACGCGGTCTGGCGCGCTGGGGCGTCGATAGGCAGGCTGATAGGCAGGCGACCTCCGCCGATCGCCTCGCCTCCCCTGAACGCGACGCCTTCTCCTACGCCGCCGAACGTCAGTCAACCTACGCCGAAGCGCGAGATTCCGCCGACGCGCTCGAAACGATCCGATTCGACGCCCCCGACCCTGCGCTCGACGCCGCCCTCGCCTTTCTGCAAGAGTTCGAGCCTGGCGACGATTCCGAGTCGGAAGACGCGATTCTCTGGACGTACGGCGAGGCGGGCGCGCCGAACGCTTTCTACGGTCTCGTCGCCGCACGAGACTTCGAATTTGACCCGCGCGCCGTCGCCGCGAAAAGGCTGGCGAGCGCGGCGGTCAACCTCTTTTTGGCGTCGACGCTCGGCGTCCTGCTGCTCGCGCTCTTCGGCGGCAAGGCGTTCGACGCGATACGCGCCGCAATTTGCGCGGCGCTCCGAGCGGCGCGACGGCGCTCCGCACCCGCCGACCTACCCTGGCGTTGCCCTCGACTCGCCTGCGAACGCGGCTCCGCCCCTCCTGAATTTCTCTCCGAACGACTTCTGATTTGATTTCTCCTCGACCGCGCGCTTAATTTTCTGTATCCGAGCGTTCTTTTCCGGAACGCGCCTACGCCGTATTGGGGAAACGACTCATGATTAAGAGACAAACGCACGCTTTCACGCTCGTCGAGCTGCTCGTCGTGATCGCGATTATTGGTATTTTGATAGGACTTCTACTTCCGACGGTTCAGGCGGCGCGCGAGGCGGCGCGCAGAATGCAGTGTCTGAACAACGTCAAGCAATGGGGGCTCGCGCTAACGAACTACGCCGACGTCCAGCGCGGACTGCCGCAATTCACGAGCTGGGGACGTTCCGCGACGTCGACGGCTGTCTACAACACGGGATTCTCGATTCATGCGCGAATCTTGCCGTATATCGAGCAAGGCGCTTTCATGGTCGGCGTCGACTTCGGAGACTACGATAAATACCGCGTCTGGGGGAATAAAACGGCGATTAACGCCTCCCTTTACGACAAATGCGACTTCCCCTGCCCGACCCTCTGGTGTCCGAGCGAAGATCAGCCGAAGAAGGCGCTTCAGCCTCGAAACGCCGATCTTTACGCGAACAACGTGAACTACGTCTTCTGCACCGGAACCGGCGTTGGCGTTGGCAATAACCTGAACAACGGACAAAACGACGGAACCTTCCGCTTTAAGCAGACGACCTTCGCGACCCTCGTCGACGGGCTATCGAATACGATGGTCGTCTCCGAGGCGCGGATGCAACTCCCCTCTTTTACGAGCGCGTCCGACGAACGGAACATGGATCGATTCAGCGTGCTCGGCTCTGGCTCCGTCGCGGATTACGTTGATCCCGACCTTACGGCGCTGGCGTCGTCCGTTTCGCTAACGCATCGCGGCTCCCCGTGGCTCGCCGGACGGCATTACGCGACCGGCTACTCCGCCTACGTCCCGCCGAACGCGAAGGTTCCCGACGTCTGGCTGCGCGGCTCCGAGCTTCTCTTTGAAGGCGCGTCTTCGAATCATCCGGGCGCCGTCGTCGTCGGTATGGCGGACGGTAGCGCGCGCGTCGTCTCGGACGCGATCTCATTGGACATATGGCGCGCCGCCGCGACGACGGCAGGCGCCGAAACGATTGGTTTGAAGTAAGTAAAACGTGAAAGGTTCGAATATATGAAAAAGATTCTTTTGACGACGTTTGCGAGCGTTTTGACGCTGGCGTTGGGGCTTTCCGCAGTCTCCGCGCAGGAACGCGGCGAGTCCGGAAACAACACCCGGGGCGGGGGATTACAAAACGGCGAATCCACCCGGAGAGGGGGTTGGAATAATCAAGAGCAACCCCAGGGCGGGGTTGTCGGTCGCGGACAGGAACAAAGGCGAGGGCAAGGTCAGGGGCGCGGACCGGGCGCGCGCGGCGGATCGGGCGGTTTCGCCGCGTCGGAGGTTCCCGCGCCGAAGAAAATGCGGGAATCCCTTTCGGAGTTCCAACGCGCCAACCTCGAAGTTCTTCGCCAACAAATGCTCGTTGGCGCTTTTATGTATTTGGAAGAAGCGCAGTCGGAGTCGGGATCGTTTTCGTCGTCGCCTCGGGTCGGAATCGGACCGACGCTCGTATGCGCGATCGGTATTTTGAGAGCGGGCGCTCCTATCGACGATCCGACGCTTGCGAAGGCGCTGAAATATCTGGAATCGGCGATTCGCGAGGACGGCGGCGTCTATTCGGAAGGCGGGCGACTGGCGAGTTACGAATCGTGTTTGGCGCTCGTCTGTTTTGATCTTGCGAATAAGGCGGCCGGAGACGGACGCTACGACGCTACGGTGGCGAACGCGGAAAAATTCGTGCGCTCGACGCAATACAACGAGGCGAACGGCGTTAGTCCCGACGACGAGCGCTTCGGCGGGATCGGTTACGGCGCGGGAGACGGAACGCGTCCCGACCTGTCGAACACTCAATTCTTTGTCGAGGCGTTGCGCGAGGTTGGCGCAGGCGAAGACGATCAGGCGATTCAGGACGCGCTCGTTTTCGTGAGTCGGTGTCAGAATTTGGAAACGGAGGATTCTCCGACGGCGTCGAGCGGCAAAGGCTCCGACGGCGGGTTTATTTACACGTTCGTTTCCCCGGACGAGAACCCGGCGGGTCAGGAGGTCGACGGCGGGTTGCGCAGTTACGGCAGTATGACGTACGCCGGGCTGAAAAGTCTGATTTACGCCGGGCTCACGAAGGAGGATCCGCGCGTCGAGGCGGCGACAAATTGGATTCGAGAAAATTACACGCTGACGCAGAATCCCGGGCTCGGCAAACGGGGGCTATATTATTACTATCATACGCTTTCGAAGTGTCTCAACGTCATGGGCGAGAAGGAGTTCGTCGATAAGGACGGCGTCGCGCACGATTGGCGTTCGGAGCTCATTGAGACGCTGGCGTTGGCCCAGAATGAGGACGGGTCGTGGGTCAACGACGATCGAATGTGGTACGAAACGGACGCCAACTTGGTAACAGGCTACGTTATGACGGTTCTGACGTATTGCGCGGAAGAGGAGAGGGAAGGGGAGAATCCAGTCGACGCGAAGGAGGAATCGACGAAATGAGCGAGATCGAGAACGCGGTCGCCGAATACGCGGCGCAAGGGACGGGGCTCGTTAAGACGTATCCGCGCGGGGACGGGTTCTTTAACGCGCTCGACGGGGTCGATTTGTCGATAGGACGCGGCGAGTTCGTCGCCATGATGGGCGCGAGCGGGTCGGGTAAGAGCACGGCGTTGCACGTGATCGCCGGGCTGACGAGGGCGACGTCCGGGTCGGTGAAGATCGACGGGGTCGCGCTCGATTCCATGTCGGATCGCGCGCTGACGATCTTTCGTCGCCGACGGATCGGGGTCGTCTTTCAGAGTTACAATTTGATCCCGCACCTGACGGCGGAGGAGAATATTCTTTTTCCGCTTCGCGCGGACGGTCGCAAGATCGACGCGTCCGCGCGCGAACGTATGGCGCAACTTTGCGCGGAGCTCGATTTAACGCGGCAGTTGCGGCAGTACCCGGACTCGTTGAGCGGCGGTCAGCAGCAGCGAGTCGCGTTGGCGCGGGCGTTGAACGCGCGTCCGTCGATTATTCTCGCGGACGAGCCGACGGGGAATCTCGACTGGTCGAGCAGTCAGGACGTTTGCCGCATTCTTTCGGAGATGAACCGCGAGCAAGGCTGCGCGATTTTACTTGTAACGCACGAGCCGGCGGTGGCGATTTGGGCGTCCCGCGTCGTCGTTTTGCAGGACGGCAAGGCGACGCGCGAATGGCGAACGAGCGAGTTTGCCGACGCCGGCGAGCTTGCGGCGCGGTACCAGGATCTGGCGCGCGGAGGAAGGTAGTCGAACAATGAAATTCATTTTTCAAACGCTTTTCTCGCGCATGAGGCGTCAGAAGAACCGCGCGCGGTTTGCGTTGCTTGCGATCGCGGCCTCGTCGTGTCTAATCGTGTGGGTCGTCGGGGGATTCAACGCGCTCTTTATCGACGAAACGATCCGCGAGGAGGCGTGGCTCGGGTCGTACGACATGAAGGTGAGCGGGCCGACGACGTCCGGCGCGCGCGGGAGAGGCGGGACCTTTTCGAGTCCCCTAGCGCGCGACCGCTACGCAGGTTCGGAGTCGGCTCCTACCGCGCAGGCGGCGAACCCGGCTCCCGGGCAAGATCGCGGACAAGATCGCGGACAAGATCGCGGGCGAGGCGGGCGAGGCGGGCGCGGCGCCGTTGGGATACCGCAGGCGCTCGTCGAAGGGATCCGCGCCGACGAAGCGGTCGCGCTCTGCGACGAGGTCATGGAGTTGCGACTATTTACGTATTCCCCGGGAACGGCGAAATCGATCTTAGAAGACGCCGACGCCGACGACGAAGGGGATAAGAAGACGATGAAACGTTCCCTCGAACTCGATCCCGACGTCGAGTTAGGGGAGGCGCGTGAAGGAATCGACCCGGAGTTGCGCCGTCAGGCGTTCGGAGCGTATCGCGCGACGATGGGAACGCCGCTAGGCGCCGGCTCCCCCTTTTACGCGACGACGGCGACGGAAGCGCGTTACGAACTCAACGACGGCAGATGGTTTGCGACGCCGGAGAACGGGAGCGTCCGCGCGCCGCGCGAAGCGGTCATGACGCGAAAAGGCGCGGAGAAATACGCCGCTACGGTTGGCGACTCGATCTTTCTGATTGGCAAATCCTCCTTAATCGGCGCGACGGCGGAATATCAGCTCGCGGTCGTCGGCGTCGTCGACGATCCGGAAACGGAAGGGTTCTATATTTCCGCAGCGCTCGGGCGCGAGATTGCGCGGGAACTTGAAACGCCGCTGGCGACGACCGCGATCATGCTGAAATTTCGAGCGGAAGAGACGTCGCCGGCGGAGGCGTTTCGCGCGCGTTGGAACGAGCGTTTCGCGGACTCGACTCCGGCTTTAACGAGCGCGACGACCGCAGAGATCGCGGCGGCTAAGGAGGCGGCGTTTAAGGCGGAGACGTCCTTTAAGTATCAGGCGTCGAGCGGCGCGCTTCTCGCCGCCTTGGCGTCCTTGTTCATCGTCTTTACCGCGCTCAATACGAGCGTCGACGAAAACAGGCGCCTGATCGCGTTCTATCGCGCCGCCGGAATGACTCGCGGACAGGTCGCGCTCTCGATTCTATTTGAAGGATGCGCGCTCGCGATTCCCGGATGGTGCGCCGGGATGGCGGTCGGGTGGGTTCTCGTCTATCTCGGAACGGGCAAATGGACGGGGCTTAATAGTCAAACGGTCGTCGTTTCGTTCCTCTGTTCCGCGATCGGCGCGGTTCTCGCCGCGTTGTACCCGATGGCGCGAAGTATGCGCGTTAAGCCGCTCGACGCGCTCAATTCTCGCGTTGAAGGGCGCTCTTACGTTTCGGTTCGCCGCCGCGCGCGCGTCGCGTTGATTCTGTCGACCGTCGTCGGACTCGCTCTCATCGGGTTCGACGTCGCGCTCGTCAATAGCGGCGCGTTCGATCTCGAACGACGCGCGGCGCTCCATTCGGTCGTCGGCGCTCTCGCGTTGGCGATCGGCGTCGCCGGGACGACTCCTCTCGCGATTACCTGCGCCGAAGCGATCTTCGTTCCGATCTTTGCCAAAATATTCCGCTTTGACCCTCTGAGTATGAGGCGCGAACTCTCCGGAAATTACGGGCGCGTCGTTACCGTCGCGATCGCTCTGAGCGTCGGCGGCGGGCTATTTACGACGATGCAGATTTGGGGCTATTCCATGCTCGATCCCTTCCTTCCCGGTCGTCGCGCGCCCGACGTCTTCGCCGCCTTTCTACCGAACGGTCTGCGCCCTGAACTCGTCGACGAATTCCGTGAGAAACCGTTCGTCGATCGGGAGCGATTCCTACCTGTCGCGGTCGAACAGGCGGCGTTCGCCGAAGGGAGCGTTCCGGAGGACGCGCGCAAGAGTCAGTTTGCGAACGTCGTCTTTTTCGGGGTCGACGTCGCGAAGACGTTTGAAGGCGACCAGCCTCTCGTCGGGGTACGATTCCGAGAAGGCGACCCGAAGACCGCGTTCGCCGCGATGAAGTCGGGACGAGGCGTTATCGTTACCGACTCGCTGACCGTCGACTACCAGCTCAATCTCGGGGACGAATTGAAAACGGTTTCCCCGCGCGATCCGGGGACGATTTTAAGCTATCCGATCGTTGGGGTCGTTTCTTTCCCCGGGTGGCAGTGGCTTTCGAAGACAGGGGGCGTGCGGCGCAATTTCGGGCGATCGGGAGGAATCGTATTCGCGCGGGAAGTGGTTGTCGCGACCGATTATCAGATCGAGAGGCGTTCGTATTTCTGGTTCGACGCGCCGCGCGGGGTCCAACTCGATTACGCGGCGACGGAGATTTCGCTCGATCGTCTTGCGCTCAAGAATCTTGCGCTCGATCGTCGCGATTTCGGCGGTGAGGCGCGTTCCGACGCGGAGACGGCGTACGTCAAACTATCGACGCGCGATTCGTTAACGCGTTCGATATCGCGCCGCGCCGATTCGGTGATCTGGGGGCTTAGCAAGACTCCTCTGATAACGTTGGCGATCGCGTCGATCGCGGTAGTCGGCGCGGTCGCGAATTCGGTTCGCGCGCGGCGGTGGCGGTACGGGGTCATGCGGGCGCTCGGACTAACGCGCGGCGCGCTCGTGCGCATGATTCTCGTCGAAGGGCTTCTCGTCGGTCTTGTTGCGTCGACGACGAGTTTTCTTTTCGGTTATCTTGCGGCGAGCGGGGCTCTGAAATTGGGGCGCAGTATGTTCGGAACGGTCGATCCTCCGCTGATTTTGCCGTTCAAAGGGCTTGGGCTGGGACTCGCGCTCACCTTGTCGCTCTGTACGCTCGCGGCGGTCTGGCCGGCGATTAAGACCGGGCGCGCGGAACCGACGGCGCTTCTGCAAAGCGGGCGTTCCGACGACTAAGCCGTCGCCAGCCTACGTCTTTAGCCTACGTCCGTAACCTGCGACGCGGACTCAATTCAGGCGCAAAAGAAAACGCGCGCGATCCGTCGATAGATCGCGCGCGTTTTTACGTTGACGTTAGCCGCTCGTCGAGCGACTTTTTACGCCTAAATTACGCCTTCGGTTCCGACGCTTCCGATTCTTTCTTGTCGTCGGATTTCGAGTCGGCGTTTTCGATTTTCGCCATGACGTCGGGGAATTCGACGCCGCCGATTTGCTTCATGACGTCGAGCATAGGCGGGAGGGTTTTCGACATATTTCGGAGCCAATTTGCGGTCGCGGTTTCGCCGTTCGTCGATCCGCCGGCGCCGTCCCATACGACGACCTTGTCGAATTTGATCGAGGAGATCGCCTGAGCGGACGCGGCGACGAGTTCGTCGAAGTGATCGAGCATGAGCATTTGGAACGCTTCGTTCGCGCCGCCGCACGCTTCGATAATCGCCTGGAGACCTTCGCCCTTCTTTTTGAGGATTTCGTACTGACCGCGCGCTTCCGCTTCCAGTTTGGCGTAGATCGCCGCCGCCTCGCCTTCCGCCTCGATGCGCTTCTGTTCCGCGATCGCTTCCGCTTCCACGATTGCGCGCGCCTTGTCCGCTTTCGCCGGAGCTTCGACTTCCGCGCGACGTTCCGCTTCCACGCGTTCCGCGCGCGCCGCCGCCGCGATCGCCTGCGCCTTGTGTTCCGCCTCTTCGACCGACGCGCTCGCCTGACGCTTGCGCGTTTCCGAAAGTTGGAACGCCTCCGCCTTCTTGACCGCGAGTTCCGCCGAAGAGTTCACGATCACCGCTTGAGCCAAGTTCTCGCCCTTGACCGCGTCCGCGTTCGCGTCCGCAAGACGAATACGCATGTCGCGTTCCGCAGCCTTGACCTGCGCCTCTTTCTCGAACGCAGCCTGTTGCTCGCCGACGATCTTGACGCGTTCGAGATCCGCAAGACGAACCGCCTGTTCCTGGTCGATTTCCGCCGTCTTGACCGTTTGCTCGCGATCCGCTTCGCGCGTCCCGATCGTCTGATCCTTCTTCGCGTTCGCGACCTGAATCGCCTTGTCTTTCTCAGCGGCCGCAACGCGAATTTCACCCATTCGCTCGTTGTCCGCGACGTCGCCGCGCGCCTTTTGAATCGCTTCAGAAGCCGCTTTGCGACCGATCGCTTCGATGTATCCCGATTCGTCCGTAATGTCCGTTACGTTTACGTTGATCAGAATGAGACCGAGCTTGCGAAGTTCCGGTTCAAGGGATTGTTGAATGTTCGAGAGAAACGCCTCGCGGTCGCGGTTGATCTCGTCGATCTTCATCGACGCGATTACCTGACGCAACTGACCGAAGATGACGTCTTCCGCCTGTTTGGCGATGACCGGCTTTTCGAGACCGAGAAGACGGATCGCGGCGTTTTGCATGAGTTCCGGCGTCGTGCCGATCGCGATCGAGAAGACGCTCGGAACGTTGACGCGGATATTCTCCATCGAGAGCGCGCCGCGAAGCGGGATCTCGATCTGCATCGGTTCAAGACTCAAAAATGCGTAGTCTTGAAGAAGCGGAACAATAAACTTGGCGCCGCCGTGGATACAGAGCGCCGAAGATTTACTCGAAGAACGTCCAAAGATCACCATGATCTTATTGCTTGGGCATCTCTTATAACGACTGCTAAAGAGCAGGATAAAGCCGAAGAAAATCACGGCGAGAAGGACTGCTCCAACTGCTAGTGGCGCCATTGTGTCGATTCCTTTGCTTTTGATGGTTGCTAAAATTGGACAACACGCTATACTTTTTGTATCGTGCCCCAATTATATATTTTATCTATGTTTTGTCGACTAAATAATGGCAAATACGAAAAAATTTCAGAAAAGACCGCGCCTTATTGCGCTTTTCGTCATAAATCATACAATGAGAAGGGATGGGCGCGCGTAGCGTCGTTGCGCGCGTCGTTCGACGAAGAAAGAAACATATTGTGGAGCTGACGATGCACCAATTCTATTTTTTTTGCGCGATTCTTGGTTCGGCGTTTGTAGTCATATCCTTCTTTGCGATGCTCTTTGGGATCGGCGGCGACTCCGACGGCGGCGCGGACGGCGGCGTCGACGGTATTGACGGCGTCGACGGGAGCGCGGACGGTATTGACGGCGCGGACGGCGCGGACGGAGATCTCGGCGACGACGGCGCGCATTCGGACGTTGCGGTCGGGCACGATTCCGGCGCGGACTCCTCGTTCATACGCGCATTTTCCGTGCGTTCCGTTTCCGCCGGATTTGCGTTCTTTGGGCTTGGTGGGCTCGGCGCCGAAGAGTTTGGATTGCAAGACGCAGGCGTTCTTGGCGTCGCGGCGCTGTGCGGAATCCTGGCGCTTTGCTTTGTGTGGCGGCTTTCAAAGTATCTCACGAAATTCAATCAAGACGGGTCCTTGTCGATCAACGGCGCAATCGGCGCGGAAGGAGTCGTTTATCTCAAGGTTCCGGCGAAGCGCGGCGGAATCGGCAAGGTTACGGTCGTGCAGCAGGAGCGTTCCGTGGAGTACGAAGCGCAGACGGACGCCGACGTCGACCTGAAGACCGGCGAGCCGATCGTCGTTAAAAGCATGCTTTCGCCGAGTCTTGTCCTCGTTGCGCGGCGCGACGCGTAGCGGATCTCAGAACAGGCGGCGCGAGTCGGTTCGCGTCGCCTGTCTCTTTACCGTCGAAGTCGCGGTCGTTACTTTGGCTTCTTTTATATTTTGTGGGCGCGTTCCCTTGTTTTTGCACGACGTGTAGAGTATGATAAGACGCGCGCCGGGTTGGTTGCGCCGAATCAAGATGTGAGAGAAAGAATAAGTCATGAGCAAAAAAGAAAACGCAGACGTTGCTTCCGCGTTTGGGAAACCGTATCAAACGAGTCTTCTTTTGAAGTGTTCGGGGATTACGGCGTCGATCGTCGTGATTCTAGCGGGTATTCACGCCGCGCGAAGCATACTGGGGCCGTTTCTCATGGCGGTCTTTTTTACCGTCCTTCTCATAACGCCGATCAACTGGTTGAAAAAGAAAGGTTTTTCTTCGGTCGGTTCTCTCACGCTCGTGATTATAGCGGTGGCGGTCTGCGGCGTCGGCGCGGCGACGATCGCGGGCGGGCAGCTTGCGCAGTTCGCGCGCAGTATTCCCGATTATCGCGATCGTTTTGACGCGACGCTCCAAGAGTACAATTTACGCATCGACGATTTTCTTCCGTCGTTTCTGAAGAGCGACGATAACGACGAAACGCCGCAAGACGAACGCAAAGAGCGCGAGAAGGAAGAGGACGCCGCCGAAGAGACGGAAAAGGACGCGAGTCGCGCTCAAACGCGGCGCGCCGCAAACGAGGACGAATCGCAGGAGAGCGGCGCGAAGCGCGCGGGCGAATCCTCCGCCGACGCGAAAAACGCTGAAAATCAAGACGCCGGATCGAAAGACTCCGGTAAAAAGGACTCCGGGCAGAAAGACGCCGCCGCGTCTGGAGCCGCGCGCGAGTCCAAAACGAACGTAACCCAGGCGACGTATCTGACGCCGGCGCGAAATCTCGTCGCGGAGGCGTTAATAGAAACGACAAACGTTGAAGTTGCGGACTCCGAAGGAGCGACGACCGCTGCGCGAAACGCCGACGACTATCTCGACGGCGCGTTTAACGAGAACGAGCGAAGCTCGATTTTACCCGGCGAGCCGCAAGACAGACTCACGCCGTCGGTCAACGAAACGGGGATTAGCGCCGAGTTCGGAGCCAACGACGCGTTCTTTGGCGACGACGCGAACGTAGAAGAAGACGATCAGAACGACGTCGTTCCGCGTGCGAACGTCGGCGAACCCGTCTCCATTACCGCTGTGAACGCCAGCTCGAGTACGCTCTTTAGATTCCTAACGAGTCTCGCCGGCGAACTGAGTTATATCGCGAGTTCCGCGTTCCTTGTTACGTTGCTCTTGATCTTTATGCTGATCGAAACGTCGAAGATTCCGGAGAAGCTCGTCGCCGCGATCGGGCGACGACGATTCGTGAACTCGCACATCGAGAACGTGATCGCCGATATTCGCAATTACATGGTCATTAAGACGGAGATGAGTCTGCTCGTCGGGTGCCTCGTTACAATTCTGACGGTCGCGACAAAGGTTCAATATCCGCTTCTGTGGGGGTTCGTCGCGTTTCTTTTGAACTACATTCCGAATATTGGATCGACGGTCGCCGCAATTCCGCCGATCGTGCTTGCGACGATCGACCGCGGGATGTTCATCGGATGCATTGACTGCGTCGGACTCGTCGTCATCAACTGCGTCGTCGGATACGTTTTGGAGCCGAAACTTCTTGGTAAAGGACTCGACCTATCGCCGTTGATCGTTTTGATCGCGTTGATCTTCTTCGGATGGCTTTTGGGTCCGGTTGGAATGTTCCTTTCTCCGCCCCTCGCCGTCGTTATGAAGATTATTTTTAACGCGTTCCCCGAGACGCAGTGGATCGCGGCGCTCATGGCCAATAAACCGCCGAAGAGCCGCTATTCCGATTAGACGAGATTCGTCTTCGTCGCGCGCGAAAATATTGACGAAATTTTCCAAGAGAACGCGATCTTTGAGCGTATTCTTATATTGCGGAAAAAGAAAACCGCGCGACGCGTTAGCGACGTCGCGCGGTAAGTTTGCGACAATAGGAGAGAGCGACGCGAGATTACCACGACGGTTTCGGCGCGGCGAGTACGTCGTCGACCGTTTGCGGACCCTTGACGTCGGAATTATCCTTGAATAAGGCGCATCCCGACGCCGTAGAAAGCGCAAGCGCAAGACACAAGAGCGCGACGATCCGAACGCGAACGGCGCGCGACTTCCGATTGGACGCGACGTGCGACGACATGACAAACATCCCTGACGATTCATGGTTACTGCCGGCGCGACGAGACGTCTTGACGCGACCGACAAAAATTCCGTACATAAAAAACGTCCTATAATCACTATCGGACGTATAAAGTAAAAACTTTATCAATCATTTCGTTTTTATTGATAATTTATATCGTACCGCTCGCGGCGCTTGCGGCGCGAGCCCACAATCCACGGAGAATCTGTTATGAGTAAGATTGAACAGGCGTTCGCGCTTGCGAAAGAACGATACGCGGAACTCGGCGTCGACGTCGACGCCGCGCTCGCGCAAGTCGAGAAAATCCAAATCTCGCTACACTGCTGGCAAGGCGACGACGTTCTCGGCTTCGAGAGCGGCGGTTCTCTGTCCGGCGGCATTCTTACGACCGGAAACTATCCCGGAAAAGCGCGCACTCCCGACGAACTCCGCGCCGACGCCGAAAAGGCTATGTCCCTCATTCCCGGTAAGCAACGCTTTAACCTCCACGCTATCTACCTCGAAAACAACGGACAAAAAGTCGATCGCGACCAGATCGAACCGAAGCATTTCCAAGGCTGGGTCGATTGGGCGAAAGCTCAAAAGATCGGGCTCGACTTCAACCCGACCTTCTTCTCCCACCCGAAAGCCGCCGACACTCTCACGCTTTCTCACCCGAAAAAAGAAATCCGCGATTTCTGGATTGAACACGACAAGCGCTGCCGCGCCATCGCCAACTACTTCGGACAAGAACTCGGGACCCCGTGCGTCGTCAACCACTGGACCCCGGACGGGTTGAAAGACACGCCTGTCGATCGACTCTCGCCGCGCAAGAGACTCGCCGAGTCCTACGACGAAATCTTCTCCGTGAAGTATCCGAAAGAAAACATTCGCGACGGCGTCGAAAGCAAACTCTTCGGTATTGGCGTGGAAAGCTACACCGTCGGAAGCCACGAGTTCTGCATGGGATACGCCATGAAGAACAATCTTCTCCTCACGCTCGACGCCGGACACTTCCATCCGACCGAGTGCATTAGCGACAAGATCACGGCGGCGTCTCTCTTCGTCGACGAGATTCTGCTCCACGTCAGTCGCGGCGTTCGTTGGGACTCCGACCACGTCGTCATTTGGAACGACCAAATGCGCGCGATCGCCGAAGAACTCATTCGGAGCGGCGTCATCAATCGCACATACGTCGCGCTCGACTTCTTCGACGCCACGATCAACCGCGTCGCCGCGTGGACGATCGGATCGCGCAACGCGATCAAAGCGCTCCTCTGCGCCGCGCTCGAACCGATCGCGCAACTTCGCGAACTCGAAACGAGCATGAACTACACCAAACGCCTCGCGCTCCTCGAAGAGCTCAAGTCCGCGCCCTTCGGACCCGTCTGGGATTACTACTGCGAAAAGCAAGGCGTTCCCGTCGGCGAAAAGTGGATCGCCGAAGTCGAACAATATGAAAAAGACGTTCAATTCAAGCGCGTCTAAGCGTCTTGTCGCCTGCGTCTAACGCAAAAAAGGACGGCGTTCTCCGCGTCGTCCTTTTTTCGTTCTTGTCCGGCGTTGCGTTTTGCGCGTTACGTTTTACGCGAAGAGGGATTCGAGCGCGTCGACGAGACCGTCTTCGCTCGCGGTCTGCGCGACGGCGGCGACTTCTAGCCCGAGTTCCGACGTCGCGGTCGCCGTGAGAGGGCTAATCGCGACCCAGCGCGCGCGGAACGCGTCGGAACCGAGAAGATTGCGCAACGCGCGCGCCGACCGCGAACTCGTGACGACCGCCGCGTCGAGCGTTCCCGATTTCAGCGCCGCGAGGACGTCCGGAGCGCAACTCTTGGCGTCGAGCGTTTCGTACGCCGGCGCCTTATAAAATCGCGCGCCGCGTTCGCGCAACGCTTTTTCAACGACGTCTCGACCGCGATCGCCGGTGAAATGAAAGAACGTTTCCGTAGCGTAATCGTCGACGACGGCGTTGAGCTTCTCGATAATCGATTCCGCGACAAATCGATCCGGGACGAGGGCGACGCGCAGACCGAATTCTTCCGCCGCCGCGCCGGTCGCCGCGCCGACGACCGCGATCTTGATTTCCGACGTCTCAAACGCGCGGCGCGCATTTTCCGCGTCCCCGTAGAGCCTCGTCGCCTCTTGAAGCGTGCGCGTTACGCCGTTCGCGCTTGAAAAAATCGCCCACGCGCCTCGCGTCGAAACGAGTCGGCGAATCGCGTCGTCGAGGTCTTGAGGGCGAGACGTCGGACAAATCTCGAGCGCCGGCTGTTCGTAAACGACGGCGCCGCGCGTTTCGAGTTTTGCGCGAAGACCGGCGTTTTGACCGGCGGGTCGCGTTACGAGAATCTGTCGCCCGCTGAGCGTATGCGGAATGTCGCTCGGCATAATATCGCCTCCTATGAATGTTGACGACTCGATTTTAAACGCTTTTTCACGCGAGGCAAATCGTCGCGCGATTTTTCTTGGAGCGACCGCGTTTTTGATGTTGACGCGGTTCCGTTTTTTCTTAATACTCTGCCCAACGCGTCGGTTGCGCGAGACTAACGGATTGCTTGTACTGAAAAGGAAGTCTAAGATGTTGCGTTATTTACTCTTCGGTTCGATTATTGGTTTGTCGGCGTTTATCGTGAACGTCGGGTGTTGCCCGTGCGGGTCCGACTGCAATACGGATTCCGAAACTCCGAGCGCGACGTCGACGGACGCGACCGGCGAGAGCGCGCCGAACTCTGAAACGACGGAAGAAGGCGCCGAAGAATTCAACGAAGAGATCGACGTTGAAAACGCGGATTCCCCGGAAGGAGTCGTCGACGCGTTCTTTAAGGCGTTTTTCAGCGGCGATCGCGCCGCCGCGTTCGCGTTGCTTTCAACGAAGGCGCGCGAAGCGCAACGCGAGCAGTTCGCCGCGGAGTCGAGTTCGACGATTCAATGGCAGGTCGCGAGCAAGAAGCGCGGCGTCGGGGGACGCGTTTACGTTACCGTCGACGTTGAAGATTACGCGGAAAACGGCGATATTAAAACGGACTCGCTGACATTCGTTATGACGCGGGACGCCGGCGCGTGGAGAGTCGCGGGCTTCAACGTTGGCGAAATCGCCGTCAACTTTGAAGATTCCGTCATGACGCGCAACGATAAGAATCGCGAACCCGTTCGCGTCGCGCGAGAACTCGACGGCGCCGTTATTCGTTAGTCCGTAGGAATTTACAGAAAATTGCGCTTGACGAAACGTCGCGCTTTGAATATTCTTCTCGAAAGATCGATCGCGCAGGACGCGCGGCGATGAAACGCGGCGCACGGACGCGTCGCTAGGCGTAAGGAGACGCAAGACGCGGATCGTATGAGCCACGGACGGCTCTTGGTTCGCGTCTCTTTAAAGCCCGAGATTCAAGGACGGATCTCGGGCTTTTTTCATTTCTTTGATTGATCTAACTGATTTTTCTGGGCGCCTAACAAAAAACTTGACTTTTCATTTTCGTTGCGTTATGATGGAGGCGACTCGGATAAAGTTTCGCATCGCGCAAACGTGAAAACGCGCTAACGCGGACGAAAGGAGGAATCGCCAATGGAACGATGGAGTCAGCTCCTGGGTTTATCGTCGACGCGACTTCGCAACGCTTGTCGTTTTGCCTTGACCGCGCGTCGGACTTGTTTGACTTTTGTCTCTGTCGCAATTCTCTTTGAGTTGTTTCTTCCTTCTTTTCTCTTCGCCGATGAAGCGACCCTGACCGAAAGAATCTTGGCGCTTCCCTTTGTTTCCAGCGATCCGGCGGAGCCTGTCGTCGGATTCAACGCATACGACGGAACGTGGAACGTTCAGAAGGACGGTTCCGTCGCGACAGTCGGCGAATCCGGCCCGCGTCTGACATACGCCGATCCGCGATGGGCGCGCGCCACCGAAGGCGTCGTCGAGATCGATATCAAGTTTCCGACCGCCGCGCCGGGGTTTTCCGGAATCTGCTTTAAAATTAGCCAGTCCGGACGCGGCGCCGACGCCTTCAACGGATACGAAATCGGATTCAACCCCGCTGAAAAGCTGATCAATATCGGCGCCCATCGTCAGAACTACCAACAACTCAAAAGGTACGCCTACGACGTCCCTGTCGGAAAGTATTTTCGCCTAAGAATTGAGTTCGACGAAAAAGGCTTCGTCTTCTATATCGACGGCGAAAGGGTAGGGGAATACCGCAACGAGGCGATCGCTCCCGACGACCCGTTGCGCGCCGGCGCCTTCACCCTCCGCAACTGGCAAAACGACGTCGAATACCGCAATCTCAAGGCGCGACTCCTCAAATCGCAAGACCCGACCGTCGCGCCGGACTCCGAACTCGTCGACGTCCCATTCCTTGCCGCCGAAACTCCGAGCGGCGAGTACCCGGAAACCCTCGAAACGGACGACCTGCCGCCATTCCTGTACCTCGCGCGATCGACCCTGACGCGCCCGAACTCCGTTGGAAACGACCTCTGGCAGGCGAAACCGAAACGACAAGGCTGCGCGATCCGTATCGTCGATCCCGCCAACCCGGCGAAACCGATTCAAACCGTCTTCGAAGACCCGGAAGGCTCGATCTACGATATGAACCTTTCCTTCGACGCTAAGACGATCTTCTTCTCCTATCGCCCGAAAGGCTTTGAATACTGGAATATTTGGAAGATTGGCGTCGACGGCTCGAACCTAACGAGACTCACCTCCGGACCGTTCTTCGACGTCTCCCCCGCCGAACTCCCCGACGGCGGGATCGTCTTCGTCTCGACCCGACGCTTCGGACGCACCGTCTGCCAGCCCGGGCCCGCCTCAAACCTCTTCCGTATGGAGGCGGACGGCTCGAAGATCAAGTGCGTCTCAATGAACACCCTCAGCGACTTCAACCCGCAAGTCCTACCCGACGGCCGCGTCCTCTTTACCCGATGGGAATATATCGACCGCGACCTGACCTTCCGACAGTCGCTGTGGACGCAGAACCCCGAAGGAACCGTGTATCAACTCTATTACGGGAATACGATTCGCGAATTTGGGTCCGTTCTGCAAGCCCGCCCGATCCCCGGCGAGCCCGCCTCAAAAGTCCTCGCGACCTTCGCGCCGCACCACGGCTACCCGCACGGCGCGATCGGCGTCGTCGATCGTTCGCGCGGAATCGAGGCCGGACGCGGAAAAGGTTTTGTTTTCTGGACGAAGGAATTCGACGTCGTCCAGGATATCTCGCGCGACTACGCGTACCGCGACCCGAACCCGCTCGATTCCGAACGCGCCCTCTGCGCCTTCGGATCCGCAAACGTCGGCGTCCTCGGCGCAAACTCCGCCGGAAACGACCTGCGGTATCGCATTTGGCTGCTCGACTGCGACGGCGAAAAGCGCCTCCTCGCCGAAGAGCCGGAACTCGACTGCTTTTGCCCGATTCCGCTCGTCGAGACCCCGCGCCCGCCTGTCCAGCCCACTCGAATTATCGACCCGAACCTGCGCAAGACCCTGCGCCCGCAACTGAAACCGCGCGAACTCTTCGCCGGTATGCGCGTGACCGACGGCGTCGAACCGACCGACCCGTACCGCGCCTTCGTCGAGTCCGTCAACGGAAAGGCTGGCGAGGCTCAGGCGAGCGACGCGGAAGATCAGTGCGTCGTCGACGACTGGGGGGTTCCCGAGCGAACCGACCTTCTACTCGGCGATCCCGTCGGTCTGGTTACCGTCGCCGACGTTTACCAGGGGCTGGAACCGGCGGTGAAGCGCGGCGCGGTCAAGCGGATTCGGATTATGGAGCAGATTCGCAAGACGGAAGAACTCTACGATCGAGCGTACGATCAGTCCCCGTCGATGGGAGTCGGAACGTATTACGCCAAACGTTGTTGGGGCGAGGTTCCCGTCGACGAGGACGGTAGCGCGAAATTCTACGTCCCCGCGCTGCGCGAAATCTACTTCCAAGCGCTCGACTCCGAAGGTCGCGAAATTCAGCGCATGACGAGCGCCGCGCAATTCATGCCCGGAGAGTCGATCGGGTGCCTCGGATGCCACGAAGACCGCGACTCGATTCCCGCGACCGCGCAGGAGAGCAGCCGACTCCCGAGCGCCGCGTTTCGCGAGCCGGACGTCCCCGCCTTGCCCGAGTTCATTTACGACGCCTATCGCGATCGCGCCGAACGCGGCGGCAACCTCGCCCTCGACGCCGGCGTCGTCGATTACCCCTCCCTCATGCAGCCTGTCCTCGACAAGTACTGCGTCTCGTGCCACGACGGCGCCGATCCCGCCGGAGGATACGACCTGAGCGGCGATTTAACGCGGTTCTTTAGCGAGTCGTACGAGGCGATCTTACTGAAGAGTCGGTCCTATCGCCAGGAAGACATGCTGACCGGCGAGACGCCGGAGGATCAGAAGGCGCTGGGCAAGCCCCTTGCCCAGTTCCATTGGCTTCTCTTTACGCCCTCCGCCGTGAGCAAGCCTTACGCGACGGGAACGTACGCGAGTCGTCTCCCGGAATATTTCACGAAGGAGCATTGCGGCGTCGAAGTCGACGCGAAGACGATGCGACGCGTGTACTTCTGGCTCGATTCGAACGCGATTTATCAGGGGACGTACGCGCATTCGCGCCCGAAATCGGCGGGAAGGCGCGACCGCTGGGCGGCGCTCGACGGAAGCGGCATGGCGACGTGGTTTGAAAAAGATTTCTTACCTGCGTATAATGAGAATTGCGCGCGGTGCCATCAAGACATTCTTGGCGGAGATCGCGACCTTCCCGGGGTTCACGTCGCCAAAAACATTGACTGGATTGGAAGATTCTCGTGGTTGGATCTTTCGCGACCGGAAAAGAGCGCGGCGCTCGTCGCGCACTTACCCAAAGACCAAGGCGGACGCGGCGTCTCGATCGATCCGAACGCCGACCCGCCGAAATTTATATTTACTTCGAAGAACGATCCGCTTTATAAACGTTTTTATGAAGCAATTTCCGTTGGAAAAGCCGACGCCGAGGCGCGTCCCGACGCCGACCAACCAGGTTTTGTCAGCGCCCGACCTGAACCGTAGCGCATTTGCGCAGGAGGAATGGTGATGGTCTCGCTATATTTTATCAAGTTTCCTTTGGCGGAACGTGTCAGGACGTTCAAACGTCCGATTCAAGCGGCTTTTATCGGCTTGGGTGAAAGCGCGGAGGCAATGCTCGACGGAACGTTGTCGCGCGCTCAATTGCCGTGTTATTGCCGTCCGAAAGTGAAGGCGTCGCCGATTTGCGTCAACGTCTTCTGCCCGTACGAAGAAGCCCTGCGCTATCTTGAAGATCGGCCGGGGTTGAAGAATTTTTTTTCCATTCGCTTTTCATATGGAGAATGGGAACTTAGTCTGGAACCGATGTTGAAAACTTCTTGGGGGATCCTGATCTTCCAAGAACTTAAAGAGACGTCTTGCTTTTCCAGATCTTTTTGGAACGACAATCTTTCGCGGAAGCTGAATTATGCGTTTGTTTCCCTCAATAACTACGACTGGAATTGCGCCGTCGTGAGAATTATTGCGAAAGTGAGAAAACACGCGGCTATTCATGTGGCAAAACCAACGAATTTGCCCATGGACGTCGAGGAATTGTATGAAACTTCTTGTCGCAACGGGAATCGAAGCGTCCCAAATTTTGGCGTGTACTCACCGCGAGACAATGTGAAATTGCCGGAGTATCTTGTTGACGCCGCGCGACGCGTTGACGACCTCTGGATGAAAATCGGGGCTAAGTGCGACGTCAATCGTAACGCGCGCGACCTCGCGGCGCCAGAGAACCGATTCTACCGCGACGCTTCGCTAGGTTGCGTGAGCTCGTTGCCTGACGTCTTGTTATCGATGAATCCGTCTTGGATCTTTGATTACATTAACGGCGACAATCGTAAAATCGCCGACGAATACCGAAAAATGTTGGCGTCCGACCCTATCGCGGAAGAGTGCATGATTATGGCTCTTCATCGACGATCGGACGTTCAGAAGTTGTGTCGCGGGTGGTCGCCTACGAACGACGTCAAGAAAGCGGCAAAGAACGGCTCGATGAAGAATATGACGACGAAAGAACACGTCGGTATCACTCATTCGAGTTTGGGTTCGCCTCTTTCGGATATAGAATTTCGAAAACGTATCATGGAAGGCAAAGCGTCGGAGAAAGAGTGGAATAAGCTCGATCCACAAGATCGGATGAACGTGCTATTTAATATCCATTATGCTAAGCAAGCCCATGTGTTGCCTTGGAGCTTGCCGGTCATTAAAGAGAACGATCTGTTTGTCGCGCGAAACATTCCCTATATCCTCACAGGCGACGACGAGCTTTTTGTTCCGCAAACGCTTTAACGCCGTAAAAAACGTTGCGACGTCGCGGTTTGATTGAAAGAACGACGCGTTTCATGTATAATGATCGCGTCGTTTTTTTGTGCGCGTCGGCAGTTTGGAGTACGAACGATTCGTACGGCAACGGACCGCGCGCCGAGGTTTGCGAGACAAAATGCTATCGTCGTACTTATTTGAACATCCTCTGACGGAGCGGTATCGCTTCGGCTTGACCGTTCCCGTCAACGTTGCGATTATCGGCGCCGG
Organism: uncultured Planctomycetota bacterium; assembly: GCA_900317365.1. GTDB lineage: Bacteria > Planctomycetota > Planctomycetia > Pirellulales > Thermoguttaceae > RUG369. Next base: position 26,797 of record ONGM01000080.1, read on the forward strand.
GGAAGGATCCGCCGCCGCGTTGGACGTCGCGCTCCAGCACGCGCAAACGCCGTTGGCTTCGCGATTAGATCACTACGCTCCCCCGGTCGCGTGCACCGTCTTCTGGCCGATTGAGTTTGCGAAACAGTATGTCGAAGAGCGACCGGAACTGGCGAATTTCTTTGCCCTCGAATGGCGGTACGACGGGCTGGAAATGTCGTCGAAGCCCCCGCATCTTCGCCGATCTTTAGGCGCTATTACGTTCACGAATCGCGACGCTCGCGTTCCGCGTCGAGACTTTTTCAACGGACGTCTGGACAAAAATCTTCATTTTGCGTTTGTCTCGTTAAACGACGACGCGAATTACGATCTTGCCAAGCGCGTTGCCGACGCGCGACCGTCCGCCGCCGTTCACGTTGCGCGACGCGCCGGCGAGCCGATTTTGAACGACAAAAGAGTCGGCGTATACGATCCCAACGCGACTTCGCCATGGGAAACTCTTATCGACGAAATGGCGCGACGGATTGATCGCGTCTGGATGCTGATCAATTCGAAGCGCGATCCGGATCGCGTTGAGGACGACGTTTCGAAACCGGTAAATCGGTATTTCTACAAGTCGTCTCGATATCTTGCGTGCGCGCTTGGCGATATTCTGAGATCCTTTTCTCGGGAAAAGTTTCTGTTTGACGAATCGGCGCGAGCGTTAGCGGCGAAACGTTTGTCGCGTCAACTCAATTTTAGTCGTTACGCGTTGCGTTGCACGGCGCTTTCTATGCACAATCACTGGCTTGCGCGCATGATTTGCGACGGGTGGCGTTCCTACGACGACGTGTCGCGCGTCTTTGAACTTGGCGTGAAATGCGTAACGTACAAACTTCACGCGGCAATCGCCGCCGCGAGAATGGATGCTCCGTTGCTTTCCCCGGACGGTAGGAATTATTTTCTTTACGAAGCGTCTGAAAGCGATCTCAATCAGCTCGACGAACTCGATTGGATCAACGTTCAAATTCTCCGTCGTAATCTTGTCAGGGGCGAAAGTCCGAGTCGTGTCTTTAAGCAGAACGACTACGCGATTACGTGGAGTCTCCCTTACATTCTGACGGGCGACGAAGAATACCTTTTAACATTGGACTAAGGAAGTCGCAAAAAACCGCGCGAAGTCAAATTTTCATTGAAAGAGCGACGCGTTTCATGTATAATGATCGCGTCGCGCTTTTTTGGGCGCGCGGCGAGATCGACAGATTGAGGGGCGAGAAATGAAACGACGTTTATTTGCAACGCTTTGCGCGGTTGTCGCCGCGTGGATCGCGACGAGCGCGAACGGTCAGGATATGCGCGAGTGGACCGCTCGGGACGGCGGCTTTTCCGTCGTGGGAAAACTCGACGTTAAGCGCGTGGCGGACTCCTCGAATACGGCGCGCGAGATCTATATTCTCGACGACGAAGGTCGTGAACTAAAGTGTCCGCTCGATAAACTTTCCGACGTCGACCAACTCTATTTGGCGCGCGTTTATCAGACGTTGGCGACGGGCGCGGACGCGAGCGCGATCGAGTGGATTCGCGACGAAAAGCGCGAGGCCGGAACGCGACGCGCGCTTGACGTCGACGGCGTCGAATACGCGTTCCGTTGGGTGAGGCACGGACGCGCCGTCGAGCCGTCCGAGGAGTACGATCCGAACACGCTCAAAGCGGTCGCCGCCGCGCAGGCCGGGCGCAAGTCGAAGAACGTTAAGCGGTACGCCGTCGACTCCGGGTTCTGGATGTTGGAGACGGAGGTTACCCTCGAAATGTACAACGCCTTTATTAAGGCGTCGAAGTACAAGGGAACGAAATCGACGGCGCGCAGACTCGCATACGTCGCGGAACCGGCGCGCGAAGCGGGCGTTAAGCCGGTCGAAGACGCCTCGTGGCGCAATCCTGGATTTACGCAAACGAAAACGCATCCGGTTACGCTCGTTACCTTGCAGGACGCGCAGGTCTTCTGCGCATGGCTGTCGAAAAAAATCAAGAAGCCGGTAACGTTGCCGACGCGCGCGCAGTGGTTGTTGGCGAGTCAGCCGGAGACGAGTCCGACCGCCGACTTTGCCGGCGCCCTTGGACGTTGGATCTATGGCGCCGACGACTCATGGGAGCGCGGCAACCTTCCGGACGCGAATTTCGCCGTAACTTGCCCGATTCACAACGGGACGATGAGTCGAATTAACTTCACCTATCGCGACTCCTATCGTTTTACGACGCCTGTCGGAATCTTCAATCCGAACGTGAACGGGCTATACGACATGATCGGAAACGTTGGAGAATGGGCGATTGATTCCGAGGATCCGATCGAATCCCTCGGCGGAAGTTGGTTCCACATTCAGAACTTTAACCCTCTCAACTGGAAGCGAGTCGACGGTTACGCGCAGGAGATGCTCCGCGAGGGAACGCCTCTCGCCGCGAGCCGCGTCGAAGCGAAATACGCCCAGAATTACGAAACCGCCGACGCCGGGTTCGGGAATAAAGCCTACGTCTATTCCCCGATGGGCGACGTCGACGCGACCTGTTTCACCGGCTTCCGCGTGATTATCGCGCAATAGCCTCCGCATGACGCGCGCGCCCGACCTACGCTTCGTGATAAAGAAAAACCTAGACCGCCGTTCGCGCGACGGTCTAGGTTTTTCTATTTGTTTTTGACAGGAAGGCGCCGGGAGCCGGTCAAACAACTATTAGGGACGGCGTCTTTCCTTCTGCAAAAAGACGACCTGTTTAACAGGGAATCCTACCTTCGTTTGATTTTGCAAGATTGGGGAAAGGCATCCTCGCCGATGGTGGTTACGGACAGGGGGATCGCGACGCCGGTCAGATTTTCACAACCTGCGAACGCGGCGTATCCGATTTCGGTTACGGAGTCGGGAATCTCTACGCCGGTCAGATTTTCACAACCCGCGAACGCGGCGTATCCGATTTCGGTTACGGAGTCGGGAATGACGTATTTCCCTTCTTTAAGTTCTTTTCCGCATGGAAACGCAACCAGCGTTTTTCCGTCCTTGGAAAAAAGAACGCCGTCGACGTCCTTGTAATTGGGGTTCGCCGACGATACTGTGAGTTTTCCCAACCGCGTGCAATCTGCAAAAGCGCCAGCGCCTATTTCGACGACTGAATCAGGAATGACAACGCCGATTAGACTCTCGCAATTCGCGAACGCCATCTCTTCGATTGTTGTAACGGAATTGGGAATCACGACGCTCGTCAGGCTGTCGCAATCCTCGAACGCGCAGTACCCAACTGCGGTAACGGAATCGGAAATCACGACGCTCGTCAGGTTGTCGCAATCCGCGAACGTGTAGTCTCCAACTGCGGTAACGGAGTCGGGGATTATGTATTCCCCTTCTTTAAGTTCTTTTCGACGTGGAAACGCTATCAGAGCTTTTCCGTCCTTGGAAAGGAGAACTCCGTCGACGTCTTTAAACGTCTTGTTTGATTGGGAAACGACGAATTTTTCCAGGCTTGTGCAATTCGCAAAGGCGTTCTCGCCAATTTCAACAACGGAATCGAGAATCGCGATTTCAGTCAGACCGGCACAGCCGCTGAAGGCGCCGTTTCCGACGGCGGTCAGCGACTTCGGGAGCTCAACGCTGGTCAGACTTTCACAACCCGCGAACGCGGAGTCCCCAATAGAGGTTACGGACTCGGGTATCACGACTTTGGTTAGACTTTTACAATGCGCGAACGTCCAGCCTTCAACGGTTGTAACGGAGTTGGGAATCGCAACGTCGGTCAGGCTTTTACAATCCGCGAACGCCCAGTTCCCGATGGTGGTAACGGAGTCGGGAATCGCAACGTCGGTCAGGCTTTTACAAACCGCGAACGCATATTCCCCAATGGCGGTAACGGAATCTGGTATCGCAACGTCGGTCAGGCTTTCGCATTCCGCGAACGCATGTTTCCCAATGGCGGTAACGGAATCGGGAATCACGACGCCGGTTAGATTTTCACAACCCGCGAACGCGCCTTCCCCGATTTCGGTAACGGAGTCAGGTATCACGACGTCGATCATATTTTCACAACCTGCGAACGCGCCTTCCCCGATTTCGGTAACGGAGTCGGGAATGATGTATTTCCCTTCTTTGAGTTCTTTTCCAAGCGGAAACGCAATCAGAGTTTTTCCGTCTTTGGACAAGAGAACTCCGTCGACGTCTTTAAAGGTTGCGTTTGACTGAGAAACGGTGAATTTTTCCAGACGGGCGCAATACCCAAAGACGTTCCGGTTCATTTCCGTTACAGACTCGGGTATCACGACGTCAGTCAGACTGTCGCAATCGGCGAACGCCCCGCCCCCGAACGATGTATGAGAATTTGGGAGCGTTACGCTGGTCAGACTTTCACAACCTGCGAACGCAAGGTTCACGACGGTTGTAACGGAGTCGGGAAGTACGACGCTCGTCAGGCTTTTGCAATCTGCGAACGCGCTGAGTCCGATTGTCGTAACGGAGTCGGGGATCACAACGTTGGCTAGGCTATTGCAACCCTCGAACGCGTAGTCTCCGATTGTAACAACGGAGTCGGGAATCTCGTACTTTCCTTCTTTAAGTTCTTTTCCATGTGGAAACGCTATCAGAGCTTTTCCGTCCTTGGAAAGGAGAACTCCGTCGACTTCTTTAAGCGTCTTGCTTGATTGAGCAACGGTGAATTTTTCCAGACGGGGGCAAGACGAAAAGGTTGCCCAACCCATTCTGCTTGTCGTCCTGATTGGATTGGGAATTTCCGCGCCGGACTGACTTTCACTATCCTCTATAGAGTCCTCGTCGACGATCCCGGAATTGGAAATCGCGACGTTGGTCAGATTGTCGCAACCCAAGAACGCGTCGCCTCTGAACGCGGTTACGGAGTCGGGAATTACGACGCTCGTTAGGTTTTCACACGCCCCGAACGCCCAGTCCCCGATTGTGGTTACGGAATTGGGTATCGCGACGCTCGTCAGACTTTCACAACCCGCGAACGCGGCGTCCCCGATGGTGGTAACGGAATCGGGAATCACGACGCTCGTTAGGTTTTTGCAACCCGCGAACGCATGAACTCCGATTTCGGTAACGGAGTCGGGAATCACGACCTCTTTTGCTTCGCTGAATCCGTCGAGGCTTTTCAAAAGATCGCGTTCCAACGTGACGACGGGACGTCCGTCGATTTCTCGCGGAATAACGAACGGCGCGTCCTTTTCTGCGGTCGACGTTTGGGGATTGTCTGTTTCAGATCCGTTTGTTTCCCGATTTCGATCGAAACCGACGATGAAAAACAAACAGAACGCCAATAAGATAGCGTTAAAGATCGTCTTCGTTTTCATACCTTTCCCTCTAGCAGGAAGAAGTCTCTTGGGAATTGTCGCAAGAGCGACGCCAGTAACTTTGTCGCGTAGAATTGTCGCTAATTGTATCAGAAATAAAAATAACAGGCAAGATATATAACGCGATTCTAACGTTTACGATCTTCGGTTAATCAGAGGTCGCCGGATGAATCGATAAAACAAACCCCCCTAGCCCGCTAGACCGCCGTCCTTCGCACGACGATCTAGCGGGCTGTTTACGCCTCAAAAAGGCTACAGGCGCC
>ONGM01000102.1 GCA_900317365.1 uncultured Planctomycetota bacterium
ATCGCTTATTAAACCGTACCTAGCGGTCAATAAAGCGGAGGTCAAGGAAATGTGTCTTACTGAGTATGAAGAAGAACGAGTTCTCGCCGGAAAGTTCGCCGAAGGCGTTGAAAAGGGCATTGGGATTGGCGTCGAAAAGGGCAGATTGAACGCCTTCGTCGAACTCGTGAAAGACGGAGTTTTGAGCGTAATGGAGGCCGCTCGGCGAGCCGATATGACAGTGTCTGAGTTTGAGGCGGCGGCCGGTTTGAAAGGGGAATAGAAGGCGGCGCTTTTGATTAAGCCGCGCCCAAAATCAAATAGAAAGGGACGCTTCCACATTGTGAAAGCGTCCCTTTGGTTTCTACAAGCCTGGCGTCGTGCCGGGTGAAATCTTTACGGATTGATCTTGGAGACGGTTTCGGCGGCTTGCTCAAGGAAGGACTTGAGGTCTTCGAGACCGTCGCCGAGTTTCGTCTTGAGGAAGACGTCGACGGCTTCGCACGCCATCCAGTCGCCCCAGATCATGGCGCCGAGGCAGAGCGCGTTGGCGTCGTTAATCGCGCGGCACATCTTGGCGGCGAAGACCGATTCGACAACCGCCGCGCGAACGCCTTGGAAACGGTTCGCGATTACGTTCATGCCCATGCCGGTGCCGCAGAGAAGAATCGCGCGCTCGCCTTCGCCCCGTTGCAACGCTTCGCACGCCTTGACGCAACTCTCGTAATATTGGATTTCCTTGTTTTCTTCGCTGGCGCCGAAGTCGATGACTTCGTGCCCGAGTTGTTTCAGGTGATCGACGATCGCTTTACGGAGTCCCAACGCGAACGGGTCGGCGGCGAATACAATCTTCATAATATTGTCCTTTCTCAGGAATCAAGTTGAGTCGTTCGTACTTCGACGCGCGTCTGTCGCGTCGCTCTTTCTGTTTCTATTGTAAACGTCGCGGAATGGCAAATCAAGTCTATTCGAGGCAAATTTGCAAGATCGCGGAAAGATTCGCCGTTACGCGCTCTTTAAATTGGCTTTTGTCGTTGGCACGACCGGCGCGCGACCTTCGACCATTTCGCGCGTAACGTAGTAGCTCGCTCCGGCGCCGACGTCCGGTAGGTGAAACATCGGCTCGAGCATGAGTTCTTCCATAATGGAGCGCAGACCGCGCGCGCCGACGTTGCGGCGCGTTGCGATTTCAGCGATAGCGCGCAACGCGTCGTCGCTAAATTCGAGCGTCGCGTTCTCCATGGCGAAGAGCTTCTGATACTGCTTGACGAGCGCGTTTTTCGGCTCGACGAGCGCGCGTTGCAACGCCGCTTCGTCGAGCGGAGCGAGCGACGCGACGACCGGTAAGCGTCCAACGAGTTCCGGAATGAGTCCGAATTCGCAGAGGTCTTCCGAGGTCGCTTTTTCCAGGATTGAATCGGGTTCCGAACCTCGCGCGGCGAGTCTGGCGCCGTTGCCGGATTGCGCGCTTTGATCGTCGGCGGTCGCGCTTGCGAATCCAATGCGTCGTTTTCCGAGTCGGCGTTCGATAATGCCGTCGAGTCCGACGAACGCGCCGCCGCATATGAAGAGAATATTCGACGTGTCGACTTGGATATACTGCTGTTCAGGGTGCTTGCGCCCACCTTGCGGAGGCACGTTTGCGACGGTTCCTTCGAGCATTTTCAGCAAGGCCTGCTGAACGCCTTCGCCGGAGACGTCGCGCGTAATGGAGACGTTTCGACTCGTCTTGCCGATCTTATCGATTTCGTCGATATAGATAATTCCGCGCTGAGCGAGTTCGACGTCGAAATCGGCGGCGCGCAGAAGTTTCAGTATGAGATTTTCGACGTCTTCTCCGACGTATCCGGCTTCCGTGAGCGTCGTAGCGTCCCCGATTGCGAACGGGACGTCGAGAATTTTTGCGAGAGTTTGCGCGAGTAGAGTCTTTCCGGAACCGGTCGGACCGAGTAGGAGAACGTTCGACTTTCCGAGTTCGACGTCGTCGAGTTCGCGCGACGCGTTGACGCGTTTGTAATGGTTATGAACGGCGACGGAGAGGGTCTTTTTCGCCGCGTCTTGTCCGACGACGTATTCGTTGAGTCGATCGAGAATTTCGCGCGGCGACGGCGCCGGGGTCGCTACCGACGCGCGCACGCCGAGTCCGAGTCGACGTTTGCGCTCTTGGTTGAGAATCGTTCGGCACAAATCGACGCATTCGCCGCAGATATAGACGTCGCCGGGCCCTTCGACCAAAGGACCGACGTCGCGGTAATTCTTATGGCAAAAAGAGCAGTGCGCGTTCTTCTTATTGTCGTTTCGTTCAGACGCGTTTCCGTCCGGCGTAAACTCGTCGCGTTCGTCGACCATACGTCAAAACCTTTCCATGCCGCGCCGAGCGTCGGCGCCGTTTCATCCTGATTCGATCTTATTGACGCGCGACGCTCTTGAAAGTCGTTCTTAAACGTCGTCGCGCGTATTCTCTATACGCGCCGCGCGGCGAGCTCGATCAATTTCTCGCCGAATTTTTTTCCAATTGCCGACGCGTCGCGCCGACCTTCACGATCGTTCCGTCTCGCCGGCGCGTTGATTTGCCAACCTGCGCGACGAAAGAAAACGTTTTCCCTAAATCGACCGAACCTGTCGAGCGACTTGGAGAAAATCGGACGCCCTTGTTTCATCCGTTTTATGTCAAAATTTGAATTAAAACTTAAAAAGGGAATTTTTTATCTATTTTGAATAAGCCGTCTTCTTTGAAATAACGTCCGAAGGGGGCGATTGGGCGGGCGCGCTCAAGGAACACGGAACGAAGGGGAGGTTAGGAAAAGAAACAACGCGGCGGCGCGCGACGTGTCGCGCGCAACCGCGTTGTTCAGTCATACGACTGCCGACTTTTCCGTTCGCAGTTTGGGCGATCCTGCGAGCGAATCGAAATCGTTACGCGAGGATGAAACTCTCGGCGAGAAGATCGTAATCCTCCTCAAGTTCGTCGAAGAGTTCTTCGCCGAGTTCTAGAACGGCGTGGGTTGTCGAATTCGTCGGTACGACGACGGAGACGAGCCGGGAGTATTCGGAATTCAGATAATTCGTCTTATCGCCGACGGCCTGGACTTGGAACTGATAAATCGCGCCCTCGGTCAGTCCGCGCAGAGCATAGCTCGAGGCGGTATTAGCGACGGAAACGGTCGTGAAGGCGGAGTCGGCCGCGTTTTTGTATTTGAAGAAATACTTCGTCGCGTTCGGAACCGCGTTCCAGAAGACGACGAGCGACGTCACGTTGTCGGTGGTTACCCGCGCAGTGTGGGTTATCGTCGGAGTCTGCAGTTTGTTCGGATTTGTCGGAACCGTAGCGGAGACGAGATCGGAGTATTCGGAATTCTGATAATTCGTCTTATCGCCGACGGCTTGGACTTTGAACTG
>ONGM01000147.1 GCA_900317365.1 uncultured Planctomycetota bacterium
GCCTACGGCGCGAAGAATTGTCCTGCTTAACGCTTGCAATTTCCCTCCAAATCGATTAGAATTTCAAAGAGAACCGAATCGAGAGATTCGTCTGGATAAAATCAAAAAAATTCCCATACGCCAAGGGCCGGTCGATTATGCTTCCGACGATATTAGCGAAACAGTTGCAGCAAGGTCTGCGCGATTACGTAGAGACGACGTTTCCCACGACAAACGCGCCGTTTCGCGGGTCGATTAAACGTATGGCGGAACGACCCGGCGGGCTCTTTTTGCCGCCTTTTATCGCCGCAAGACTGCCGTTTCGGATCGACGACGGCGATAAGTCCCGGTTCTTCGAAGGCTTCGAACTCGATCGCCAGCCCTATGCGCACCAGCGACGCGCCTACGAACGCCTCGGGGGAGATTACCCTAGCTCCGCGCTAATCGCCACCGGAACCGGCTCCGGGAAAACCGAGTGCTTTATGCACCCTATCCTCGATTACTGCTACCGACGCCGTAACGATTCCCCCCATACCGGCGTCATGGCCGTCGTTATCTACCCAATGAACGCCCTCGCCTCCGATCAGGCGCGACGATTCGCCGAAATGATCGCCCGACATGAGAAATTGCGCGACCTCCGCGTCGGTATGTACGTCGGCGTCGGAAGAAAATCCGAGCCCGTCTTCGACGATCCCAAAAGTCAGGCCGCCGCCTTCGCTAAATATGAGGCGACGAAGGTCATGGGGCCCGATTCCGTGATCACCGATCGACAGACCCTCCTCGATAACCCGCCTGATATTCTCCTCACCAACTATAAAATGCTCGACTACCTTCTGGATCGCCCCGCCGACGCGAGAATCTGGAAGAATAACGACGTCCTGCCGCAGCCTCTCAAATTCCTCGTCGTCGACGAATTGCACACCTTCGACGGCGCCCAAGGAACCGACCTCGCCTGCCTCGTGCGACGCCTGAAATCGCGACTCCGCCTCCAGCCCGGAGAACTCTGCTGCGTCGGCTCCTCCGCGACCCTCGGCGGAGAGTCCGACGTCGACGCCATTCTCGATTACGCCTCCCAAATCTTCGGCGAAACCTTCGATCGCGACGCGATTATCGGCGAAGATCGACTCGCCGCCTCAGAATTCTTTCCCCGAGACGACGAACGCGCCCCCGTCCCCGTCGTCTCCTGCAACGACGTGCGACGACTCGCGCAAATGACCGCGACCTCGACCCCCGGGGAATACCTCGCCGCCGCCGCGCAGACCTGGCTCGACCTCGATTCCAGCCTCCTCGAAACCCTCCGCGCCGCCGCCGACGCCCCGGGCGAAAAAATCCCAGAATTCGCCGACGCTCGCGTACGACTCGGCGACGAACTCAAACGCCTCCCTGTCTTCTGCGACCTCGTCGCCTCTCTCGACGGAAAATATCGGTCCGTCGTCGAACTCGCGAAAAACCTCCGCCGCGCCTACCCGAAACTCCTCGCCGACGACCAGCCTCGCCTCGACGACTTCCCGCGCGACGATTGGTCCGACGATCAGCCTGACGATCAGCCTGACGCCCGGCGCCTCGACGCGGCGCCTGATTCCGGCGAGGCGGGCTTCGAGGCGGGCTTCGATTCCGACGATCTTTCGGCGGCGTCGACGCGCGTTTCCGCGTCGGAGGCGACGCTATGGAGCGCATGCGTCGATTCGCTCTTTGCGCTCGCGTCTTTCGCGCGCTCCCGCGACGCGACGGGCGCGATTCGGCCCTTCGTCGACGTGCGCGCGCAGCTCTGGTTCCGCGAACTGCGCCGACTCGTCGCCAAAGTCTCCGCCGACGACGTGCGCTACGCGCTCTCCGACGAACTCAACGCGAAGGACGCGAAGTCGTGGCTGCCTGCGATTAACTGTCGCGAATGCGGCGCGACCGGTTGGGCGGCGGTCGTGAGTCCGAAGAACGTTCTCGAAAGCAATTTGCAAGAGTTCTATAACCTCTTCTTCAAAGGGGACGATCGAGTTCGCTACTTCTTCCCCTGGGGTCGCGAGGATAAGGTTCCGGACTCGCGCGCGTTCGCTCGCGCGGAGATTTGCCCGAAGTGCATGCGCTTGTACGACGCGCCGAGTCAAAGCGACGAGAAGCGGAAAGGACCCGTCGTGTGCGACTACTGCGGCGAAGAGACGGTCTCGGCGATCTTTCCGACGGAGAAGTCGCAGGATCTCCCCGGGGAGCCGAAGAGCGAATGTCCGTTCTGCGAATCGAAGAACAGCCTTGCGCTCATCGGACTGCGTTGCGCGACGGAGACGAGCGCGACGTTGTCCCAACTTTTCGCGTCCCGTTTCAACGACGATAAGAAGACGCTCGCGTTTTCCGACTCCGTGCAGGACGCGGCGCATCGCGCGGGGTTCTTTACGGCGCGCGCGCGGCGGTTCACGTTGCGCGGCGCGATCCAACGCTTTGCGAACTCATGCGCGAAAGAATATAGCCTCGAAGAGTTTTCCTACCTTTTCGTCGACTATTGGGTCGAGCGGTTTATGCGCCCGTCGATCGCGGATCCGGAAGAGCGGCTCATATGCGCGCAACTCGATTTCATCGGGACGTTCATTCCGCGCGGCATGACCTTTAACAACGATTACGACAACGTCTTTCGTAAAGTGCGCGATCCGGAGTTTTGGACGTCGTGGAAAACGGATCGATCCTTTAAAACGAGTTTTAATCGCATTTGGAACGGTATTAACAGCCGAATGCGTTACGAAATCCTCTTGGAGTACGGACTTCGGAATCGCATAGGGCGCACGTTGCGCAAGACGTCGTCGTCTTGTCTCGTCTTTCCGAAGGAGATGATCGCCAAAGCGGCGGATGAGCTTGCGTCGCGCGTCGCGTCGGAAGCGCCGGGGCTGAGTTGCGACGCGCAGACGGCGGGTCGCGCGATCGTCGGCGTTCTCGATCTCATGATTCGCAACGGGTCGATCTACGATATCGTCTTCGAAGGCTACCTGAACAACGAAGGCAAGACGTTCATGCTGACGCAGGCGCACAACGCGAAAGACTGGTGGCTGCCGGGCCGCACAGGTCAGAACACGCCGCGCTTTCTCACGGAGGCGCCGGTTCACGGTTCGCGCCTATTCGATCCGATAACGCGCGGAAAATATTGGGACTGGTTGAAATCGTGCGTCAATTTCACCATGCAAGAGACGACCGTCTTTCCGAAGCTCCTTCTCGACGCGATGACGAACGCGGAGCTAATCGAGCGGAAGCAGTATTCTTACGGCACGGTCTATTGCGTGAATCGCCATAGCGTTATGGTAACGACGCATACGTCGACGGCGCGTTGCGAGTGCGGAGCTGAGGCGACGTTCGGGGACGCGAACGCGGAATTTTGGGTCGGCGCGCCGTGTCCTCGGCGTCAGTGCAAACGCGCGCTCGGGGAAATTCGACCGGGGGGCGACAATTACTTTCGTCGTCTTTACGCGGACGGGGACGTCGTGCGTCTTGTCGCGCGCGATCATACGGGGTTGCTCGAACGGGAATCGCGCGAGGCGCTTGAGGCGGACTTCAAACGACCGGACGTTTCGCAGACGGACGCGTCGAATCGAGGCGAGGCGCGTCGACCGTGGGATCCGAACGTGCTGTCGTGCACGCCGACGCTCGAGATGGGGGTCGATATCGGTGATCTTTCGACGGTGGAGCTTTGCGGCGTTCCGCGAACGCCGGCGCAGTTCCAGCAGCGGGTCGGTCGCGCCGGGCGTCGGGACGGTAACTCGCTGGCGCTCACGATCGCGACCGTTCGACCGCGCGACCTCTTCTATTACGCGGATCCGAGCGACATGATCGAAGGGGCGGCGCGTCCGCCGAAGATCTTTTTGGACGCTCCGGCGGTGTTGCAACGTCAGTTCATCGCGTTCTGTCTCGACTCGTGGATCGCGGATAAGCGCGGGGAAGAAGTTGAGATTCCGCACACGCTTAAAGATCTTCTGAACACGTACAAGAAGTACGGCGAGCAGCCGCCGAGCCTCGTCGCGCCGTTCCCATTTAATTTCCTGTGCTATACGCAGAATAATCAGAAGCGTCTTCTCGCGTCCTTCTTTGAACTCTTTCGCAACGACCATGTTTCGGAGTCGACGAAAGAGAAACTGGCGAAGTTCATAACGGTCGACGCGACGAGTCGGAACGGCGTGAGTCAGATGGGGCGCCGCATTCTCGACGAGCTTGGGAGTCAGTTGACGATCGTGAAATCCCTCGAAACGCGTTTGGAGAGTATAAAGAAGCAGATCGCGTTCTTCCAAGCGCGCCCGAAGGATCCGTCCTTCGACGTCCGAATCAGCGAGCTTACGATGGAGAAGAAAGCGGTCATTAGGGCGATCGAAGACGCGAACGACAAGGTTTCGTACAATTTCATGACGGACGAGGCGCTCCTTCCGAATTACGCGTTCCCCGAGGAAGGGGTCGTTCTGAAGGCGATCTTGTTCCGGAAGGACGATAAGGCGGAGACGCCGAGTAAAAAGCCGCGACGACCGAATAAGACGCCGTACGAGTACGCGCGCAGCGCGGCGTCGGCGCTCAGCGAGTTTGCGCCGAGCAATAATTTCTACGTTGACGGGCGCAAATTGCAGATCAATCAGATCGACCTCGGCTCGGCGGAGCGCGCGCAGTGGCGCATGTGCCCGAACTGCGCGCACATGGAGCAGGAGGACTCGACGAAGCCGGTTGCGAGCGCGTGTCCGAAGTGCGGGGATCACGGCTGGTGCGACGTCGGTCAGGTCAAGACGCTCTTGAAGGCGCGGGTCGTCTGCTCGAATATGGACGAGTCGGACTGCCAGATCGGGGACGAGTCGGACGATCGTTCGTCGACGTTCTATTTCCGTCAGTTGCTCGTCGAAGTCGAGAAGTCGGGTCAGGCGTACAAGATCGAGACTCCGAAATTCCCATTTGCGTTCCAATACGTCGAGAAGGCGACGCTTCGGGAGGTGAACTTCGGCGAGAGCGGCGTTCTCGGGGAAAAGATGGCGGTCGACGGCGTGAACTATTCGCGGCAGGGTTTTAAGATCTGCGGCGAGTGCGGGTTCGTGCAGGGACTGCAAGGTCGCAAGCGCCTTCACGCAGGGTACTGTTCGCAGAGCAGTCTCTATTCGATGGGACGCGAGCCGCAGAAGCCGGAGGAATGCTTTTTCCTTTTCCGCGAGTTCTCTTCTGAGGCGCTTCGGATTCTGATTCCGGCGAGCGCGACGAAAGGTTGCGAGAAGGAAGGGGAGTCCTTCGCGGCCGC
>ONGM01000084.1 GCA_900317365.1 uncultured Planctomycetota bacterium
CGGAGATGGGTACGATCCAGCGGAAGAGCAAGTTTCGGGCACCACGCTTGAAGAGCTTGGCGGCGGCGGACTCGGCGGCGGTATGACCGGCGGCGGTCGCGTCGGCGGCGGCGCGATGGGCGGCGGCGCAATGGGCGGCGGACGTTCGAGCGGTCGCATGGGCGGCGGTATGGCTGGCGGCGGAATGCCCGGCGGCGGCGCGATGGGCGGCGGACGTTCGTCCGGACGTTCGAGCGGTCGTATGGGCGGCGGCGCCATGGCGGGCGGCGGAATGATGAGCGGCGATATGTCCGGCGCTTCCGTCGAAGACCCGTCTTGGAGTCAGAAGATTTATCCCGGTCTTCCTCCCTATAAAGAACGACGTCGCATTATCGGCAACGTCGACTGGCCGGATCCGGAGATTTACTCTTTGCCGACGTGGGAAGAAGACGTTTCGCACCCGGAATCGATCGAAGTCTGGTACGCGCAAGAGACGCTTTGGGTTTACGAAGCGCTGATTCGCGTTATCGCCGAGACGAATAAAGAGTATCCCGACAATATTTCGAAGGCGCCGGTCAAGTGCGTCGAACAGATGTTGATCGGTCAAAACGCTGCGGTCGAATGGCTTACGCTTTCGGAAACGATCGGCGATCTGCTTGGCACGTCGGCGACAATGTCCGGAGGACTTATGAGCAGTTCTTCCGAAATGATGATGTCGTCGTCTTCCGCCATGACCGGCAGCATGGAGATGGGCGGGCTTGCTTTGACTGGTAACGCGGAAGAGCAAGCGCTCACGAAGATTTTGACCGGACGTTATATCGGCGAGGACGGGACGCCGCTCAAAGCGGACGACAAGCCGCCGTTCGCCGAGTTCAATAAGATGCCGGTCTGTCTGAAACTCGCGATGGACCAGCGACGCATTCCCGATCTTCTCGTGAGTTGCGCCAATAGCGCGATGCCGATCGACGTCAAGCACGTTCGCGTGTGTCCGGACAACAACGTTCCGTTCACCATGCCGATTCCTCTTGAGAATCAGAGCTCCGAAGGGAGTTCTTCCGGCATGATGGGAATGGTCGGCGGACTCGGCGGAGTCATGCCGGGCGGCGCCGGTGGGATTGAAGGCGGCGGAAGCGGTTCCGGACGCGGCGCGATGGACGGAACCGGCATGGGCGCCGGTATGGACGTCGGCGGCGTCGACGTCGGGCGCTCGGATCTGAGCCAATCGGAATATGGCGTCGATACGATTCGCGTTGAGATTTTCGGCGTAATTAACATTTACAACGAGCCGAACCAAGCTAACTTTGCGACGGGCGCGTCTGCGGAAGAAGCGGACGCGGAAGCGGAAGCGATTCTCTCCGGAACGGAACCGGGCGCGACGGAAGGCGCGGAAGAAGGCGCCGAGAGCGCGCCGGAATCGACCGACGGGACGACGACCCTCGCCGCGACGGACGAGTCTGCGGCGCCTGCGACTCCTGCCGCGACCCCCGCTACGACCGACGAGTCGGCGGCTCCGACCGAGGCGCCGACTCCGGCTCCCGCGACGACGACGGAGCCGACTCCTGACGCCGCTGCGGAAAACGGCGAAGAATAACGCGAAGTCGCGCTTTCTTTGCGCGTAATACGTCGCGAGCGCACCGTCAAAGCGGCGCTCGCGACAATGCCGAAAGAATTACTGACGAGATCTCGTCGTTCTAATATCAGACAGAGGACGCCATGTGCGCGAAAGCAAAAGAAGATAAAGAAGCGAAAGCGGCGCGGAAGGCTGCTGAAAAGGAAGCGAAAGCAAAGGCGAAACCGAAGAAGAAAAACCAGAACGCTCCGCCGAGCGAGTACAATTTCCTACTCTTGCACGGCGAAAAACTTCTCATCGTAATTGCCATCGCCGCTTTCGGCGGACTCGTTGCGCTCGGCGGCGGAATGGACAAATTCACTTTGACCGCCGATCAGATCAATCAGTCGTCGCAACGCGCCGAAGACACGATTAAAAATAGCAAAGTTACCCCGAAGGAATTCGACGAATCCGTCGTCGTGTATCCTTACGATCAATACGCCGAACTCATTAAGAGCGCGGTTAAAGTCAACGCGTACGAGACCCCGGTGCGTTGGGAGCAGTCTCTGTTCCCGGACAAGAACAAGCGTCCTGACGTCAAGCCGTTGCCGTTGGTTAATTTACGCGCTCAAGCGTGCATTGGCGCCATTATGTACAACGAGATCTCGGCGTCGTCGAACGCGGCGAGCGCGGCGCTCGGCGGCGGTCTTGGCGGCGGCGGTATGGCCGGCGGCGGCGCCATGGGCGGCGGAGCGATGGGCGGCGGCGGTATGGCCGGCGGCGGCATGGGCATGGGCGCCGGCGGCGAACTCAAAGGCCGACAGTGGATCACCGTTACCGGTTCGATTCCGATTCGCAAGCAGCAGTCGATCTATAGCGATCTTTTCAGCGACGCGCAATATCTCGACGACGCGCGCGACCAGCCGCGTTACGTCTATTACGAGCTTCAGCGCGGCGTCGTTAAGCAAGGCGGCGCGGTCGAGTGGACGAAGGTCGATCCGATTAAGGCGATGAAGAAGGAAAATCAGCAGTGGGCCGGCGTCGGGTCCGATCAGGTCGGTTACAACTACCTGGCGCCGACGGTCGCGAACTTCCCGCCGATGGCGATGTCGGTTCCGCCGATGGCGAACAAGCCGTTCGGGGAAGAGATCGCGAACCTGCCGAATATCCCGCTGAATTCGAGCGAGCAGATCAAGTTGCAAGGCGAAGACGTCAAGGAGATGCGCAAGCTCCAGGAAGAGATGAATCAAATTGACGAGTCGACGCTGCTTGATCGCGATCCGTTCGCGGACGCCGGGCGCGTCGGCGGCATGGGCATGGGAATGGGAATGATGGGCGGAATGGATTCTTCCGGCGGCGGTCTTGCCGGCGGCTCCACGATGGGCGGCGTCGGCGGCTCGGGCGGCGCTGACAATTCCTGGCTCGTCAATACGAACGCGATCAATCAGGCGCGCCTGCGCGTGCAGCAATCGAACTCGGTCGACTACTATCTTTTCCGATATTTCGACTTCGAAGTTGAGCCGGAAGTCACGTACGTTTATCGCGTGAAGTTGATTCTTGCGAACCCGAACTACGGCGTGAAAGAGGAATTCGTCGAGAACACGGATTCGGTCGATGTGAAGTTCGTCGAGTCGGACTTCAGCGAAGTCTCGAATCCGGTCGCGCTTGGCGCGGACGCTCGCGTCTTTGCGGAAAACGTGGAAGCGCCGGTTCGTCCGGGCGCGGAGCCGAAGATCGTTCTTTCTTCCGTCTATTTCAGTTCGGAAGACGCGAACGAGTCGATTATTCAAGGTCAGACGATGAAGCGCGGTCAGGTTGCGAACTTCTATCGTCAGTCGCACAATCCGATTAACGTACAAGGCGGGCTTTCTTCCGAAATGATGTACGCGGACTATGGCGGCGGCGGAAGCAAGAAGGGCAAGAAAGGCAAGAGCACGGTCGACCACATTTCCGACATTACGATCGTTGACGCGCTCGGCGGCGTGAAGATTTCCGGAAGCGAATTCAATTCGCCTGGTAAGATCATGATTCTGGAGCCGAACGGACTTCTCCAGGTTCGCGAGGTCAAAGAAGACGCGCGCGAACTCGGACGCTACGACGGTTCCTCCATGAACGGCCTCGGCGTTGGCGGCGGCGGTATGATGATGTAATCGCCAGCCTCGCCTAATGCGAAAAACCGCGCTTCGTCTGACTACGGAGCGCGGTTCTTTTGTTTCTTGACGTACGTGATAAGGCGAACGCTAGGGGAAGGCGAGGCGAGGTTGCGCGCGGGGCGATTCGATTGCGCGCGGACGGACTCTTAATTCGCGCCTTCCGTTAAAAGACTCTTGAACAACGCCTCGACGGTCTCCGTTTCCATATCGGCGAGCGCTCGGATCGACGGCTTCGCGCTCTTCATTGCGACGGCGACGCCTGCAAGTTTCAGCATCTCCCGATCGTTGTCGTTGTCCCCGATCGCCATGCATTCCTCCGGGGAAATCGAAAGATACGATAGGATTTGACGCAACCCCGTTCCCTTATTGACGTTCAGCGGCGTCATGTCCAGCCAGTCGAACCCGCCTGTTACGACCGCGCAACGGTCGCCGAATCGTCGCTCCCAAAGCTCTTGGTCTCGGATTCCGTTCTCTTCGTAGAGGGAAACTTTCATGTAGTCTTCCGGCGTGTTCAGAATATCCGGCACGACGACCATGTCGTTGCGAAGAACGTTTCGGATGAATCTTTCGTATCGCGGATCCTTCGGCTGAAGATAACTGACCCGTTCCCCGGATAAAAGAACCTCCGCGCCCTCCGTCGCAAGAATCGCCTCGATGATTTCTCGCCCGAGCGCGCGATCGAGAAGCTCTTTAAAGAGCCTCTTCCCTTCGTAAAAACCAAGACAGCCGTTTTCGCACAGATAGCCGATCTCGTCTTTAATCGGTTCAAATAGCCTGCGTAGGTTCGTATACTGCCTGCCTGAGGCGGCGAAAAATCGGATTCCGCGATCTTGGAGCGCCTGGATTAAATCACAGGTTCCAGGTTGCAGTTCCTGCGCGCCGTTGAGGAGTAACGTGCCGTCAAGATCGCACGCGATTAGCTTGATTCGTCGCATCGTCTTCTTCATTGAGGAATCGCTAGGTTTATGGAGGTTGAGGATAAATCGCCGGAGGTTCTCCGTCTAAGTGTCGTAGGAACGGCGTCGTTTTGCATTTTGTCTAGGTACGAGTCGTCTCGGACTTCTTCCAACGTGATTTTCTCTCCTAACATGCCGCCGAAGAGCGCCGCGCAAACTTCGTCGTTCTCGTCCGTCTTGAAAAGATCCCAATCGTCACGATAAAAGCCGGAAGGTCCTACCGCGCCGACCGCAAACGCGCGCGCAAACGTTGAAACGTAAGCCGATCCCCATAGAAGCGAGCGCGCGATTTTAACGGCGCGTTTGTTCCTAAAACGCCCCTCCAAATCATGTTCCGCCAACGAGAAAGTTCAACGCGGCGCGAACCGCGAGTCTTCCGAGAACAAAATCGAGAAGGGCAAGGATTGTCAACGTAACGACGCGCTTTTTCGTTTGCGACGTATTTGATACGTCTTAACGAGATTCATTGTTTGTTCACGACTTGTATTTGAGACTTAATCGTTTCCCAAGCCTCGGCGTATTTCGTTTCGTTCTCGGAACCGACGATCGCGGTTTGAACGAACTCGTCGAGTTCCTTAAGCGAATGATTCGCCGCGTAGCGCGCCAATTCTTCAACGATCTCCTGACGATAGAGGGTTAGGGAACCGTAGATCGCGTCGTCGACCTCGACGTGCGCCGGGAGCTGTTTGCTTTCGCCGCAATAGCGCTCCAACATCAAAAGGATTTTTTCAGGGACTAATCGCTCCGTCTCTTTCAAAGATTTCGCCATAATCTCCTGTAAAAAAGGCTCGCTGCGATAGCCGCCGAGCGCGACCCGCGCCGTGTGAGAAGCCTTTGCGCCGGTCTTCCCGTCGTCGTAGACGTTTATACTGACCAATTTGTCGGCGGCGTAGGGCATGTCGATAAGGAAAGGTTTCCCTTCCGCGCGATAGACCGAGAGCGAAAGCTCGTTCGGATCGCACATTTCTTCAAACGAACGACTGAGATTACCCGGGTAATCGTCCCCCATGCGCGCCGTAAAATCTTGGGGCAAATCGTCTTCGTGTTCGTCGTACGTATATTTCTTCGTAACTTGGTCGATCGGGACAAGAATGTCGCCTGTGAAATGATTAATTACGGTCGGAGAACTAATCGCTCTCGCCATACTGATCGGAGAAAGCGCTTCCCATTTCGGGTCGTCGTCCCCGGAAAAGCAGTCGTTGTTAGGCCTGAACAGCGCGGAAATCATTCCCTGGATAAGAATAGGACGTTCAGGTATGTCGAAACCGCGATTGATCTCGTCGCATTTCAAAAAATGAATATGGAAATTGAAATATAGGTTCGTGACCGGCGAATTGGCGACGACCCCGGCGGCGCCCATCTGCAGTTCGCCAAGCATAAGCGCCGTATACCCGCCGGCGCTTCCCCCGGAGATGATAATTCGTTCCGCGTCGACTCCTTCCTTATGCCTTAACGCATGGAGAGCGGCGTTGTTAAAGACTAAGTTGTCCGTTCCTAAAACGCCGTTGTACTCGTTTTGGAAATCGTATGGCGCCGCGCAAGCCCAGCCGTTGTTAAGACACATTTGAAAGTCCCCCGACTTTTCGTCAAGAGGATAATGCGGAACAAAGACGAGCGGGAGGTCGCCCTCCGCGCCTTTGGGACGATAAAACGCGACGGGGCGCGCGTCGATCGTTCCGTCGTTTTTGACGTAGTCGACGTCGAAGATTTCCCGCTCGAACTCGCGCTTCTGAGGTTCGGCTTGATTTTCGTTCTGAAGCGTAAAAACGGACTGTTCGTCTTCGTCAAGCAAAGGGTTAGACTTAGCGACGGCGGAAACTGCGAGCGTCCCCGTAAAAGCGACGCATAATATCGTCCGGAAAAAGACTTTATTCATTTTCATATGAACATGATCCTCTAAAAGCTCGTTAAGAGCAACGGGAACAACCGACGAACTACAATCCATGCGCAGACGCTTTCGCGCGCATGAGATCGGACGCGCGCTCCGGTGCGATTTTAACAGGCGGACTCTGAGCGCCTTTAATACGAAATGACGGAACGAGTCGAAAATTCGTTTCAAGAGTCGGAGGTTGACGGAGAAAAACGTCGGCGAACTTGACGGTTCGTTTGAGCGAGCGATCGAGTCCGCCGAATAGTTCAACCCCTTAAGCGTTAGGCGTATTGAGCGCGAGGAAGCGTCGTAGAACCTCCGGCGGCGTCGGATCCGCGCTCGCCAACGTCGTTTGCCAGTCGATCGCCATGAGCGTTACGTTGACCCCCGAACCTATGCCGAAGAATCCGAGCTTGGCGCCAGGTTGGGCGAATCCCGATTCGATTCCGAGCGCCGCCGCCGTCGGAAGCGCCACGCTGCCGGTGTTGCCGAGGTAGGGAAGCGTCGCAAAGTTCTTGCTTACGTCGAGTTGCAACGTGTCGAAGAGCAGTTTCTGGTGCGCCTTCCCGACCTGATGACAGAAGACCGCGTCGAGCTCGTTTCCTCCTAGCCCGAAAAGACGCGGAAATTCGTCGTACGCCTGCGCCGCAAGCTCGACCCCGACGTGCAAAAGCGCCTCCGAATCGGTCTTCATCGTCTGCCCGTCCGAACGCCCGCCTGCCGTTACGTCGACCTGGCTCCGGCATAACGCGCTCCCTTGCGTGTTCGAGCGGACGACCCCGCCGAGGAGTCGGTTGCCGGTGCGCGTCGTCTTCTCGTTGATGAGTAGAATCGCGGCGCTTCCCGACCCGATCGTGAGGGAAGCGAACGCGTCCTTAATCGTTTTGCGGGTAAGGCTTTCGTTCGCGTTCAGCTCTTGAATCGTGGTCTCCATGAGCGCGCGGCTCGTTTCCGTGCCGACGACGATTCCCGCCTCAATTTGCCCGAGTTCGATCATATTCGCAACGAGCAGCGCGCCGGTCAGTAGTCCGAGGCATGCGTTGCTCGCGTCGAAGATAAAGCATTCGTC
Source organism: uncultured Planctomycetota bacterium (assembly GCA_900317365.1). GTDB lineage: Bacteria > Planctomycetota > Planctomycetia > Pirellulales > Thermoguttaceae > RUG369. The sequence continues at coordinate 7,577 of ONGM01000084.1, forward strand.
AGGGAGTCCGAGGCGACGGTGGACGTCGCACGCCGTCGCCGGCTCTTGGTAGTCGCGGCAAACGGAGGCGTGAACGAACGCGCCGATCTTCTCGCGCGGAACGCCGGCGGTTCGGAGCAGCTTATCGACCGTCTTCACGCTCTGATCGCCGGGCAAAGCGCCGCGCGCCCACAGCCCGCGCTCGAGCACGCCGGTCATGAGCTCGATTCGACCGTACGGGAGTCGGAGGCGGTCGTAGAGAGGCGCGAGTCGCGATTCCAATTCGTCGGAGGTTACGATCTCGTCCGGGAGCGCGCACTCGACGGCGTCAATATAAACGCGTTCGTATTTCATCGGATTCTATGGGAAGTATGACGTGCGTTCGTTGGCGACTACTCGATTTTCATCGCTTCGGCGAGAATAGCGGAGGTCGTCGGGCGCATAATGCGCGGGTCGACGTGTTCGCCTTTCTGCAAGGTTGCGCGAACGGCTTTACCGGAGATGAAGACAGGCTTTTCGTCCTTGTGATTCTCCATGAGGTCGACGCGGCCGATCGATTCGTAATACGCGGCGAACCCGACTTTGAGCGGGCTCTCTTGCAGATCGCCGTTGAGGTGCGAGAAGATTTCCTGCGCGTCGAAGTCGCCCCAGATCGCCGTGCCGTCTTTATAAGGCGCGTCCGCGTGCTTGCGTCCGATAATGACGTCGGTGAATCCGAAGTTCTGACGGTAGATCGCGTGCATAACCGCCTCTTTCGGACCGCCGTAGAACATTTTAATATCGAGTCCGAGAAGAATGACGCGGTCGGGGACCTCTTCGCCGAGTTTCGCCCAGAGTTCGCGATCGGAGTCGCCTTCGCCGAGCGCGCGGTCGGCGATGAGCTTTTCGTAGGTGCGCATACGAATTTCGGCGTTGACGTCGTCGCCTTTCGTTTCCCCGACGAGCGGGTTGAGGCACGCGCCGGCGTTATATCCTTCTTTGAGGAGTTTTTCGAGTCCGTAGACGAGCGCGTATTCGTGGGCGCGGTGCAGCGGGTTGCGCGTTTGGAACGCGACGACGCGGTTCCAGCCGCGTTGCGCGATAAGCGCGCGGGTCTCTTTCGGGGAGAGAACGTATTTTCCGAAGGCGGGGTTCTTCTTTTGCGGGAAGACGTTGATTTTACCGCCGAGGAGGTAGTCTTTATCGGCGTCGTTGACGAGGACCATATCGGCGCCGGGGTGGTCGATTCGGTCGGTGAGGTAGACTGATTTGAGATATTTCGGTTTATTCCATGGGAAGACGTCGGAGATTTCGAGGGTGGCGACGATTTCGTTTTTGGAGCTAACGAGGGCGACTTCCTGACCGGGCTTGAGCGTTTTGGCGAGTTCGGCGGTAACGGGGAGGGAGAGGGGGATCGTCCAGGCGTAATCTTTTCCGTTGTATTCGATCGCGGCTTCGTCGAGAACGCGATTGAAGGTCGCGGAGTCCATAGGGCCTTCGAGCGGGGTGAGACCGCCGTCGCCCCAACGATAGACGGTGGAGAGGTCGGCGTCGCTTACGGGAACTTTCGTTAGGCTGGCTGCGGCTTTGAGTCGTTCGTCAATTTGTTCGGTCGGGATAGCGCGGCAAACCGGCTCGGTTCGACCGCCGTGATACAAGATCAAATCGCTCATGAAAAGCTCCTTTTAGGAGTTGAATGTTCTTTTGCGTAACGCCGCGCGTATCGACGCCGCGCCGACTAATGTCAACTCCTGTCCATTATATAGCGTTATCTCATCTAGAAAAGCCGGGCGCCAACGCACGGTTGACGTTTCGCCTCGTTTCGCCCGCCCGCCCAACGCCGAAGGCGCGTCCATCGCCCAACGGGCGATTTTCCCGGCGCAACGCGCCGCCCCGCGCTCCATAAGCGCGGGGGAAGCCGCCGGCTTTAGTCGGCGGATAAGGCGCCGCTATGATCCCCGCGACAGCGCCAAACGC